>DASZZB010000037.1:0-21240 GCA_035545115.1 Solirubrobacterales bacterium | reverse complement strand
GACGCATCTCGGACGGCCGCGATGCCTACACAGACCCCGGACCCACCTCGGACCCCGCGACGCTCCGCCCATCCGGCGCGCGCCCTTCGCGGCATCGACCATCCAGCGCTGTTCCTTACCCGGTCCATACGACCCGTTTCGCACGGCGCGGCGAGCCCGATCGAGGGGCGGCACCGGGACCGGAGCCGCCATTGGGAGGGCGGAGCCGGTCGCCGATGCCTCTCGCGGCGCCTCCCAGGGATGCAGAGACGTCCGCCGGCCTCTCGATGGCGGTTGGGGCACCGCCCAGGGTTCCGAGGCCACCTGCCCAGGGAGCGCCGTGCACGGCGCCGACAGGTGGAGCCCACTATAAGCGACGCGTCTCTAAATAACAGATATATGTGAATGAACGATGCTCAACATCCCTGGGGCTGCCTCACCGCCGCGCCACCGAGAAGCGTCGGACAGCCTGTCGGGCCTCGGGGAGACCGCGGTAATAGGCATAGGCGAGAAAGAGAAGATCAGGCAAGACCTCGTCGAGGGGCTGTCCCATGGCAAGCGAGCGGATCGCCGTCGCCTCGATCGCCTCGACGAGGAACCGCGCCGTGTAGGGCGGCGGCGACACGAGGGAGTTCCCGCGGCCGCGGTCGATCGCCCGCGCGAGCCGCTCGACCAGCTCTTCCCGCCGCGCCGGCGCGGTTCCGCCCGCGACGCGGACCTCGCCGAGCAGGCCGGCGGCCAGGCTCGGCTCGCGTGCGGTGAAGCGGCCGAGCTCGGTCAGGGCGGCGGCGACGCCCGTGCCCCAGTCGGACGCGGCGTCGCAGGCGGCCAACAGGCGAGCGGCGAGCGGCTCGGCGGCCGCCGCGTAGGCGGAGCCGAAACAATCCTCCTTGCTGGTCCAGGTGGAGTAGAAGCGGGTGCGGTTGGAGCCGCTCCTGCGCAACACCTCCGCGACGGTGGTGCGGGTATAGCCTCGCTCGCCGCTCAGCACGAGGAGTGCGCGCTCCGTCGCCTCCTGCAGCTCTGTCTTCTCCGCTTCAGGGGAAGGCTCGGCCCGCCCGCTCTCGCGATGCTCAAAGCGCCTCTTCGCCATTTTTTCCCGCCTGCCAGGGGTGTTGGCACCTTGCTGCGCATACCCCTACGATTTCGCGACCAACCTACCAATGCTTTGGAGACGTTGCGCTCACAGAAGCTCGACAGGTCTCTGACAGGGAACGCCGCAGGCAAGCAGGGATGCCAGGAGAAGCGCTCAAGACGTTTGTATGCTCGGACCATGGTCGAGCTGCCGGAGCATCTGCGTGGGGAACCGCTGGGCCAAGAGCGGGTCTCCCGCGAGGTCCTCGCCGATCACCAGCGCGAGCGGGTGCTCGCCAGCGCGATCCCGGTCTTCGCCAAGCGTGGCTACCAGGCGACCACGGTCGACGACCTGCTCGCTTCCGGCAAGGTCGGTGTCGGCAACTTCTACTCACTCTTCGAGGGCAAGGAAGCATGCTTCCTTGCCGCGTTGGATCGGGTCGTCGCCGACGCTATGGCGAAGATCGAGGCTGCGGGCACCGAGCAGGAGGGCTGGGACGCTCGCACCTACCGAGGCCTGACGGCGCTGCTGCGGTTCCTCTGCCAGGAGCCGCTGTCGGCGAGGCTCTTCTTGGTCGAGGCCCAGTCCGGGGGGCCGGTCGCCATGTCTCGCTACGACTCCGTCCTCGACAGCGCGGTGGTCTGGCTCTCGACCGGCCGCGGCGCCCATTCCGATGCCGCCGAGCTGCCGCCGAGCTTCGAGCGAGCCGCGGTCTGGGGGCTGGCCTTCTACCTGCAGCAGTGCCTGCTCGAAGCGCGCCGGCACGACCCGGCCAAGCTCCTCGCCGAAACGGCCCCATTGCTGCTCGAGCCGATCGTCGGCACCAGCCGTCTGTCGCGGCTCACTCGCGAGCTGCCCGCCGCGAGCGACTAGCTTCCTTTCACCTCACGCTCATATCGGAGCGGACTTGATCGCCGCCTGGGATCCCCTCGAGGGTGCGGCGCTGCTCGCCCACCCGATCGCCGCGGCGATCGTCGCGACGATCCACGATCGCGGCTATGCGACGGCGACCGTCGAGGAGTTCATGGTGCGGGCGGAAATGACCCGGCGGGAGTTCGACCACCACTTCGCCGGCAAGGACGAGGCGGCCCTGCGGGTGCTCGAGGCCCACATCGACGCCTACGTGGAGCGGGCGGGCCGCGCCTACGATGCCGTCGCGACCTGGCCGGACAATCTGCGCGCGGCGGCCTATGAGACGACCCGCTACATACTCGAGAACCCCGAGATGACCTGGTTCGGCATGGTCGGGGTCCTCGAAGCAGACGATCTGGCGCGGGCGCGGCGCGACCAGGTCTTCAGCTGGGCGGCCGGGCTGATCGATGCGGGGCGGGGCGTCGCCCCGGACCCGACAGCGATCCCGCGCTCGGCGGCGATGGTGGCGGTCGGGGCGATCGTCGAAGCGCTGCGGCGCACGCAGGAAAGTGGCCTTCCGGTCAAGCCGGTCGAGGCGGTGCCGGTGCTGATGTACGCGGCGGTGCGGCCCTATCTCGGCGAGGAGACGGCGCGGGCCGAGCTGGTCATCGCGCCGCCTGCCGACCTCGCGCGCCGCGAAGAGCGATAGGGCTGTCCCGACGGCGGCCGTGCATCACCGGGGCTCCGCGCTTTCGAGACGACCCGTTCTGGCACCCGTCCTTGGCGACCGCCCGAGACATAAGCTGGCGCCGTGCCGGCGAGAAAACGAGCCAGCGAGCGATCTGCGGGGCTGCCACGTCTTCCTCCCGGCCGCCACGGCCTGCCGCGTGATTTCGTGGTCGAGAACCAACGTCGGCGGATTGCCGCCGGGATGATCGCGGTCGTCGCCGAGCGTGGGTATCACGAGACCACGGTCAGCCAAGTCGTCGCGACCGCAGGGGTCTCGCGGCGCACCTTCTACAACTATTACGCCGACAAGCAGGAGGCGTTCTTCGACGTCTACCGTCAGGTTTCCGACTTTCTGCTCGCAGTGATGAATCGCGCCGGCGAGGGAGTTGTGGGGTGGGGCGCCCAGGTCCGCGCCCGGCTGGCTGCCCTGCTCGATGCCTTGGCGGCCAACCCGGATCTGGTCGAGTTCTGCCTAGCCGTCCCGCCGGCGGCGGGCGGCGAGATCGCCCCCGTCCAACGCGAGTTCCTGACTCGGCTCGTGGAGATCCTCGGCGAAGGGCGACCGAAGCGCGCCCGCAGCGCCACGGCCGCCTCGGAATACGCGATCGCCGGCGGTCTCGCCGCGGTGATCCTCACGGCGAGCGGAGAGGCGGGTGGCGCGGGTATCAGCGCCCTCCTGCCCGACGTGACCGAGCTCGTCCTCACTCCCTATCTCGGCCGCGAGGAGGCGGCCCGGCTCGCATCGTGAGCGCCGGGTCTGCCTCCTAATTTTTTGGGTGAAAACAACCGGCCAAGTTTTTGTAGACATCTGACCTCTAACTCTGTTACCTTTCCACCCGTCAGCCAGGGAGGCTGAGTCAGCCCAGGGAGGCTGGCAGGGAAAGGGCAACGCAGGGTGCCGGCGCTCGAGAGGGTCGTCCGGAGTACCTGCTGAGAACTGGAGGCGAGATGGAGCGCAGCTCAGGACGCACGAGTGTGTCCGCCGACGCCGGTCCGCGCAGTGCGGGACGGTCGAAGGCCCCTGTGTTCTCCGGATCGCCTGTTTGTTGCCGTCGGTCGGGTGCTCCCGACCGGTTCCCAGTGCCACATCAGGCCATCACGAGCAAGGAGCAGCTTTGAGAATTCGAGCGAAGGCATCGTCCGCGGGATCGACCCAGCGCCAGGCCTCCGGCCTCAGCCGTCTCATCCGTGGAGCCTTCGCCACCCGTGCGTCCTTCGGCGGAGCCGACGGGAGTGGTGCGCCCTCAGCCCAGCGCCGTCGCGGCATCTCCCGCCGCGCCATCCCGATCACGGTCCTGTCGCTGACCGCGCTCCTCGTCCTCGTCTTCGCCGCCACGGCCGGCGCCACCCAGTACCAGCGCCCGTTCAAGGAACAGTTCGGTTCCGCGGCGCAGCCCAAATACGAATGGGGGAGGCTGATCGGGGTCGACGGGACGAACGGAGACGTGCTGGCCGCCGAAGGCGTCGGCTTCAACGAACCGGGCTCGTTTCAGCGCTACAAGGCAGACGGGACGCCGGACGTGTTCTCCGAACTCGGCGAAAACTCGATCGACGGCGCCCCGGGACCAGGCGGCAAATCCTGTGACGAAGAACCCGCCTCGTGCGACCAGACGCCGCAGAACATGATCGTGACCAGCTCCGGCCACCTCGCGGTCGACGAATCCACCGGTGCCGGTGCCGGCGACATCTACCTGACTCAGCCGAACGAAAGCCTGGTCGACATCTTCGCCGGCGGGGGCAAATATCTCGGACAGCTGACCGGCGCGGAATTCGACGACTTCAACGGCGCCTGTGGCGTCGTCGTCGACCAGAGCGGGGCCGTATATGTCAGCACCACCACCGAAATCATCAAGTACGCCTCGACGACCAACCCGGTGACCAACTTCGACGTGGTCTGGCGGACGCCGACGCCGGACATCGAAGGCCCGTGCGACATGGCGGTCGGCACCGGCCCGACCGCAGGCACGATCTTCGTCACCAACCAAGGCGGTAACTCGGGCAACCCCGACGGTGGCGCCAGGATCGCCAAGCTTGACGCCGCGACCGGCGAATACCAGATCATCGAAAAAAGAGGGCACTTCGGGGCGATCGCGGTCGATCCGACCACCGGGCACCTGCTGAACCAGGAATCGCCAACGGAGATCATCGAATTCGCGGGCACGGGGGACACCCTGGGCCCGGTCCTTTCTCGCCTCTACCTCGAATCGGAAAAGTTCACCGGGGAACCCAACGAACCCAGTATCCAGGAATTCGCCACCGATGCCTCCGGGAACGTCTACATCATCTACACCAGACTCGGCATTCCGCCGACCGCGGTCGCCGTCTACGGTCAGCCCGCGATCACGCCGACCGTCACCGTCAACCCGCCGAGCGGAGTCACGGGCACTGCGGCGACGCTCACCGGCGTGGTGGATCCCGAAGGGGTCGAAGTCGAAGATTGCTACTTCGAATATGGGGAAGTCGGCCCGTACCGCACGGCATGGGAACCACCCGTGCCCTGCGAAGGGTCGATCCCGACCGACAACGCCGAACACGCGGTGCATGCCTCGATCGAAGGCCTGACGCCCAACGGGACCGAATACGAACTGCGACTGCTGGCCGAAAACGAAAACGGGCTCGAACGCAGCGAGGCGATCCGCTTCAGCACGGCCTTCGCGGTCGCCACCGAACCGGCCACCAACATCGAAATGACCTCAGCGACCCTCAATGGGACGCTGCGGCCCGAAGGGCTGGCCTTCGAAAACTGCTTCTTCGAATACGGGCTGACCAGCCACCCCGGCTACGAAAACACGGCTCCCTGCTCGCCGCCGGCGGCAACGATCGAACCGGACTTCAACGCACATCCGGTGAGCGCGGCGATCAGCGGACTGCAGGCGAGCCACAAGTATCGGTTCCGCCTCGTGGCGACCAATTCCGAAGGCGTGCATGAAGGCGAAGAAGAAACCTTCACCACGCTCGGCGTGCCGCGCTTCACCGAACTTCGCGCTCGTGACGCGAGTGAGAACGCAGTGACGATCGAAGCGAAGGTCAACCCCAGCGGCTTCGGCACCTCCTACCACTTCGAGTGGGGGACGAGCGGCGAATACGGGAACGATGTCCCGGCCGAATACGAACCGTTCATCGGCTCGGGCACCGAACCTGTGCTGGTGACGGCGAAGCTGAAAGGGCTGTCCCCCGGCACCGTCTACCACTACCGCGTGGTCGCCACGAACAATGCGGGCACCGCCGGCAGTCCCGACCAGGAAGCGGAAACGCTGAACTCGTGCGGCCTGCCGGACGGGCGCTGCTTCGAGATGGTCTCACCGCGGGAACCGGGCCCTGTCGCGGCGCCCGGCACCTCGAAAGGCAGCGCGGAACTGCACTTCCAGGCCGGGAACGAACCCGGCTCCCTCGCCTACATCGTCGAAGCGGGCTTCCCCGGATCGACGACCGGGGCGGAAGTCCTCTACCGCGGGACGCGTGGCGCCGACGGGTGGAGCTCGACGCAGCTGAGCACGCCGCTGAAGGCGGTCAACCAGACCGGGTCCGATCACTCGGGCGTCGTCCGCATGCTCGCGCGGAACCTCTCCTGCGGCGCCTCGGAAGCGTATACCCCGCTGACCAACGATCCCGGGGCGCAGTACACGTTCGACTCAGGTGGGACGAACCTGTACCTCCACCATCCCGACGGCTCCTACACGGCGATCACCAAGCTGCCACCTGAACAGATCTCGGGGTCCCGTAGCTACTTCGTCTACGGCGTCTCGGACAACTGCGGCAAGGTGGTCTTCAAGACCGGCAACACCTACCCCGGCGTCCCGGTCGCGGGCAGTGGGGAACATCTCTACGAATGGGAAGAAGGGAAGCTGCGGGGCGTCGGCTACGTCCCGGCAGCCGGCGGCGAACCGGGAGAAGAAGAAGTGGCGGCCGCGCAACCCGGGGGCAGCGAAGACTCCGCCAACCTGGTGTCCGCTGACGGCAGTCGCGTCTTCTTCACCGCCACGCGGCAGTACAGCCCCAACCCGGAAGAGATCGGCAAGGTCGGGGTTTTCGTCCGCGAAAACGGCAAAGTGACGCACGACCTGTCGCTGTCGGAAACCCTGGTTCCCGATGAAGGCGCGGCATTCAAGTACGCCACGGCGGACGGGTCGAAAGTGTTCTTCACCGCCAACGCCGGACTGACCAGCGAATCAAGCAGCAAAGGCACCGACCTCTACGAATACAACCTCGAAAACTCGAAGCTGACCGACCTGTCGATCGAAGACGCACCGGGTGGCGCGGCGGACGTCGCCGGCTTCGTCGGTGCCTCCCATGACGGCTCCCACGTCTACTTCGCGGCCAGCGCGCAGCTGGTCCCCGGTCAGGGCAGGACGCTCGCGCAGAACGAACGCAGCAAAACGGTCTCGCTTTACGGCGCCGACGGCGGCGAAGTCAGCTTCGTCGGCACGGTCACCGAGGAAGACCTGCGCAACGTGTCGATCGACCGGCTCAACCAGTGGACCTCGCGGGTCGACCTCAGCGGTCGCTACCTGATGTTCGAATCGAGCGCGGACAACACCGCCTACCACAGCGGCGGTGTGTCCGAGGTCTATCTCTATGACGCGGACGCGGCAGGCGAAGAAGCGACCGTCTGCGTCTCCTGTCGCCAGAACGGGCAGCCATCGGCGAATACCCTGACGCTCCTCAACGAGGGCTTCTCCGCCAACCCGATGAACGAGATGGGGCCGGAAAGCGTGCCGCGCAACCTCGTCGTCGTCAACGGCAAGGCGCGCGTGTTTTTCACCTCGGGTGACGAACTCGCGCCGGGAGCGCCCTCGTCGGCGACCGGCGGCGGCAGCCTCTACGAGTGGGCGCACGGTCAGGTCTTCGACATCGCCAGCGATGCCGAAGGCTCGGTCAAACCCCGCTTGCTCGGCACCACCGTGAGGTTCGGCGGCGCCAGCCTGGAAGGCACGGACCTCTACTTCTCGAGTCCCGACAGCCTCACCTGGGAAGACCACGACGGTCGCTTCTCGGTCTACGACGCGCGAATCGGCGGCGGGTTCCCCGAACCGCCGCCGCCGCCCGCTCCGTGCGACTCACGGTCGGAAGGGCAGAACTCCTGCCTTGGGCAGGCCACCGAGCAGCCACCAGCGACATCGGCGCCGGGCAGCTCGACCTTCAACGGCCCGGGCAGCCCGACGCCGCAGGAACCCAAGCAGAAACAGTCCAAGAAGAGGAAGCACCACAAGCAGTCCAAGAAGAAGCACCACAAGAAGAAGCACCACAAGAAGGGCAAGAAGAAGCCCGCCAAGAGCGACGCACGACACGCCAACAATGACCGGAGGGCAGGCAAGTGAGGACGGCAAGAAAAGCAGGCAGCTACGCGTTTCTGGTCCTCGCCCTCGCTCTGCTCGGTTGCACGGCGTTTGCCGCGGTGGCCCATGCCGAAAAACTGCCTGAAAAATCGCCCGGGTGGAAAATCCTCGGCGCCACCGGCCCGACCAACCTGCCGCCGAAGCAGTCTGAGATCCAGCGGGTCTCGGTGTTCGCCGAAGGCGGCACCTTCACCCTGCTGAAGAAGGCGGCTGAAGGCGAAGGCTCGGTCTTGGAGGCCTTCGGCGTCGGCGGCCTGACCGAAGGCAGCAACATCGCCCACATCACCTTCGCGATCAATCCGACCTTCGCGATCGGACAGGAGATCAAGACCTTCGGCGGCGGCAACCTGCCGCCGGGAACGACGATCACGGGCATCTCGGGGCCATCCTCGGCACCGACGATCGAAATGTCACAGGCTGCCACCGAAACCGAAGGCTTCTCCTTCCTGCTCGGGATCCCGAAGGAAATCACGGGTGTCACGACGTCCTCGGGCCATTTCGAAGTCGGTGACGTGGTGAGCGGCGCAAAACTGCAGCCGGGAACGAAGGTCACCGCGGTCGGCACGGAAACGCTGAACATCTCCAAGTTCCCGATCGAAGGCTCGATCGAACCAGAACCCTTCGCCCTGACCGGGAGCCAGACGACCGCGCCCCTCGACTTCGACGCGCCGGCCTCCGCGGTGCAGACCGCGCTGGAAGGGATGCCGACGATCGGCGCCGGGAACGTCAGCGTCAGCGGCGGCCCCGGCGGTGAAGAAGGAGCCCATCCCTACTTCGTCGACTTCCGCGGTTCGCTGGCCAACCAGGACGTCGAAGAACTCACGGCCGAAAGCTCCGAACTGGAAGGCGAACACGCGATCGTCAAAATCCTGACCGTGCTCCCCGGCGGTCCGGGGACCGGTGAAATCGTGATCGCGGCGACCAACGTCGGTGCCGCGCCCGCGGTCGGCAACCAGAAAGTGGAACTGGGGCCGCTGCCGCCGGGCGTCGTGACCGCGGCCGAAGCCGAAGGGACGGGGGGCTGGACCTGCCCCGCGCCCGCCGGCTCGAGCACGGTCGTCTGCAACTCGCACGAAGAAGTGCCTCCGTTCGACCCCGCGGGCGGCATCAGCGTCCCGGTCGAAGTCGAACCGACGGTGGCGTCCAGTGGCAAAGTCCCGGTGACGATCTCGGGCGGCGGGGCGAAATCTGTCACGTATGAAATCCCGGTGGTGATCTCGCCGCAACAGGCGAAGGCCGGCCCGGCCGCCTTCTGGGCCGGGGCCTTCAACGAAGACGGCGAACCCGAGCTGCAGGCCGGCGCCCACCCGACCAGTGCCGAGAGCTACTTCCTGCTCAACACGGTCCGCGCCACCTCGGGCAACCTCGTGCCGGCGGGCGATTCGAAGAACGTGATCGTCGACCTGCCGCCGGGCTTCGCCGGCAACCCGCTCGTCACCGAACGGTGCCCGCAGAGCCAGCTCACCGAAAATGAATACGGCCTGCTCTGCGGCGAAAGCGCGATCATCGGCAACTTCCAGCCGATCCTCAACGCCCTCAATGCCTCTTCGACGGAATGGGCTTTCCCAATCTTCAACGACATTCCGGCTCAGGGGACGGCGGCCGAGTTCACGACGAAGATCGCCTTCCCGATCCAGAGCCTGCTCGCCTCGGTCCGGGGCGAAGAAGACTTCGGCATCCGCATCACGGCGCCGAACAACCCGAACTACGAGCCGATCTTCGGTTCGTTCGCCTCGCTCGAAGGCGTGCCCGCCGCCAGCAACAACAAGGCGTTCCTGTCCAACCCGACCGACTGCGCCGAAGAGGCACGGGAAGCGCCGGTGGTCAAGACCGCCTCGGCGACCTACCAAGAACCGGACGTGTACACGGGCGCCGAGGAAGTGCTGCCGCCTGTCGTCGGTTGCGACAAGCTCGAATTCAAGACGTATGACCCGCAGACCGGAAAAGGTCAGGTCGCCTTCTCCTTTCAGCCCACCTCGACCACCGGCTCGACCCCGGTCGGGGCCACCGCGCACCTGCACATCGACCAAAGCGCGATCTCGACTCCCGACAAACTGGCCACGCCGCACCTGAAGAAGACCGTGGTCACGCTGCCCGCCGGGCTGTCGCTGAATCCATCGTCGGCCAACGGGCTGGCTTCGTGCTCGGAGGCCCAGATCGGCCTCAAGGGCACCAACTTCCCGCTGCCCAATCCGATCCGGTTCACCGAAGCTCAGCCCAGCTGCCCCGATGCCTCGAAGTTGGGGACGGTGAACGTGGAAACGCCGCTGCTGGAAGATCCGCTGGTCGGCGAAGTGTTCCTCGCCGCGCAGGAAGAAAACCCGTTCCACTCGCTGCTGGCGATCTACCTCGTGGTCAACGACCCGCGGAGCGGGGTGCTGATCAAGCTGCCGGGCGAAGTGCAGCCGAATCCCCAGACCGGGCAGCTGACGGCGACCTTCGACTACAACCCGCAGCTGAGCTTCGAAGACCTGACGCTGCACTTGCGCGGCGGCGGCGGGCGCTCGGAGTTCGCGACCCCCGAAGTCTGCGGCACGTACGGTACGCACGGTGAAATGACCCCTTGGTCGGCACCCGAATCGGGCCCGCCGGCGCAGACCTCCGACTCCTTCACGGTGTCGGGCAACTGCGCTTCCTCGCCCGGGGCGCGGCCGTTCTCGCCGAGTCTCGAAGCGGGCACGGTGACTCCGAGCGCCGGCGCCTACTCGCCGCTGGTGATCAAGATCGCCCGCAAGGACGGCGAACAGGAACTGCGCTCGCTCGACTTCACCCTGCCCCCGGGCCTGACCGGGAAGCTGGCGGGGATCCCCTACTGCTCGGATTCGGCGATCTCCGCGGCCGAACACAGGTCTGGCAAAGAAGAGTCGGCGAACCCGAGTTGCTCGGGGTCGAGTCAGATCGGCACCGTCGACACCTCTGCCGGCGTCGGCTCCGAACCGCTCCACGTCGGCGGCAAGATCTACCTCGCCGGTCCATATAAGGGGGCGCCGCTCTCGTCGGTGGTGATCACCCCGGCGGTCGCCGGCCCGTTCGACCTCGGCGATGTGGTCGTACGCGCGCCGATCTACGTCAACCCCGAAACGGCGCAGCTGACGGCGAAGTCGGACCAGATCCCGACGATCCTGCGGGGCATCCCGCTGAAGGTGCGTTCGGTGACGGTCGACCTCGACCGCTCGCAGTTTTCGCTCAATCCGACGAACTGCTCTGCGAAGGTGCTGACGGCCTCGATCGGCTCCTCCGACGGTGCCACCGCCAACCCTTCGAACCGCTTCCAGGTCGGCGGCTGCGATGCGCTGCCCTTCAAGCCCAACCTGAAGTTGAAGGTGATCGGCAAGACCAGGCGCAACGCCAAACCGAGGTTCAGGGCCGAACTCACGGCGAAACCGGGCGAAGCCAACATCGCGACGGCGCAGGTCAACCTGCCCCACTCCGAGTTCCTCGAACAGAACCACATCAAGACGGTCTGCACGAGGGTCCAGTTCGCCGAAGGCGACGGCAACGGCTCGGCCTGTCCGCCCGGATCGATCTACGGCCACGCCACGGCCTGGTCGCCGCTGCTCGAAAAGCCGCTGGAAGGCAACGTCTACCTACGCTCCAACGGCGGTGAACGGAAGCTGCCGGACCTCGTCGCCGCACTCGACGGCCAGGTCGACATCGCCCTCTGGGGCAAGGTCGACAGCGGGCCCAACCATGGCATCCGCAACACCTTCGAGGTGGTCCCCGACGCGCCGGTGTCGCGGTTCGTGCTCGAGATGAACGGCGGCAGGAAGGGGCTCCTGGTCAACTCCGAAAACCTCTGCTCGAAGAAGGCCAAGCGCCGGGCGATCGTCCGCTTCACCGGCCAGAACGGCAAGGTCCGCCAGTTCAAGCCGAAGGTCCAGGCGCAGTGCAGGAAGCACAGGAAGAAGACGAAGAAGCACAAGGGCCACAAGAAGAGCGGTAAGAAGAAGTGACCCGCAGGACGGCCGCGACCCTCGCGGTCGCCCTGGCGCTGGCGGTCGTCCCGGCCGCCGCCGCCGCCGAACTGACCCGCGAGGGATACGTCGCCCGGGTCGAGCCGATCTGCAAGAGGAACACCGAAGCCAACGAGAAGATCTTCGCCGGTGCCAAGGAAGAGGTGAAGGCGGGGAAGTTGAAGCTGGCCTCGACCCACTTCGCCAAGGCGGAATCGGCCCTGAAGAAGACGATCGGTCAGCTTCGGGCCGTGCCGCGGCCGGCCGCCGACGAAGCCAAGCTCGGCAAGTGGCTGGGTTACCTCGAAACCGAGGCCGCCTACCTCGGCAGGATCGGCAAGGCGCTCGCCCAGGGGGACAAGGGCAAGGCCCAGACCCTCTCGGTCCGGCTCGACCGCAACTCCAACCTCGCCAACGACTCGGTCCTCGCCTTCGGCTTCACCTATTGCAGGTTGGAACCCTCGAGGTTCTCCTGAGGATGCGGGGGCGGGTGGCCCGTCGCATCCTCCTGGCCACGCTCCTCGCCGGCCTGCTCGTCCCGACGGCCGCCCCGGCGGTGCTCTCCCAGCAGGGGGACGTGGTCGTCTCCTTCGACGGAGATCTCGCACCCGCCACCCTGCCGCGGACCGACCCGGCCCCGATCTCGATCGGTGTCGCCGGGACGGTGAAGAGCGCCAAGAAAGGCGGTGACATCCCCCAGTTGCAGACGATCTCGGTGGCGATCAACGACGCCGGCCGTCTCTACGACAAGGGTCTGCCGATCTGCAAGGTCGGATCGATCCAACCCGCCACCGAATCGAACGCCCGCGAGACCTGCGGCGCCTCGATCGTCGGCCACGGCCACGTCACCGTGGAGGCCCACGTCCCGACCCAGCCCCCGTTCTCCGTCGACGCGACCCTGCTCGCCTTCAACGGCCCGGTCGTCCATGGGCACAAGGAGATCCTTGCCCAGGTCTACGCCCGGAGCCCGCCGGGCGCCTTCGTCCTGCCCTTCCGGATCTCCCACCACGCCGGTCTCTTCGGCACGGTGATGAGCACCCGGCTGCCGCAGGGCACGAGCTCCTGGGCCTACCTGGCCAGCTTCGAGATGACCCTGCACCGGATCTACCGATACGCGGGAGCGGAGCGCTCCTTCGTCTCCGCCGCCTGCTCTGCCCCCGCCGGCTTCCCCGGCGCCGTCTTCCCCTTCGCCAAGGCGACCTACGGGTTCGCGGGCGGGCGGAAGATGCGGGCGACCGTGGTGCGGAGCTGCAAGGTGCGGTGAGGGGGAGCGGTCAGGCCGACGCTTGTGAGCCGCCGCCTGCCTCCCCCAGCAGGATCCGCAGGTAGCCCTCGGCGATCTCGGCGGCATCGAGGCGGCCGCGGGGGCGGAGCCAGACCGGGGTGTAGTTGACCATCCCGAGCAGGGCGAGGAGGGCCAGGCGGCGGTCCTCGAAGAGGATCGAGCCGTCCGCCTCGCCGCGCTCGAGGATGCCGGCGAGGATCGTCTCGAACTCCTTGCGCTGGGCGCGCAGGTGGCGCCAGCGGGCCTGGCGCTCGATCGCGTGGCGCTCCTGGGAGAAGACGATCAGGTGGTGGCGGTGGGCGGCGACGTGTTCGAGCCAGATCGTCATCACCTCGGCGAGCGCGTCGCGGGCGCCGAGTGACTCGCGCTCGACCTCGTGCGCCCGCTCCAGCAACGGCTCCAGGAGCTCTTCGCAGATCGCGGTCAGCAGGTCGTCCTTGCCCTCGAAGTAGTGGTAGAGGCCACCCGCCGCGAGGCCGGTCGCCTCGGTGAGGTCGGTGATCGAGGTGGCCTGGTAGCCGCGCTCGGCGAAGAGGCGCGCCGCGGTGGCGACGATCGCGCGCCGGCGGCGTTCCCAGCGGGCGCGCAGGGCGGGGCGCTCGGGGGGTCCGACCATGAGGGGACGGTAGCGGAAAACCGAGCGATCATTCGGTAAAGTGGCGGTCATGTGGCCGAGTGAGGTGAAGGTGCGTGAGGTCGGTCCCCGCGACGGCTTCCAGAACGAGCCCGAGGTGATCGCGACCGACGACAAGGTGCGGCTGGTCGAGATGCTGGCGGCGACCGGGGTGCGGCGGCTCGAGGTGACGAGCTTCGTGCGCGCCGACGTGATCCCGCAGCTGGCCGACGGCGGCGAGGTGCTGGCGCGGGCGCGGATCCCCGACGAGGTCTCGGTCTCCGTCCTCGTCCCCAACGAGCGCGGGCTCGACGCGGCGCTCGCCCACCGCGAGCGGATCGACGAGGTCAATGTCTTCCTCTCCGCCTCGGAGAGCCACAACCGCCACAACGTCAACCGCTCGGTCGAGGAGTCGCTGCGCGGCGTCGAGGCGGTGCTCGGTCGCGCCCGCGCCGAGGGGCTCCGCTGCGAGGGCGTGATCAGCACCAGCTTCGGTTGTCCCTACGAGGGCGACGTCGACCCGGCCCGGGTCTTCGAGATCGCCGCCCGGCTCGCCGCCGCGGGCGCGGTCGAGATCGGCTTCGGCGACACCACCGGGATGGCCAACCCGGTCCAGGTTGGCGAGTTCTTCGGGCGCGCCGCGGGCGAGCTGCCCGGCGTCGAGCTCACCGCCCACTTCCACAACACCCGCGGCCAGGGCCTCGCCAACGTGCTGGCGGCGCTGGAGGCCGGGTGCGAGTCGTTCGAGTCGAGCTTCGGTGAGCTCGGCGGCTGCCCGGTGCCGGCCGGGGCGACCGGCAACATCGCCAGCGAGGATCTGATCTCGATGCTCGACGAGATGGGGATCGAGACCGGCATCGACCTCGAGGCGCTGATCGCCGCCGCCCGCGAGGCGCAGCGTGTCCTCGGCCGACCGCTCGGCTCGCACACGATCCTCGCCGGCCCCGTCGACCACCGTCCGCAGGGCGGTTAGGGCCATGTTCGAGCGCGTCCTGATCGCCAACCGGGGCGAGATCGCGGTGCGGATCGAGCGGACCCTGGCCCGGCTCGGGGTCGAGTCGGTGGCGGTCTTCAGCGACGTCGACGCGGGCGCGCCGCACGTACGCGCCGCCGACCGCGCCGTCCACATCGGCCCGACGCCGGCCCGCGACTCCTACCTCTCGGTCGAGCGGATCGTCGACGCCGCCGTGAGCAGCGGCGCCGAGGCGGTCCACCCTGGCTACGGCTTCCTCTCCGAGCGGCCGGATTTCGCCGCCGCCTGCGCCGCGGCGGGGCTCGTCTTCGTCGGCCCCGGCCCGGAGGCGATGGCGCTGCTCGGCGACAAGGGGAGGGCGCGGAGCGTCGCGGCCGAGGCGGGCGTGCCGGTGCTGCCGGGCTGGAGCGGCGAGGAGCTGGGCGACGAGGAGATCGCGGCGCGGGTGGGCGAGGACGACCTGCCGCTGCTGGTCAAGGCCGCGGCGGGCGGCGGCGGCAAGGGGATGCGGCTGGGCGAGCGGCGCGAGGACCTGGTCGAGGCGCTGACCGCGGCGCGCCGCGAGGCGGCGGGCGCCTTCGGCGACGAACGGCTGCTGATCGAACGCTACGTCGAGTCCTCCCGTCACATCGAGGTGCAGGTGATCGCCGACGCGCACGGCGCCGCGATCCACCTCGGCGAGCGCGAGTGCAGCCTGCAGCGGCGCCACCAGAAGGTGATCGAGGAGGCGCCGTCGCCGGCCGTCACCCCCGAGCTGCGGGAGCGGATGGGGGAGGCGGCGGTGGCGCTGGTCCGCCGCGCCGGCTACGTCAACGCCGGCACCGTCGAGTTGATCGCCGAGCGCGACGACCCCTCCCGCTTCTGGTTCCTCGAGGTGAACACGCGGCTGCAGGTCGAGCATCCGGTCACCGAGGCGGTCACCGGCATCGACCTGGTCGAGCTGCAGCTGCGGGTTGCGGCCGGGGAGCCGCTGCCGCTCGGCCAGGACGATGTCCGTCAGGACGGCTGGGCGGTCGAGGCGCGCCTCTACGCCGAGGATCCGGCGGCGGGCTTCCTCCCCTCGACCGGCACCGTCCTCGCCTACCGGGATCCCGCCGGGGTGCGGGTCGACAGCGGCATCGAGACCGGCACCGTGGTCGGCACCGACTACGACCCGATGCTCGCAAAGCTGATCGCGAGCGGGGACGATCGGGCCGAGGCGCTGGGACGGCTGCGCCGCGCGCTCGGCGAGCTGGTGGTGGTCGGCCCGACCACCAACGCCGCCTACCTGCGGGCGCTGCTGGGCCGGCCCGAGGTCCAGAGCGGCGAGCTCGACACCGGTCTGCTGGAGCGGCTCGGCGACGCCGTCGCGCCGCCCGCGCCGGGCCCGGACCTCGCCGCCCTGGCGCTGGTCGCGATGCTGGCGGGGCCGCCCGAGGACGACGACGTCTGGTCCACCAGAACCGCTTGGCGTCAGCAGGGCCCGGCCTGGATCCGCCGCACCCTGGAGGGCCCCGACGGCCCCGTCGACGTCGCCGTCCGCGCGGCCGGCACCGACTGGGACTGGCAGGTAGGCGACGCCACCAGCACCCTCGCCGCACCCAACCATGTTGATGGGCCGAAAAGTCCTCTATATCAGGACTTTTCGGCCCATCAACATGGGGTCGCGGTGTTTGGGGACGGGGACGCGGTGTGGGTGGTCGACGGGGACGTCGGGCCGGTGCGCTTCGCCCTGGCCGCGGGCTCGGACGGTCCCGAGGGCGGCGGCGAGGGGGCGCTCGAGGCGCCGATGCCGGGCACCGTCACCCAGCTGCGGGTCGAGCCGGGGGCGAGTGTCGCGGAGGGACAGACGCTGGCCGTGCTCGAGTCGATGAAGATGGAGATCCAGGTCCAGAGCCCGCGCGCCGGGACGGTCGCGAGCGTCCTCGTCGTCGCCGGGGACCAGGTCGACCGCGGCGCCACGCTGATCGAGCTCGCCGAGGAAGGAGCGTCTGCATTTACCCCCCACTGATGGGGGGCAAATGCAGACGGAGCGGGCATGAGCCGGGTGCTGAGCAGCCACGCCGACCCGACGAGCCCCGAGTTCGAGCGCAACGAGGCCGAGCACCGGCGGCTGGTGGCGGAGCTCCGCGAGCGTCTGACCCGCGCCGCGGCGGGCGGTGGTGAGCGGGCCCGCGCCCGCCACGTCGAGCGCGGCAAGCTCCTGCCGCGCGAGCGGGTCGACCGCCTGCTCGATCTCGGCAGCCCCTTCCTCGAGCTCTCGCCGCTGGCCGCCGAGGACCTCTACGACGGCGCCGCCCCGGGCGCCGGGATCATCACCGGCGTCGGCCGGGTCGAGGGCCGCGAGGTCGTCGTCGTCGCCAACGACGCCACCGTCAAAGGCGGCACCTACTATCCGATGACCGTGAAGAAGCACCTGCGGGCGCAGGAGGTGGCGCTGCAGAACCGGCTTCCCTGCCTCTACCTGGTCGACTCCGGCGGCGCCTTCCTGCCGATGCAGGACGAGGTCTTCCCCGACCGCGAGCACTTCGGCCGTATCTTCTTCAACCAGGCGACGATGTCGGCGGCGGGGATCCCGCAGCTGGCCGCCGTGCTCGGCTCCTGCACGGCGGGCGGCGCCTACGTCCCGGCGATGAGTGACGAGACGGTGATCGTCCGTGACCAGGGGACGATCTTCCTCGGCGGCCCGCCCCTGGTGAAGGCGGCGACCGGGCAGGAGGTGAGCGCGGAGGAGCTCGGCGGCGGCGTCCTGCACGCCCGCACCTCGGGGGTCGTCGACCATCTCGCCGCCGACGACACCGACGCGCTCCGCATCCTGCGCCAGGCCGTCGCCACCCTGCCGCCGCCCGCCCGCGCCTGGGAGCGCCGCGCGGTCGAGGCGCCGGCGGTCGATGAGGCCTCGCTCTACGGCGCCGTGCCGCCGGACAGCCGCACCCCGTACGACCCGCGCGAGGTGATCGCGCGGATCGTCGACGGCAGCCGCTTCCACGAGTTCAAGGGCGAGTACGCGACGACGATCGTCTGCGGCTTCGCCCATATATATGGACACCCCGTCGGCATCCTCGCCAACCAGGGCGTGCTGTTCAGCGAGAGCGCCCTCAAGGCGGCGCATTTCATCGAGCTCTGCGACCAGCGCGGGGTGCCGCTGCTCTTCCTGCAGAACATCTCCGGCTTCATGGTCGGGCCGGAGTACGAGGCGGGCGGGATCGCCAAGGACGGCGCGAAGATGGTCGCCGCGGTGGCGACGGCGCGGGTGCCGAGGCTGACCGTCATCGTCGGTGGCTCCTTCGGGGCCGGCAACTACGGGATGTGCGGTCGCGCCTACTCGCCGCGCTTCCTCTGGATGTGGCCGAACGCGCAGATCTCGGTGATGGGCGGCGAGCAGGCGGCGACGGTGATGGCGGAGGTCGGCCAGGCCGAGCTCGGCGCCGAGCTGCGCGAGCAGTACGAGCGCCAGGGCAGCCCCTATTACTCGACCGCGCGCCTCTGGGACGACGGCGTGATCGACCCGCGCGACACCCGCATGCACCTGGGGTTGGCGCTCGGCGCCTGCGCCGCCGCGCCGCTCGCCGAGCCGGCCGCGCCCGTCTACCGGATGTGAGCTGAAATCGGGCCGCGGCCGCCTGGGAAGTTGTGCCCAGCGGCGCGCACGGGGAGGGAATAGCGCTTAGTCTTTGGAAGCTTCCCAAGGGAACGCCACGATGAGCATTCTTGACGACGCAATTCGCGAGCACCTCGAACTGAAGCGCGCCCACGGCGCCGACGAAGGAGAGCTGAAACGACTCGAGGACGAGGCGTTCGGCCCGCCCCAGCGCCCCGACGAGGTCGATCCCTTCGCCGAGGCCCCGACCGAGTTCCTCCTCTCGCCGAGCGAGACCGCGGCCGACCTGCCCACGGTCGGCGACGAGCACGAGCGCAGCGGCCGTCGTCCCGACATCACCGATCTGCAAGAGGCGCCGCCGGACGAGCAGGTCGCGTCCGCCGAGCTGCCGGAGCCGCCGCCCGCGGACCTCGAGGGCGAGCTGTCCCCGCTCCCCGACGCGCCGCCGCCGAGCCCGGCCGACGCCGCCGCGGTGCCGCCGCCGCCCCCGGATGTCGAGGAGCACCCGGCGGGCGAGGAGCACCCGGCGGGCGAGCACGAGATCGTCCCCGACCGAGGCCCCGACACCGAGGAGCGGCACGCGATCGCCGACCAGCCGACCCAGATGTTCGACGTGCAGGCGCAGATGGACGCCGAGGCGGCCGAGGCGCCCGCCGAGCGGGAGAGTCCCAGCGACGAGGAGCTGGTCGACGCCGCCCAGGACGAGCCGCACGCCGCCCCGCCCGCGCCGGGGGAGCCCGCCGCCGAGGTCGCGCCGGAGGAGGAATCGGCCGAATACGACTTCTTCAACGAACAGCGGCTCTCCGACGAGCTCGACCAGGCGCTGGAGGCGCCGGTCAGCGGCGAGCGTCCCCGCCCCGGATCCGAGGACCCATCCGCCGAGGGCGCCGTCTTCGACTTCGAGAGCGAGGGCGAGCGCTACGAAGAGGACCCCTCCGAGGAAGTGCTCCGCCGCATGGACGAGCCGCCGTCGGAGGAAAGCCCGCGCCACACGTCCGAGGCGCCGTCCGAAGAAACCGAGCAGCCCTCGGAGGAATTCGAGCCGCCCTCGGAGGAATCTCCGCATGCCACCGCCGAGCCGCCCTCCGAGGAGGCCGATGTCGACTACGACCCCGACACCGGCCACGAGGACGTGCTCGAAGACACCCCCCGCTTCCTCGAGGACGCCCCCGAGGACGACGACCTCTGGTTCGAGCAGAAGCCGCCGAAGGACTTCGACCTCGACTGAGATGCGCCTCCCGGCGCTGTTTCGCCTCGAAGATTTTTCAGAGCGGCACAGTCAAGCGCGCCACATGTGCGCTTTTTCTTCCTAGGGTCCGAGGATGGCCGCGCTCAAGCGGAAAGGGGACCTCGCCGAGTTGAAGGTTGCGGCAGATCTCACCGCGCGCGACTGTCGCTTGTCGATTCCATTCGGCGAGGATTGCGACTATGACCTGATCGCAGACTTCGAGGGACGGCTGCACCGCGTCCAAGTGAAGTCGGCCAAATCGGACAGTCGGGTAATCGCCGTGAAGTGCTTATCGCACTCGCTGACCGCGGGCAGGGTCCGATCGATCAAGCACTACACGTCGAAGATGGTCGACTGGATCGTCGTGTACGACCTGACCACGGACCGCTGTTACTACATCCCTTCCTGGATCCTGGGTGTGGAAGGTCGGAGCGGATTGATGTTGCGGCTGGCTCCCGCCCTCAACGGACAGTCCCTTCGCATCCGTCGCGCCGAGGACTATCTCGATCCGGATCTCAGTCGGGACCCGTCGATGGAGCCAGCCGGAATCGAACCGGCGACCTCCTGAATGCAAATCAGGCGCTCTGCCATCTGAGCTATGGCCCCTCGGCCCCGATTGTAGGGCGCGTCCGACTAACTTTCCGTGCCTTGTCCTTCGAGGGCTCTTATCTATGGGGACTGCGGCAGAAGGCCGGCCACGACCTGGTCCTGATGCCGGGCGCGGCGGTCGCGGCGCAGCGGGAGGACGGGGCGGTGCTCTTCGCGCGGCGGGGTGACGACGGCAACTGGTGCCTGCCGGGCGGCGCCGCCGAGGCGGGCGGCAGCTTCGCGCGCACGGCGGTCGACGAGCTGTGCGAGGAGACCGGGCTGCGCGTCGATCCCGCCGACCTGATCCCGGTCGCCTGCTTCTCCGAAGCGGAGCGGCACACCCTTCACTATCCGAACGGCGACGTCACCCACTACTTCTCGATGTGCTTCCTGGCGCGGCGCTGGGAGGGGGAGATGACGCCAGACGGGGAGGAGACCGTCGACCTCCGCTTCGCCGATCCGACCGACCTGCCGCGGCCGTTCGAGGACTCGACCGCGCGGGCGGTCGAGCTGCTGCTCGCCTACCTGCGGACCGGCCGCTTCCAAGTGGCCTGACGCCGATGCCGTTCGAGGGCTCCTACTTGTGGCGACTGCGACAGAAGGTCGGCTCCGATCCGGTGCTGATGCCCGGCGCGATGCTCTTTCTGGTCGGTGACGACGACGCCGTCCTCTTCACCCGCCGTACCGACAACGGGATGTGGTGCCTGCCGGCGGGCGGTGCGGAGGAGGGCTCGAGCTTCGGCGGCACCGCGATCACCGAGCTGTGCGAGGAGACGAGCGAGATGCGCTGGGCGGACCCGGCGTACCCACCATCTCCGCTCGAGCCCCCGGCCGCCCACGCCGTCGACCTCTACCGGACCTACTTGCGTGCCGGTGAGTTCCAGATCTCCTGATGGTTGATCCCGCGGCGCGGGGGTGCGGGAGGGATGGGGGCGTCGTGGCGGGCGGGGAAGGGATGCGGCCGTCTGGCGGGACGGCAAGGGACGCCAAAGGCACCCGGCCATCTCGGCGGCGACCCGGGCAGGCTGTGGCCGCCGCCGAGATGGCCG
>DASZZB010000036.1:0-4200 GCA_035545115.1 Solirubrobacterales bacterium | reverse complement strand
GGGACGTCGACACAGACGCCGCCGCGGCCTTGCGGCACGGTCGTCGCTTCTGACGCTGCGTCGCCCCTTGGGCCGTGTCGGTAGGGCGATGTCCGCGCCGATCCCGACTCGGATCGCTCCGCCTCTGGGTCCGTGAACGGCATGCGTCGCAGGCTGCGGGTGCCGGTCCGGTTCCACGGCTGCCATCGATAGGGAGAGGACCGCTTCCTCCAGAAAACTGTCCTTGCCTTTAGTAGCGCCGTGTGCTTACATCGCTCCGCGAGAGGGGGATCAGGGAGCTATGAGGGGACGGCCTCGCCGAAAAGAGCATGAGCGGGCCGCGGCTGTCCTCGCCGCGACCGTGGCGGTCGTCGCCGTGCTCGGGGTGATCGGGCTCGGGGTGGAGGGACATCTACGTCCGACCTCGTTGGCTATCGGTGGGACCTCCTCGGCGCGCGGGGAAGCGCTCGCCCGCGATCATTTCGGGGACTCTTCGCCCTTCGCCGTCCTCCTGCGCGGACCCGCCGCGGCGATCGAACGTCAGGGCCCCCGGCTCGCCGCCGTCCTGCGGCGCGAAGCGGGCGTCACCGTGATCTCACCCTGGGACGGCGCTCCGGCCGCGCGCAAGCTGCCGGCGCCGGCCGCCGGGACGCCGCCGGGTGCGCCGTCCCACGCCCTGCTCCTGCTCGACTTCCACCAGCCGCTCGCGGACGCGATGCGGGAGACGGTGCCGCAGCTCGAAGACACCCTCGCCGCCCACGTGCACCCGCCGGTCCAAGCGATCCAGTCGGGCTACGCGACGATCTCCCGCGCCCTCCAGCATGAATCGCTCTCCGCCGCCGAGCGCGCCGAGCTGCTCGCCGCGCCATTGCTCCTGATCGTGCTGCTGCTCGTCTTCCGCTCGGTGCTCGCCGCGCTGATCCCGCTCGCCTTCGGCGCGATGACGGTGCTCGCCGGGCGCGGCGTCCTCGTCTTCCTCACCTCGCTGATGCCGATCGACGCCCTCTCGCTGGTCGTCTGCACGATGATGGGCCTCGCGCTCGGCGTCGACTACTCGCTGCTGATCGTCTCGCGCTTCCGCGAGGAGCTGGCGGCGGGACACCCGCCGGCGCGGGCCGCCGCCCGCACCCGGCGCAGCGCCGGGCGCACCACGGCGATCGCCGGCGCCACGCTCTTCCTCTCGATCTTCCTCTCCGCCTTCTTCCAGCCCGGCACCCTGCTGGTCTCGCTCGCCGCCGCGCTGGCGACGGTCACCGCGATCGCCGTGCTGATCGCCTGGGTCGCCCTGCCGGCGCTGCTCACCCTGCTCGGCCCGCGGTTCAACATCGGCCGGATCGGCCGCTCCCACCCGGGGGGGCGCTCGCGGGTCGCCGCCGCGGCGACGGCGGCGCTGCGGCGCCCGGCGATCGCGACGATCGCGATCGTCGTCCCGCTGCTGGCCCTGGCGACGCCGGCGCTCGCCTTCGACACCGGCTCCCCCGGGGTCGACGAGCTCTCTCCCGCGAGCGCCGCGCGCAAGGACTCCGAAGCGATCTCGGAGGCGGTCGGGGCCGGCTGGGAGGCGCCGTTCATCCTCACCGTCGTCTCGCGACGGGGGCCGATCACGACCCGTCCCGGGCTCGGCTTCGTGGCGGCGACCCAGGCGCGGATCGGCGGGATGGCGGGGGTGAAGACGGTGATCGGGCCCGCCGCTATCGCCGCGGCGGCGCGTCCCCTCCGGTCCCTGGCCGCCGACCTCGAACCCGGGGGATCCGACGCCTCGACGCAGCTCGCCCGCCTCGGGCCGCGGCTGCACAAGGTCTCGGACGCGGTCGCCGAGCTGCGCAGCGGGCTCGCCGAAGCATCGGCGGGCAGCGAACTGCTGGGCGCGGGCTCCGCCCATGCCGGCGAAGGAGCCGAACTGATCGCCGGCGGCCTCGGGACCGCCGACGACGGGGGACGCGAAGCGTCGGCGGCGCTCGGTCGCCTCGCCTCCGGCTCGAAGCGCCTCTCCGACGGCCAGCGCGTCGCCTCCGGGGGCGCCTACAACCTCTCGCTCGGCCTCGGCACGCTGCTGCCCAACCTGACCGCCCAGGGGCTCGGCCGCGCCCGCCGCCTCGCCGCCCGCCTGGAAGCGCAGGCGAAGGCCGATCCCGGCGACGCGACGGCCGCCCACGAGGCCGCCGTCCTCGCCTCGGTGCTCGCCTCCGACCGCGAAGAACTGGCGCGGCTCCGCGGCCAGGCCGCGATGCTCAACTCCACCCTGGGGAAGCTCTACTCGGGCGGCAAGCGCCTCCACGGCGGCTCGCAGCGGCTCGCCGACGAAGGGCGACGCCTCAGCGGCGGGCTCGAAACTCTTCATGCGGCGGCCGAACGCCTCGCCGTCGGCCTCGGCGAACTGAACGGCGGCATCGAAACGCTGACCGCCGGCCTGGCCGAAGGCTCGGCCCGGGCGCTGCCGCTCGAACAGGGGCTGAGCAAGGCCGACCGGCGCGTGTCGAACGCCTCGGCACGGCTGCGGGGCAAGCTGGCCCACCTGCACGAGGTCTCGCCGCGGCTCTTCGACTCCGGCTTCCTGGCGATGGCGGCGATCGACGGTGCCGACCCGCGCCGGCGCTCGCTCGCCGCCGAGGTGATCGACCTCGACCGCGGCGGCACCGCCGCCCGCTACCTCGTCGTCCCCGACGCGGGCTTCAACACCCCCGGCTCGCGCCGCCTGGGCTCCGAGCTGGACGCGCTGGCCGCCTCGATCGACTCCCGGCCCGGTTACGTCGCCGGGCTCAGCGGCGGGGCGGCGGTCCTGAACGACTACGGCAGCGCGACCAGGTCCCGCCTGCCGCTGGTGGTCGGCTCGATCGTGGCGATCACCTTCCTGATGCTCGTCGCGCTGCTGCGCGCGCCGCTCCTCGCCGCGATCGCGGTCGTCCTCAACCTGCTCTCGGTCGGCGCCGCGATCGGCGTCGTCACCCTCGCCTGCAAGCTCCCCGCGGGCTATCCGCTCGGCGGCCACTCCTACATCGACACGGTCGGCGCCGCGGCGATCTTCGGGGTCACCTTCGGCCTCTCGATCGACTACGCCGTCTTCCTCCTCGCCCGCATGCGGGAGAGCCACCGTGAGGGCAACGACAACGCCACCGCGATCCGCTTCGGCCTCGACCGCACCGCGGGCGTGATCACCGGCGCCGCCGCGATCATGGCGGCGGTCTTCGCCTCCTTCGCGGTCGCCCCGGTGGCGACCGTCAGCCAGATGGGGTTGGGACTGACCGTCGCGATCCTCCTCGACGCGACCGTCGTCCGCATCGTCCTGCTGCCCGCCCTGATGCTGCTGATCGGTGAGCGGGTCTGGCGCACACCGGCCTGGCTCGACCGGCTGCTGCCCGCCGCGGGCCGGACGGCGCCGAGGGCCGCGGAGGCGACGCGATGAGGGGCCGGGTGGGGAGGCGGTGGGTCGTCCTCCTGACGATCCTGCTGCTGGGGTCGAGCATCGGCGCGGCCATCTCGAGCGCCGCCGAAGAACCGACCCGGCCCGAATACGTCGCCCGCCTCGAGCAGATCTGCGAACCGGGCTCCGACGCGACCGAACGCGCGGTGCGCGGGGTCCGCGCCGACGTCCGCGCCGAACGGCTCGCGGTCGCGGCGCGGAAGTTCTCCCGCGCCCGGCGGATCTTCGCCGGCACCGTGCGCTCGATCTCGGTCGTGCCCCGGCCGGCGGCCGACCGCTCCACCCTGAGCCGCTGGTTCGCCGCCCTCGGCAAGGAGGAGGTCTACCTCGGCCAGATGGTGAAGACCCTGCGGGCGAACGACGTTGCGGGATTCGAGCGGGTCTCGGCGCGCTTCATCCACGAAGGGAACCGCGCCAACAACGCCGTCGTCTCCTTCGGCTTCAACTACTGCGCCTTCAAGCCGACGAGGTTCCAGTGATGCAACCCGGCCCCCGCTCCTCGGCGAGATCCCATCCCGCCCCCCGGATGCGCTCCGCCACCCGCCGCCGCTCCGCCACGCGCCGCCGGGGGCGGGCGCCGTTCGCCGCCCTCGCCCTCGCCGCCCTCGCCCCGCTCGCGGTCGGCCCCGCTCAGGCCGAGACCAGCGGTCGCGACGGGGTGGTCGTCTCCCTCGACGGGTCGATCCAGCCCCGGCGCCTGCCCCGCGACCGCCCGGCGCCGATCTCGGTGACCTTGTCCGGGTCGATCCGCGGCGCCGAAGGGGCCGCGCTGCCGCGTCTCGCCCGCATCGAAATCGCCT
>DASZZB010000035.1:0-9493 GCA_035545115.1 Solirubrobacterales bacterium | reverse complement strand
TCGCCGTCGCGCAGACCCAGAAGACGATCGAGGCGAGCGTCGTCACGGGCGGGCGAGCAGCTCCTCGTAGAGCGCCAGGGTGAGGCGGGCGGCCTCGTCCCAGGAGTAGGGACCGGCGGCGGCGGCGCGGGCGGCGGCGGCCAGCTCCTCGCGGGCGGCCGGGTCACAGGTCAGCTCGCGCAGCGCCGTGGCGAGCGCCGCGGTGTCGCCGGGCGGGACGAGGCGCGCGGCGCCGCTGTCGGCGACCTCGGGGAAGCCGCCGACCGCGCTCACCACCATCGGCTTGCCGAAGGCGAGGCCGGTGTAGAGGACGCCGGAGTGCTCGGCGTCGAGGTAGGGCAGGGCGACGACGTCGGCGCGGCGGAAGATCGCCGGGATCTCGGCGTCCTCGACGAAGCGGGTGACGAAGCGGACCCGGGCGCCGGTCAGCGCCGCCATCTCGTGCAGCGGCTCGACCGCCATGCGCGGGTTGCCGACGATCCAGAGCTCCGCCTCACCGACCTCGCCGAAGGCCTCGAGCAGAGACTCGAGGCCCTTGTAGGGGCGGAGCAGGCCGAAGGAGAGGACGACCGGCCCGTCGGCGCCCTCCAGCTCGGCGGGCAGCGGCTTCTCCTCCGGCAGGCGGGTCAGGTAGTCGAAGGCGCCGTGGGGGATCACCCGCACCCGCTCGGCGGGCAGGCCGACCTCGTCGCGGAGCCGGGTGGCGCCGTGCTCGGAGTGGGCGATCACCGCGTCCATCGCGCCGAAGACCTTGTGGGCGGCGCGGGCGGCGCGGCGGCGCGCCGCGGGGGGAAGGATGTAGTGGGCGGTCATCACCCGCGGCCGGGTCGGCGGCAACAGGCGCCGGTCGAGCCCCGGCAGGGTCAGCCATTGGTAGTGGACGAGGTCGGCGTCGGTGGGGGCGCGGCGGAAGGCGAGCATGTCGCGCAGGTGCTCGGCACCCTTGAACGGGAGGCGCGCCGAGGAGGAGAGGCCGCGCGCGGCGGTGCGCCGATAGAAGCGCTCGTCGACCGTGTAGCCCTCGGCCTCGGGGACGGGGCCGTAGAGGAACTTCGTGGTGACCAGCTCGACCTCGGCGCCGCGCCGCGCCAAGGCCGCCGCGAGCGCGCGGTCGTAGGGCGGCGTGAAGGCGGATGGGTCGACCAGTTGAACTTTCATCGCGTCGATGGGCCGAAAACTTGCCTATATGTCTAGTTTCCGGCCCATCAACACGGGGATTATCGTGGCCGCCTTGGACCCGGAGCTCTCCTACTGCGTGGTGAACACGAACGGGCGCGAGATGCTGCTCGCCTGCCTGGCCGCGATCGAGCGCACCCACCCGGCCGCGGTGAGCCGCGAGGTGCTCGTCCTCGACAACGCCTCGGAGGACGGCTCGGCCGCGGCGGTACGTGCCCTCGGCGGCGAGATCGAGCTGATCGAGCAGCCGCGCCGGACCGGCAAGGCGGCCAACGACTCGCTGCTGATGGAGCGCGCCCGTGGCCGCTGGTGCCTGCTCCTGAACGAGGACTCCGAGCTGCGGCCGGGGGCGGTCGCGGCCTTGGTCGCGGCGCTCGACGCCGACCCGGGGGCGGCCGCCGCGACCCCACGGCTACTGGACTCGAACCGGCACCCGACCCCCTGCGCCTGGCGCTTCCCCGGCGTCGGCACGGCGCTCGCCGGGGCGCTCTTCCTCCACCGATGGCTGACGGTGCAGAGCCGCGGCGCCGAGACCCGCCGGGTCGACTGGGCGCAGTCGAGCGCCCTCCTCGTCCGCCGCGAGGCTGCCGCCGCGGTCGGCTTCATGGACCCCGACTTCTTCGTCTATTACGACGAGTGCGACTTCGCCCGGCGCCTCGCCGACGCCGGATGGCACGAGCTCTTCGTCCCCGGCGCCGAGGCGGTCCACCACGACCAGCTCTCGACCGACCTCGCCGCCGGGCTGCCGCGGATCGTCGAATTCCACCGCAACCGCGACCTCTATATGCGCAAGCACCACGGCCGCGCGGCGGCGCTCGCGGTCCGCGTCCTCACCGCCTGGTCCTACGCGGTGCGCTCGCTGGTCGCCCTCGCGATCCCCGGCCGGCCCGCCGACGTCTATCGCGCCCACGCGCGCCAGGCGCTCTTCCCGGCCCGCGGCACCAGCCTGCGCGACCGCGCCCGCCAGCTGTTCCTTATGCCGGAATAGTGGACATAAGGAACAGCTGGCGGGAGTTGGGACGACCGCTGGAGCCCTGGGCGGGTCAGAAGCGCGAGTCCTCGTCCATGCGCTCGGCTTCGTAGAGCTCGCCGGGTTCGGCGTCGACCGCCGGTGGGCGGGCGCGCAGGGCGGCGAAGCCGGCGGCCAGTTCGCCGGGCCGGCGCAGGCGCGCCAGCCAGCCGCGCTCCTCGGCGGTGAAGAAGCCGAGGCCGAGCAGCAGCACCGGGTAGAGCAGCGCCAGGACGAAGCGCCCCGCCAGGCCGCTGAAGCCGGCGGTCGGCATCACCAGCTCGCCGAGCCCGACCAGCGCCGCGGCGGCGAAGAGGACCCGGGCCAGACGGCCCCATTCGTAGGTCACCGGGAAGAGGCGCTGCGTGAACCAGTACATCAGCGCGGTCACGACCAGGTAAGAGGCGACCAGCGACAGGCCGGCGCCGACGATCCCCAGCGGCGGCACCAGCAGCAGGTTGAGGGCGACGTTGGAGACGAGCGCCGCGAGCGCCGCCGGCAGGTTGAACTTGGTCTGCCCGGTCCGGCCGAGGATCACCACCATCACCATGTAGAGGGAGTAGAGGGTGACCGCGACGGCGATCAGGCCGACGACTTCGTAGGCGTCGAAGAACTTCGGCGCGGCGAAGAAGCGCAGCAGCCAGCGCGACAGCAGCCAGAGCCCGACCACCAGCCAGGTGCAGCCGGCGAGGAAGAGCGTGATCACGGTGGCGTAGGCGCGGCGCGCCTCGTCGTCGTCGCGGATCGAGTAGGCGAGCGGCGGCCAGGCGAGCTGGAAGCCGCGGACGAGGGTGTTGACCGCCTGGGCGAACTTCACCGCCAGGGAGTAGAGGCCCGCCTCGCCGAGGCCGGCGACGTGGACGATGATCAGCCGGTCGACGAAGTTGAGCAGGTAGAGGCTGACCTCGGCGGGCATCGTCGGCAGGCCGAACCGCAGCAGCCGGCGCAGCAGCGGCCACTCGACGATCAGGGTGAGGCGGCGGCGCTGCTCGACGATCATCGCGAGGACGAAGACGGCGCCGGTGACGTAGGAGCCGAGCAGCAGGCCGCGCGCCCCGTCCCCCACCCCGACCACGAGCACCACGGTCAGGGCGATCGTCGCCAGCACGTTGGCCATCGTGATCGTGAAGTAGGCGCGGGCGCGCTCGTCGAGCCGGTAGAGCGTCTGCAGGTATTCGAACAGCGTCGCCACCCAGAGGCCGCCGATCGAGATCCGCACGAGGCCGACGGCGCGCTCGCCGAGCAGCGCTTCCGAGAGCGGCCCGGCGAAGGGCAGGGCGACCAGCGCGCCGACCGTCGCGAACCAGAAGAGGCCGGAGAAGGTGGCGCCGACGATCCGGGCGGGGTCCTCGTCCTCGCGGTAGTAGAAGCGCAGGACCGCCTCGATCATCCCCAGCCGGACGAAGATGCTGGCCGAGACGACCGCGGCGAAGAGGACCTCGGCGGTGCCGTAGTCGGCCGTCGTGAGGTGGCGCGTGTAGAGCGGCAGCAGCGCGACCGCGATCAGCTTCGAGAGGATGCTCGCCGCCGTGTAGGCGGCGCCGGTGGTGGCGAGTCGCCGCAGGTATCCCGACACGCGGGGAGCCTATGCCGGGTCCGGGATGGCCGCGGCGGGAGCGGCCGCCAGGGAGGCGCCGATCGCCAGCAGCACCCAGGTGATCGGGTCCTGGAAGAAACCCGCGTAGGCCATCGTGTGGACCAGCAGGGCGACGAAGGCGGCGAGCGCCGCGGCGCGGGCGACGAAGACGTGCGGTGGGGCGCGGTCGCGGTCGCGTCCCCAGAGCCCCGCCCCCATCGTCCAGAGCGCGACGACCACCAGGCCGACGTAGACGACCAGGCCGATCAGGCCCTGCTCGGCGGCGACCGTGACCGGCTCGGTGTGGGAGATCGTCACCGGCGCCTTGTCGCTTTCGTGGTGGTCGCGGTAGGCGGACTGGAACGAACCCGACCCATAGCCCTGCAGCGGCCGCGCGGAGAACAGTTCGGCGCCGCCGGAGACGAGGTTGGCGCGACCGCTGGTGTCGACGTTCAGCTTGCCGAAGTCGAAGCCCTTGCCGCCGACCAGGATCACGACCAGCGCCGCGCCGACCGCGCCGACCGCCACCACGGCGAGCGTCCAGCGCCAGGACCAGCGCAGCGCCGCCAGGACCGCGAGCCCGGCGAGCAGGGCGACGAAGCTCGACTGGCTGAAGGTCTGGGCGAGGCCGATCCAGAGCAGCAGGATCGCGCCGCAGAGGAGCCAGAAGACGCGGCGGTCCTTGATCCAGAGCACCGCGGTGGCGAGGACGACCAGGACGAGGGCGAGATAACGGCCGTAGATGTTCGGGTCCCAGAAGACCGAGTTGACCCGGAAGTAGGTGTGGAATTCGTTCGAGCGGATCACCGCCTCGTTCCAGAACAGGGCGCGGCTCGCGTACTCGACGCTGCCGATCAGCATGAAGGCGATCGCCTCCACCGCGATCAGCCCGAGGGTCCAGGCGAGCAGGCGGCGGTCCCACGGGACCTCCCGCAGGAGGATGTAGAGGAGGGTGAAGGGGACGAGGAAGAAGCAGGCTTCCTGCAGGCCTTTGGAGAAGTCGACGGAGTAGAGGGCCTGCAGGGCGTAGAGGACGACGAAGGCCGCCAGCGCTTTCCCGAGCCGGCGCGGCCCGCGCTCCTCGGCCGGCGGCGGCGAGTGGATCGTGGCGAGGACGCCGCCCGCGATGACGGCGTAGAGCGGCACCAGCAGGTTCGCGGTTTCTCCTCCGGATTCCAAAGGGACGCGGAAAGGGAGCAGGCCGATGACCGCGAGCGGCAGCAGCACCGGCCATCTGCCGAAGACCCAGGCCAGCGCCACCACCAGCAGGACGCCGACGACGATCCCCACCGCCGCCCTGACCTCGTGGTGGCGCAGTTCGACGATGCGGTGGGTGTGCCACTGGTCGCCGAGGATCAGGGCCGGGAAGAGGACCAGCGCCGCCAGCATCGCGGCGCCCCGGACGCGGCCCGCGGGCAGCAGGATCGAGGCGGCGGCGCAGCCGGCGGCGACGAGCAGGCCGGCGCCGGAGAGGAAGGCGCTCAACCGCGTTCCTTCACCGCGACGGTGCAGACGAGCGTGCCGCCCGGCCGCGTCACCTCGTGCAGCCTGATCGTCCCCGGCAGGACGAGGCTGCGGCCTTCGTCGGTGAGCCGCACCCGCAGCCGGTAGCGGCCGGGCGGCTGCACCACTCCCTCCCCGTTCTTCCCGTCCCAGTGGAAGACGTGGTAGCTGTAGCGCTTCAGGAAGGTGTGGCGGGCGAGCACGCGGACCTGTTCGCCGCCCGGCCGGATCACTTCGACGGTGCCGTCGTTCGTCGTCGTGGTGCGGAATTTCAGCCTTATGTGGCGCTTCGCGCAGCGCCCTTCCGGCGTGAAGGCATTCGACTTCGGCCCGCCGATCTGGACCCGGTCGACGACCAGCGGGTCACGCTTCACCCGCTGGGCGTAGGCGAACGCGGCGAGGGTGGCGACGACGAGCAGCGCGAAGACGACGGCGGCTACGTCAATCCGCCGCCGCGGCATTGTCCTCGCCGACGACGACCGAGACGTTGGCTTCGCCCGAGACCTGCGCCACTTCGCCGGTCATCGGTTCCAGCTTCGTGATCTGGAGGTCTTTCGCGACCTCCTTCGCTTCCGGCTTGCGCCCCTGTCTGAACATCACCACCGAGTTTTCGAAGCTCGAGCTGCTGTTGGTCACGGCGCCCAGTTCGAAGCCCTTTTTTTCGACTTTGTCGCCGTAGGTGGCGGCGAGGCCGGGCACCGACGTGCCGTTCAGCACCGCCACTTCGATTTCGTCGGGCTTGGCCTGGTGGACGACCTGCCTGCCCGAGTGGCCGGCCTTCTTGCCGCTGCTGTCGCTGCCGTCACCGAGGATCGCGTAGGCGACCCCGCCGACGACGAGCACGAAGACGACGAACAGCACCGCCAGCAGAACCGGGCTCGAGAGCGTCTCGCCGAAGCCGGAGAAGCGCTGCCGGAGGCGTTCCCCACGCGTCTGTTCGGGCAGGCCTTCCTCACGCCGTCGTCGCCGCAGTTCGCGCTGGGCGACCGCGTCGTGCTCGGCGGTCCGCGTCTCCTCCAGCTCGCGCAGCTCTTCGGCGCGCTGGGCGGCCATGCTCTGCGTCGCCTCCATCCGCTCGGCTTCGCGCTCCGGCGCCGAGCCGGCCCAGTCGCGCAACCGACGGATGTCACGGCCGTGGGCGAAGAGGAGCAGCGCGAAGACCGCGAGGCCCAGGAAGGAGGCGAGCCCCGCGAAGGAGCCGATTCTTTCGACCGTGTGGAGCAAAGTTGCGGAAGGCTACTCGGCCGGCCCGACCTTAGCGGCGTCTCCCCCGGGCGTGGCGATCAGGTCGACGACCCGCTCGGCCAGATTGGCCTCGTCCCCGGCCAGGATCAGCGCTTCCAGCTGGCTCAGGGTCGAGTCGACCCACTCCGGGTCGAGCGAGGTCGAGCGGACCGCCCGATTGATCCGCTTCGCCGCGGTCGGCTGCGCCACCTCGCTCTCGCCGAACAGCACCTCGTGCAGCTTCTCGCCGGGGCGCGGCTGGGTGAACTCGACCGCGATGTCGCGTTCGGGCTCGTAGCCGGCCAGCCGGATCATGTTGTGGGCGAGGTCGACGATCTTCACCGGTTCACCCATGTCGAGGACGAAGACCTCGCCTTTGCCGGCGCCGATGTCGCCGGCGCGGATCACCAGCTGCACCGCCTCCGGGATCGTCATGAAGTACCGCGTCATCTCCGGGTGGGTGACGGTGACCGGGCCGCCGCGCTCGATCTGGCCGCGGAAGATCGGCACCACGCTGCCGGAGGAGGCGAGCACGTTGCCGAACCGCACCGAGGCGAAGCGGGTGCCGGGGTGGGTATGGCCGGCAACCTCGACGATCCACTCGGCCATCGCCTTCGAGGCGCCCATCACGGTCTGCGGGTCGACCGCCTTGTCGGTGGAGATGAGGACGAAGCGCTCGGCCTTCGCCGCCGCCGCGGTTTCGGCCGTGATCCGGGTCGCGATCGCGTTGTTGCGCACCGCCTCCAGGGGATTGGCCTCCATCAGCGGCACGTGCTTGTAGGCGGCGGCGTGGAAGACGACCTCGGGCTTGAAGCGCTGCATCGTCTCCAGCATCCGGTGTGGCTCGCGGCAGTCGGCGAGCACCGACTCGGCGCCGGCGAAGTGGCGCTCGTCGAGCATCTCGCGCTCGATCTCGAAGAGGTTGTCCTCGGCGTGGTCGAGCATCACCAGCAGGCGCGGGCCGACCCGGGCGATCTGGCGGCAGAGCTCGGAGCCGATCGAGCCGCCCGCCCCGGTGACGAGGACGATCTTGTCCTGCAGGTAGGCGCCGACCCGGTCGAGCTCGACCACGACCGGCTCGCGACCGAGCACGTCCTCGACCTGGACGTCGCGCAACTGCCTGCTCAGCTGGACGCCGCCGCGGAGGAGCTCGAAGACGGTCGGCAGGGTGCGCACCCGGATCCGCCGCTCACGACAGGCGGCGACGACCTTGGCCCGCAGCGTCCCCGGCGCCGAGGGGATCGCGATGATCACTTCGTCGGGATCGGTCTCGTCGAGGATCGCGGCGATCTCGTCGGTCGCGCCGAGCACCTTGATGCCGCCGATCATCCGCATCCCGCGCTTGCGCGGGTCGTCGTCGACGAAGCCGATCGCGGTCGCGCCGAGGGCCGGGTTGAGGTGCAGCTCGCGGACCACCATCTGGCCGCCGGAGCCGGCGCCGATCACCAACACCTCGTGCCTGGGGACGCGGGCGCCCTTCGAGGGCCGCTCGACGATCAGCCGCACCAGCAGGCGGGCGCCGGCGATCAGGATCAGGGTGAGCATGAAGTCGATCACCTCGACCGAGCGCGGCAGCCGGTGGTGGAAGGGCTGGACGACGGCGAAGGCGATCACCAGCAGGGCGCTCGCGATCGCCACCGCGCGGAGGATGAGGAGGAAGTCGCGGCCGCTCACGTAGCGCCACCACTTCTGGTAGAGCCCGGCGGCGGCGAAGACGATCAGCTTGCCGACGATCACGAAGCCGACCGACTGGGCGAACAGCACCTCGTAGCGGTGCGGCCAGCCGTGCGGGTCGTCGAGGAAGCGCAGCTGGAAGGCGAGGAAGTAGGCCAGCGCGACGAGCGCCGCGTCGGCGAGTATCTGTCCCACCCGGTTGCGGTAGACGGGATGGTTCAACCGGCCCATGAACATGCGAGTTTAAGGGGGCCTCTCGCGGATTGGGGCTGTAGTGTCCCGCCGCATGCTTCTCCCCCACGCCAGCCTGACCGGGCCGGTGGTCGAATTTTGCGTCAACGTGATCGACGACACCGGGCTCGCGGGCATCTTCCTGCTGATGGGCGCGGCCTCGGCCTGCATCCCGATCCCCAGCGAGGCGATCCTGCTGTTCGCGGGCTTCACCGTCTCCGAAGGCCACCACACCCTGCTCGAGATCCTCGTCGCCGGCTTCCTCGGCAACATGGCGGGGTCCTGGCTGACCTACGCGATCGGCTACTTCGGGCGCGTCGACCTGATGGAACGGAACAAGCTGATCCACGTCAGCCCGTCGCGCCTCGCCACCGTCGACGGCTGGTTCAAACGCCACGGCGACGTCACCGTCTTCGTCTGCCGGCTGATCCCGCTGGTCCGCGCCTTCATCTCGCTGCCCGCCGGCCTCGCCAAGATGCCCTTCTGGCGGTTCACCTGGCTGACCGCGCTCGGCTCGCTCCCCTGGGTGGTCGGCTTCGGGCTGCTCGGCCGGGCGGTCGGCGACGAATGGGAAAAGTGGCGCGAACACCTCTCGATCCTCGACTACATCGTCGTCGCGGCGCTCGTGGTGCTGGTCGCCTACTGGCTCTACAAGCGGTTCAGGCGGGAGCCGCCGGCGACCACGGGCGCTTGAGCGCCGGCTCGCTGCCGGTCCGCCGGGCGATCCTCCTGGGGATCGTCCAGGGCCCCGCCGAGCTGCTGCCGGTCTCCAGCTCCGCCCACATCGTCCTCGTCCCCTGGCTGGCGGGCTGGGACTGGGAGGCGATCGACCCCGAGGTGCGCAAGAGCTTCGAGGTCGCCCTCCACACCGGCGCCGCGGCGGCCCTCCTCGTCGGTCAGCGGCGGCTGATCGCGGCGGAGCTGCGGACCTTCGACGCGCACCGGGCGCTGCTGCTGGCGCTCTCCTTCCTGCCCGCGGCGGCGGTCGGCTACGGGTTCGAGCGGCAGATCGAGGCGCGCCTCGGCGGCCCGCGGGCGACCGCCGTCGGCCTGCTCGCCGGGTCGGCGCTGATGCTCGCCGCCGACCGTCGCGAGCAGCT
>DASZZB010000034.1:0-4413 GCA_035545115.1 Solirubrobacterales bacterium | reverse complement strand
CGGCGCGGGCGAGCAGACGGCGGGCGACCTCGGGGAGGTCGAGGACGCGGCCGGCGGCGATCCCCGCGCCGAGCTCGGCGAAGGCGCCGGTCACCTCGGGGCCGACCTCGTAGCAGCAGGGTCCGATCCCGGGCCCGATCGCGGCGCTGGTCGCCTCGACCATCGCAGCGCCGCGGGCGAGGATCCCGGCGGCGAGCCCGCGCCAACCGCAGTGCAGCATCGCCACGCCCCCGGGCCCGGCGAGCGCGACCGGCAGGCAGTCGGCGGTGAGGACCAGCGGCGCCAGGCCGGGGCGGCGGACGACGTGCCCGTCGACCTCTTCGAGTGGCGTCCCCGGTTCGGCGTAGGGGCTCGGCTCCTGCGGGGCGTCGTGGACCGCGACCTCGGCCCTGTGGACCTGCAGGCCGATCGGGACGTGGGACGGGTCGACCCCGACCGCCGCCGCGAGCCGCCTCCGGTTCTCGACCACCGTCGCGTCGGCGTCGTCGGTGAGCACGCCGATGTTCAGCGTGTCGTAGGGCGCCGCGCTGACCCCGCCGACCCGCGTGCCGAACCCCACGTGCCCCCTCCCCGCGGCCGCGGGCCCGAGCTCCGCCGCCAACCACCGCACCCCGTGCGTTTCGATCCAGTCCACACCAAGAGCCAAGCAGATCAGATGTTGACGGGCCGAAAAGCCCTCTATATCAGGACTTTTCGGCCCATCAACACCGTTGCTCGAGGGCGACCCGGAGCTCGTCGGCGCGGGTCGGGGCTTCGCCGTCGAGCTTGGCCCTCAGCGCGGCGTCCAGCGCGGCGCCGACGGCCGGGCCGGAGAGGCCGGCGGCGGTCAGGTCGGTGCCGGTGATGCCGAGAGTGACCTCGCGCCAGGACAGCCAGTCGTCGAGCCAGGTGGCGCCGGCGGCGCGGGCGAGGACGAGCTCGATCGGGTCGCGGCCCCGTGCCAGGGCGAGCCCCTCGGACGGTCGCGACGGGTGGGCGCTCGCCAGCTCGTCCCCCGTGTCCGGTCCCAGCGCCGCCGCGAGGATCGCTCCGGCCCGATCGGCCTCCGCCGCCCAGGGCTCCGATGCCATCAGCTCCTCCACATCCCGCGCCAGCGCCAGGCCCCCGGGTCGCGGCCGGACCACGCCCCACCCGGCGAGCAGTTCCAGTCCCTTCACCCCGCTCGCTTCCCTGGCCAGCCGTCGCAGCTCCTCCGCCCGCCGCTCCACCGTCACCGTCCCCAGGTCCGTCGCCCGCAGCAGCTCCTCGGTGCGCGCCTCGATCCCGAACCCGAACCGGGCCGCGTACCGCGCCGCACGGATCGCCCGGGTCGGATCGTCGACGAACGAGCCGTCGTGGATCGCCCGCAGCAGGCCTCGCTCCAGGTCGGCCTGTCCGTCATAGGGGTCGATCAGCTCCCCGGGGTCGGCCAACGGCAGCGCCATCGCGTTGACGGTGAAGTCGCGCCGCGCCAGGTCGGTTCGGATCGGCGCGCCCGGCTCGACCGTCGGCAGCGCGCCGGGCTCGGCGTAGGTCTCGCGCCGCGCCGCGGCGACATCCACCTCGCCGCCGCCGAGCGCGAGCTTCAGCGTCCCGAATCGCGGATGCGCCACCACCGGCTCGGCGCCGAGCGCCGCCGCCAGCGCCGCCGGGTCGCCCTCGACCACCAGGTCGATGTCGGCCCGGCCCCGTCCCAGCAGCAGGTCGCGCACCGCGCCACCGACCAGGTACACCGGATCGGGCGCGGCCGCGGCGATCGCCGCCAGGTCCGGGTAGGCCTCGGCGAGCGCCCCGGCGAGGTCCTGGTTGCTGCTCATGGTTCGGCGCCCGTCATTCGATTCACCCCTACGATGATCGGCGACGCGGATGGCGAGTGACTGGCAAGACGACGAAGGCCTCCCCGCGAAGCGCCCGGGCCACCGCGAGCAGCGCCGTCCGGACCGCGGGCAGATCCTGCGGCGCCGCCTCGTCGCGGTCGCCTCGATATTGGTCGTCGCCGTGATCGCGGTCGTCGTCGTGCTCGGCTCGACGGGCGGCGGGTCCGGTGACGGCGACTCCGGGACGGCCTCTCACGGCGGGCGCGGCCGTCAGGCGAAGGCCGAATCGAAGCCCGCGGGCCACGCGGTCCGCAACGCCACCCCCCAGGCCGACTGGAAGCCCCACACCGGCCCCGTGCCGATCCTCGAGTACCACGTCCTCGGCCACCCGCCCGAAGGCGCGCCCTACCCCGAACTGTACGTCGGCCGCACCGACTTCGAACACCAGGTGGACTGGCTCGAAGAACAGGGCTATGAGGCGGTGACGCTCGAACAGGTCCAGGAAGCCTGGTATCACGGCGGCAAGCTGCCGCCGAAGCCGATCGTCATCTCCTTCGACGACGGCTACCGGCCGCAGTACACCTTCGCGCTGCCGACCCTGCGCGAACACGGCTGGGCGGGCGTCCTCAACCTCAAGGCGGAAGGCTCCGAACTGTACGAATCGAACGTCAAGGCGATGATCGCGGCGGGCTGGGAGCTGGCCGCCCACACCATCCACCACCTCGACCTGACCGAACTCGGGCCCGAAGAACTGGAGGAAGAAGTGGCGGGCTCGCGCAAGATCCTGCGGCGCGAATACGGCGTCCCGGTGGACAACTTCTGCTATCCGGCGGGGCGGTTCGACGCAACCGTGATCGCAGCGGTCGAAGCGGCGGGCTATACCGGCGCCACCACCGAGATCTCCGGCTTCGCCGAAAGGGACGAGCCCTTCGAACTCGCGCGCCTGGAGATCCTGCGCGAATCGCACGTCGCCGGCCTCGCCGAAGACCTCCGCAACGGACGCGGCGAAACGGCCGAACTCGGCGCCTGACTTGGCCGAAACCCCCGGCCAGCTGTTCCTTATGCCCACCATTCCGGCATAAGGAACAGCTGGCCGGGGTCAGCGGCGGACCGGGATGCCGTCGGCGGCGAGACGCTCCTTCGCCTCGGCGACGGTGTGGTGCCCGTAGTGGAAGATCGAGGCGCAGAGGACGGCGTCGGCGCCGCCGGTCACGATTGCCTCGGAGAGGTGGCCGAGCTCTCCGGCCCCGCCCGAGGCGATCACCGGCACCGGCACCGCGTCGGCCACCGCCCGGGTCAACTCGAGGTCGTAACCGTCGTTGGTGCCGTCGCGGTCCATCGAGGTGAGCAGGACCTCCCCGGCGCCGCGCTCGACCGCCTCGCGCGCCCAGGAGACCGCATCGCGACCCGGCACCCGCTCCCGTCCGCCCTTCACATAGACCCCCCAGATGCCGCCGAACCAGCCCGCCGGCGCCGCGCAGGTCGGCGAGGCGGTCGGCGGCTCCTCCGCGTCGCGCTTCGCGTCGATCGCGATCACCACGCACTGGGCACCGAAGTGGTCGGCGAGCTCGGTCAGCAGCTCCGGCCGCGCCAGCGCCGCCGAGTTGACCGAGACCTTGTCGGCGCCCGCGTCGAGCACCGCCTGCGCGTCGGCGACCGAGCGGACCCCACCGCCGATCGTGAACGGGATGAAGACGTTGTCGGCGGTGCGGCGGGCGAGCTCGACGATCGTCTCGCGGCGCTCGTGCGAGGCGGTGATGTCGAGGAAGACGAGCTCGTCGGCGCCCGCGGCGTCGTAGCGTTCGGCCAGCTCGACCGGATCGCCGGCGTCGCGGAGCCCGACGAATTCGGTGCCCTTGACGACGCGCCCGGAGTCGACGTCGAGGCAGGGGATGACTCGTTTCAGTGCCACTCTCCCAGGCTAGAGCAGCGCCCCACCGCGCGGCGTTCGCAGAAATAGCCGCATAGCGGAGGGAAGTGCGAACGCCGCGGGGGGGCGGGTGGGGATCAGGCCAGGGCGGCGACGGCCTCGTCGACGGTGAAGCGCCGCTCGTAGAGCGCCCGGCCGACGATCACGCCGTCGACGTTGGGGGCGGCCTCGGCCCGCAGCCGCTCGAGGTCGGCGAGCGTGCCGACGCCGCCCGAGTAGATCACCGAGGCCGAGGTGGAGGCCGCCACCGCGGCGAGCTGCTCGAAGCCCGGCCCGGCGAGCGTCCCGTCGACCTCGATCGGGGTGAAGAGGAAGCGCTGCACCCCGCGCCCGGTCAGGTCGGCGACCGCGGCGGCGGCCTCGACGTCGGAGGTCTCGGTCCAGCCCGCCAGCGAGACCTTGCCGTCGCGCGCGTCGACCGAGACGACGATCCGCTCGCCGTGCGCCACCAGCATCGCCTCGAGGAAGTCGGGGTCGCGCATCGCGGCGGTCCCGATCACCACGCGCTCGACCCCGACCCGCAGCACGTTTGCGACGCAATCGGCGTCGCGCAGCCCGCCACCGACCTGGATCGGGAACGGCACCGCGTCGGCGATCCGCCGGATCGTCTCGAGGTTCTTCGGCTCGCCCGCCTTCGCCCCGTCGAGGTCGACCACGTGGAGGGCGTGGACGCCCGCCTCGGCAAAG
>DASZZB010000033.1:0-2879 GCA_035545115.1 Solirubrobacterales bacterium | reverse complement strand
AGGAAAAGGCCGGCGACGCGATGGCCGAGGAGAACGCCCACACGGCGCTGGTCGCAATGGAGACCTACGCCACTGAAAACGGCGGCTCCTACACCGGCGTGACGATGGCGAAGCTCAACAAAATCGAGCCGACCCTTCCGAGCACCGAACCGGAAGCCGGCAAGGAAGGCATCAAAGTCTCGACGACCGCCTCGAACAAATACAAAATCGAATCGATCTCGTCGAACAACCATACGTTCTCGATCGTGAACGAAGCGGGGGTCCTCACCTACCCGTGTAGTCCGGAAGAAGCCGGAGGTTGTCCGTCCACAAAGGTGTGGAACAAATAACGGATTCGATACGGACTCAAGCGAAACGACTTGATGCTTAAGTCAATCGCAAGCAGCGCCAAGGGGCGGGCCGCACAGGCCCGCCCCTTGGCATGTCTGCTTTGCGCTCTCGCGTTCAGTGCATTCGCCGCGACGGCCTCGGCCTCGGCGGCGAGCGCTCCGCAGGCCCCCCAGCTTCGCGGCACGCTCCCGAGCTCGCCGAGCACGGCGACCAGGCCGGCGGTATTCGGCGGCGCCGAAGAAGAAGTCGTGATCTCCGCCGTCGGGCGCGCCGTCGGGCACGACGGGAGCTCGCCGTTCGCGGAACCCAGCGCCACCAAACACCCGAACTTCCTGATCAGCATCTACGCGACGTCGTGCGGCGCGCCGGGCGCCGAACTCGTCGGCGAAGGCACCGCGGCGCAGCTCGAAAGCGAAGCGGGCCTGGCCCTCTCCAAAGACCTGCCGCCCGACGCCGACACGACGCTCTTCGCCACCCAGACCGACCCCGAATCCCATGAAGAATCGGTCTGCTCGAAAGGCATCGTCTACCAGCAGGTGACGACCGCCCCCGGCCCGCCGGTCTTCACCGGCAGCTCCCCGGTGTCCCCCGGTGAAGACAGCACGCCGAACCTGATCGGCACCTCGCGCGAGGGGTCGACCGTCTCGATCTTCACCAATCCCTCCTGCAGCGGGTCCCCGGTCTCGGTCGGTACCGCGGTCGAATTCGCCGGCAAAGGAATCGTCGTCGGCGTCCCCGAAGGCGCCTCGACGGTCTTCTACGCGAAAGCCGAACTGGCGGGGTTCGTCTCGGGGTGCTCCAGCTCCTCGCTCGAATACCGCAATGCCTCACAACCGCCGCCGAGCGAAGAACACCCGGGCGGCGGCGGTGGCGGCGAAGAAGAACCGCGGGAACAGCTCCCCAACCCGCCCGGCCGCCCGGACCCCCCGAAGCTGCGCACGGCGCCCTCCGGGAGAGCCAACGACAACACGCCGTCGATCACCGGGAAGGCGCCGGGCGCCGCCCATGTCGCGATCTACGAGGACGCCGGCTGCCGCGGCGCCGCGGTCGTCAGCGGGACGGTCGGGCAGTTCGCGTCGGGACTGGCGCTCCAGGTGGCGGACAACTCCACCGTGGCGCTCTACGGCGTCTCCGTCGACGGCGGCGGCGACCGGTCGGCGTGCACTTCGGAACCGGTCGAGTACACCGAGGACTCGATCGCGCCTCATGTGCGGTTCACCAGCGGCCCCGGTGCCAAGACGCGCAGGCCCAAGGTGCAGTTCACCTTCGCCGACACGACGGGCGACCCGTCGACGAACTTCCAGTGCCGCCTCGACAAGGGCAGGTGGAAGGGGTGCGGCTCGCCGTTGCGCCTCAAGCACCTGGGCCACCGCCATCACCTGCTCCGGGTCCGCGGGGTCGACGGCGCCGGCAATGTCTCGGCCCTCGCCAAGCGGCGCTTCAGGGTCACCCGGCACCGCTAGGCCCTTGGCCGGGGTCCGCCGCTGCCCCGAGTAGAAATCCCGCAATGCCGATCGCCTTCTGGATCGTCTTCGCGCTGTTCGCCGGCCTGATCGCGGGCAGCTACGCGACGGCCGTCGCCTACCGGGTCCCACGGGGCATCGGAACTGTGATGGAGCGCTCCGCCTGTCCCGCCTGTGGCGCCCAGATCGCCGCATACGACAACGTCCCGGTGTTCGGCTGGCTCTTGCTGCGCGGCCGGGCGCGCTGCTGTGGCGCCGCGATCTCGCCCCGCTACCCGCTGACCGAGCTCGCCGTCGGGCTGCTCTTCGCGGCGACCGCGCTCGTCTACCGGCACGAGCCTGGCGAAGCGGTCCTCGGCTGCGTCTTCGTGACGATGCTCGCCGCGATCACGCTGACCGACCTCGAGCAGCGGCTGATCCCGAACAAGATCCTCCTCTGGGGCTCGCTGGTCGGGGTCGCGGTCGCCGCCGTCGCCGACCCGGGGGGGTTCCCCGAGCGGGCGATCGCCGCCGCGGCGGGCGGTGGCCTGATGTTCCTCGTGGTCCTCGCCTACCCGAAGGGGATGGGGCTCGGAGATGTCAAGCTGGTCGCTGCGATGGGGCTCTTCCTCGGCCGTGCCCTGGCGCCTGCCGTGCTGATCGCCCTCCTGGCGGGCAGTGTCGTCGGCATCGCGATGATCGTCCGCCACGGCAGCGAGGCGCGCAAGAGGGCGATCCCGTTCGGGCCCTTCCTGGCGCTCGGCGGGGTGATCGCGATGCTCGCCGGCGACCAGCTGATCGACCTGTACCTGGGCTGACGTCCGAGCCCCGGCCGGCGGGCGGTGATCTAGGGTCGGACGGCCCGTGAGACCGCGGCCTGGGGGTGGGCCTTCGCCCGCGAGCTGTTGCCCTTACCGCCTTCGCCGCTCTTTTCTTCACCGAGCGGCGCAGTGTTGACCTTGTCGGTTTCGACGAGCTTGATCTTCAGCAGTTCGATGCGGAAGATGCGCTTGTTGCCGCCGTAGACGAAGGTCTCGGGGACTCCCTTTTCGAGGGCGACCATCTCGCAGGTTTCTCCGCCGAGGACGCAGGTCGCGTCGCCGAAGA
>DASZZB010000032.1:0-13132 GCA_035545115.1 Solirubrobacterales bacterium | reverse complement strand
CCCAGGAGGCGGCGTGCGCCGCCGCCACCAGGTCGGCCGCCTCGGCGGGTGGGTCGTCGAGCAGGAGCGCGGCCAGCTCGCGCCGCCGCCTGCGACGGATGTCCTCGACCTCCGCCTGCGCCTGCGCGTAGCCCTCGACCGAGTCGGCGGCGAGCTCGTCGATGTAGGCGAAGACCGCCTCGGCGAGCAGGGCGAGCGGCTCGGCGCCGACGTCGGCCCGCCGGCACGCGGCGGCCAGTCGACGCCAGGCGACCCGTGCCCCGACCCGGTAGGCGGCCTGCAGCGAGTCGAGCGTGCGGCCCGCCCGCTGCTCACCGCGGCCGAGCGCCAGGTAGACCTCGCGCCCCGAGCCGCGCCCGGAGTCGGGATCGCGGATCAGGGCGACGAACTGGGCCAGCGCCTCGCCGACGCCGCGGCGGATCCCGCGCCCGAAGCGTCCCTCCAGCGGCCGCGCGTACTCGGGCACCTGTCGGGCGATCGAGGTGAGGATCTCGGCGGCGATCGGCTCGACCTCGCCCTCGATCAGGTCGGCGATCCGGACGGGCAGGCGGCGCCAGGGGTCCTCGGCGATGGCAGAGTCTGTTTTTGGCATCTGGCTCACAAGTTCCAGGCGCTGAACTTGGCCCAGACGCTAATACATATTGCCCAGATACGCCTACCTTGATCCAGATGGGTGAGATGACCAAGATCGAGAAGGCCGCCAACCTGGGCGCGGTGGTGGTCCCCTTCGCCGCCACGATCGTCGCGATCGTCCTCCTCCCCGGCAGCCTGGTGAGCCCCGGCGTCCTCGCGATCGCCGCCTTCATGTACCTGGTCACGGCGATCGGGATCACGGTCGGCTTTCACCGTCTGCTCACCCACCGTTCGTTCCAGACCTCGAAGGGCCTCGAGTACACCTTCGCGATCCTCGGCACGATGGCTGTGCAGGGACCGGTGATCTCCTGGGTCGCCGACCACCGCAAGCACCATGCCCACACCGACAAGGAGGGGGACCCGCACAGTCCCCACGTCGGCCACGGCGACGGCGTCGCCGGGGTGATGTCCGGGCTCTGGCACGCCCACGCCGGTTGGCTGACGGAGACCCAGGGCCGCGCCGACTGGAAGCGTTACGCGAAGGAGCTGTACGAAGACCGCGGCATGCGGTTCCTCTCACGCCACTTCGTCGCGATCATCTTCATCAGCCTCTTGATCCCGGCGGCGCTCGGCTTCGCGATCACCGGCACCTGGCTGGGGGCGCTGACCGGTTTCCTCTGGGGCGGACTGGTCCGGGTCTTCTTCGTCCACCACGTGACCTGGAGCGTCAACTCCGTGTGTCACTTCCTCGGCACGCGGCGTTTCGACACCGACGATCACTCCACCAACGTGTTCTGGCTGTCGATCCCGTCGTTGGGCGAGTCGTGGCACCACAACCATCACGCCTTCCCGCGCTCCGCCGTCCACGGCTTGCGCAGATGGGAGCTCGACCCGTCGGCGCTGATCATCACCTGCATGGAGAAGGTCGGGCTGGCCAGGAACGTGGTCCGGATCTCACCTCAGCGCCAGGCCGAACTCACCCGCTGAATACCTTGCGGTACACAAAAAGTCGCCGCTGACGTAGGCCAAGTGGCCAAACGGCTTTATTGCATCCTGCCGACCGGCTACACAGTGTGAAGGTCCGTGTGCCACACTCGTACCCCTTACCCACTGCTTTTCCGACCAGGCACATGGATGGAGAAAGGATCTAGATGCCAAGCACGACGAACGTCCTTGACGAGGCCCGCCAGCTCGTCGAGCGACGCCTAGCCGACCTCGACGACGAGCGCCGCCGGCTCGAGCGAGCCCTCGCGGAGCTCGGCGGCAAAGCGAAACGGTCCCCTGGCCGACCGCGCGGCAGCGCCTCCACCTCGGGCAGGACCTCGACCCGCAAAGCCACGGGCGCGTCGAAAAAACGTCGTCGGCGCCGTGGTGGCACCCGCGCCGATCAGGCCGTCGAGCTGATCACCTCACAGCCGGGGATCAGCGCCTCCGACGTGGCCAAGACGATGAAGATCAAACCGAACTACCTCTACCGGGTGCTCGGTGACCTGGAGAAAGAGGGTCGGGTCAAGAAGGACGGCCGCCAGTACTACCCAGCGGGCTGACCCGCGCGCGTTCGCAATTATCCGCGGTATCCGCGGATAAGTGCGAACTCACCGCGCCTCGGCCTAGATCAGGCCGAGGTTGCTGACCGCGTCGCGCTCCTCCTGCAGCTCGAGGACGCTCTTGTCGATCCGCTCGCGTGAGAAGTCGGGGATGTCGAGCCCCTGGACGATCGACCACTCGCCGCCGCTGCACTGGCAGGGGAGGCCACAGACGATCCCCTCGCCGATCCCGTAGGAACCGTCGGCCGGGACCCCCATCGAGACCCAGTCTCCGTCCGGCGTGCCGAGCACCCAGTCGTGGACGTGGTCGACCGCGGCGTTGGCCGCCGAGGCGGCGCTGGAGGCGCCGCGCGCGTCGATGATCTCGGCGCCGCGTTTGGCGACCCGGGGGATGTACTCCTCGGTGATCCAGGCTTCGTCGTCGACCTGGTCCCAGGCACTCTGCCCGTCGATCCTGGCGTTCACCAGGTCCGGGTACTGGGTGGTCGAGTGGTTGCCCCAGCTGGTCATGTTGGTCACCGCGGTGACCGGCTTGCCGAGCTTGTTGGCGACCTGGGTCTTCGCCCGGTTGTGGTCGAGGCGCATCATCGCGGTGAAGCGCTCGCGCGGGACGTCGGGCGCGTTCGACATCGCGATCAGGCAGTTGGTGTTGGCCGGGTTGCCGACCACCAGCACCTTGACGTCGTCGGCGGCGCCGGCGTTGATCGCTTCGCCCTGCGGCTTGAAGATGCCGCCGTTGGCCTCGAGCAGATCGGAGCGCTCCATGCCCGGCCCGCGCGGCCGCGCGCCGACCAGGAGGGCGACGTTGGTGCCCTCGAAGGCCTGCTTCGGGTCGTCGGTGATGTCGACCCGGTGGAGCAGCGGGAAGGCGCAGTCGTCGAGCTCCATCGCGGTGCCCTCGGCCGCCTTGATCGCCTGCGGGATCTCCAACAAGCTCAGCTCGACCGGGGTGTCGGGGCCGAGCATCTGACCACTGGCGATGCGGAACAGGAGGGCGTAGCCGATCTGTCCGGCGGCGCCGGTGACGGTGACCTTCACGGGGGTGCTCACTGAAACTCTCCTTTCAAGTTCTCCTCGATCGACGCCAGGAACTCCTGGGTCGTCTGGTAGCCCTGGTCGCCGCCTACCAGCAGCGCCAGGTCTTTGGTCATCTTGCCTTCTTCGACCGTCTCGACGCAGACGCGCTCGAGGGCCTCGGCGAACTCGGTGACCGCCGGCGTGTCGTCCATCCGGCCGCGGGCGGCGAGGCCGCGCGTCCAGGCGAAGATCGAGGCGATCGGGTTGGTGGAAGTCGGTTTGCCCTGCTGGTGCAGGCGGTAGTGGCGGGTGACGGTGCCGTGCGCGGCCTCCGCCTCGACCGTCTTGCCGTCGGCGGTCATCAGCACGCTGGTCATCAGGCCGAGCGAGCCGAACCCCTGCGCGACGGTGTCCGACTGGACGTCGCCGTCGTAGTTTTTGCAGGCCCACACGTAGCCGCCCTCCCACTTCAGGGCGGCGGCGACCATGTCGTCGATCAGCCGGTGTTCGTAGGTGATCCCGGCCGCCTCGAAGTCGGCCTTGAACTCGGCCTCGTAGACCTCGGCGAAGAGGTCTTTGAAGCGGCCGTCGTAGCGCTTCAGGATGGTGTTCTTGGTCGACATGTAGACCGGGTAGCCGCGGTCGAGCCCGTACCGCAGCGAGGCGCGGGCAAAGTCACGGATCGAGTCGTCGAGGTTGTACATCGACATCGCGATGCCGCCACCCGGGAAGTCGTAGACGTCGAGCTCGATCGGCTCCGCGCCGTCCTTCGGGGTGAAGGTCATGGTCAGCGACCCCTCGCCCGGCACCACCAGGTCGGTGGCGCGGTACTGGTCGCCGAAGGCGTGGCGGCCGATCACGATCGGCTTGGTCCAACCTGGCACCAGCCGCGGCACGTTGGCGATCACGATCGGCTCGCGGAAGATGACCCCGCCGAGGATGTTGCGGATCGTCCCGTTCGGCGAGCGGTACATCTCCTTCAGCCCGAACTCCTCGACCCGCGCCTCGTCCGGGGTGATCGTCGCGCACTTGACGCCGACCCCGAACTCCTTGATCGCGTCGGCGGCGTCGACCGTGATCTGGTCGGCGGTCGCGTCGCGGCTCTCGATCCCGAGGTCGAAGTAGCGGAGGTCGAGGTCGAGGTAAGGAAGGATCAGCTGCTCTTTGATGAACGACCAGATGATCCGGGTCATCTCGTCGCCGTCGAGCTCGACCACAGGGTTCTCGACCTTGATCTTCGGCACGACGGGCGATGCTATCGAGCCGGCAGAATGATCGATCGATGGCCACTCGAGAGCGCTCCACCGCCGGCAACCACACCGTCGCCAACCAGCCACCGCCGCTGGCCGACTACAACGTCTTCGAGGCCGACCGACCGCTGGTCGAGGCGGTGCGCCGCGAGGGCGCCGAGTGGGCGACCGAGCGGATCGCCGCGGTCGGCGAGTTCGCCGGCTCGGCCGAGGCGCAGGAGCTGGGACGACTGGCGAACGACAACGGCCCGAAGCTGAAGACCCACGACCGCTACGGCAACCGCGTCGACGAGGTGGAGTTCCACCCCGCCTGGCACGACCTGCTCGGCACCGCGGTCGAACACGAGCTGCACAGCTCCCCCTGGAGCGACCCGCGCCCGGGCGCCCACGTCGCCCGCGGCGCCGCCTTCATGTGCATGTCGCAGGCCGAGGCGGGGATCGGCTGCCCGATCTCGATGACCTACTCGGTGGTCCCGGCGCTGCGCACCCAGCCGGAGCTGGCCGCCGAGTGGGAGCCCCGCATCCTCAGCTCGACCTACGACCCGCGCAACGCGCCGGCGCCGGACAAGCGCGGCGCCCTGGCCGGGATGGGGATGACCGAGAAGCAGGGCGGCACCGACGTGCGCGCCAACACGACGATCGCCCGGCCGGTGGCCGGCGGCGGGCCCGGCGCCGAGTACGAGCTGACCGGCCACAAGTGGTTCATGTCGGCGCCGATGTGCGACGCCTTCCTCGTCCTCGCCCAGGCCGAGGGCGGTCTCTCCTGCTTCCTCTTTCCCCGCTGGACGCCGGACGGCGAGCGCAACCGCTTCCGCCTGCAGCGGCTGAAGGACAAGCTCGGCAACCGCTCCAACGCCTCCTCGGAGATCGAGTTCGACGCCGCCTCGGCGTGGCTGGTCGGCGAGGAGGGCGCCGGCGTGCCGACGATCATCGAGATGGTCAACCACACCCGGCTCGACTGCGTCCTCGGCAGCGCCACCGGCATGCGCGCCGGCCTCGCCCAGGCGATCCACCACGCCTCCAACCGCTCCGTCTTCGGCACCGTGCTGGTCGAACAGCCTCTGATGCAGAACGTCCTCGCCGATCTCGCGGTCGAGTCGGAAGCGGCGACGATCGCCGCGATGCGCCTCGCCCGCGCCTACGACGAGGCGATCGCCGGCGACGCCGAGGCCCAGAGCCTGAAGCGGGTCGCCAACGCCGTGCTCAAGTACTGGACCACCAAGCGCGCCCCCGTCCACGCCGGCGAGTGCCTCGAGTGCCTCGGCGGCAACGGCTACGTCGAGGAGTCGGGGATGCCGCGCCTCTTCCGCGAGAGCCCGCTCAACTCGATCTGGGAGGGCAGCGGCAACGTCCAGTGCCTCGACGTCCTGCGGGCGATGGTGAAGAGCCCCGCCTCGGTCGAGTCGTTCTTCGCCGAGGTCGCCGAGGGCGCCGCCGCCGAGCCCCGCCTTGCCGCCTTCGCGGGCGAGCTGCGCGACGAACTCCCCGGCGACGTGGCGACGATCGAGGCCCGCGCCCGCCGCGTGGTCGAGCGGATGGCCCTCGCCCTGCAGGCCTCCCTCCTGGTCCGCTATGGCGACGAGGCGGTCGCCGACGCCTTCTGCGCCTCCCGCCTCGGCGGCGACTGGGGCAGGGCGTTCGGGACGCTGCCCGCGGGGGTCGACTTCCAGCGCATCATCGAGCGCCACACGCCTGTCGCCTGACCTGAGAGACGGAAAAAGGACGCGGCCAGAAGCTGCGCTCCGACTTAACGGGGCATAGGGCGGCTAACTATACGGGCAGTTTTCTGACCGTTCGGAACTCGGCGTCCTCGTACCGAACGCCCCGTCCCGGGTGTTTCGCAGGCGGCCACAGCCTACCCCGGGTCGCCTGCGAAACACCCGGGCGCAACATCTCGATCGGTCCGCCCCCGACCCTCGGGGTCACCCGCCTACGCCCGACCCTGCGCGTCCCTCAGCGCTCGCCCGACCTGCTCCACGGTGATCACGCCGCTCAGCCGTCCGTCGGCATCGACCGCCATCAACGCACCCAACCGCCGCAGGTTCTGGTTCGACAGCAGCGAGTCGAGCGGGGTGTCGTCGCGGACGAAGAGGGAGCGGTCGGCGTCGACGATTTCGCTGACGGTCGCGCCGGCCCGGGAGACCTCGGGGACCCCGTCGGCCGCTTCGCGCTGCAGCAGGCCGAGGAAGCGGTGGGCGGCGTCGACGACCGGGAACCAGGGCCAGCGGTAACGGAGGAAGTACTGGTCGAGCGCCTGCTCGACCGTCAGGTCACCGGGGATCGTCACCGGTTCGCGGTCCATCACGTCGGCGACCGAGATGCTGTGGACGGCGCCGGTCATCCGGGTCTGGATCGCGGTGCCGCGGGCGGCGCCGTTCAACACCATCCCGACCAGCGCCAGCCAGATGCCGCCGAAGGTGCCGAGGATCGAGTCGGTCAGCGCCATGTAGACGCCGCCCGCGATGAAGAGCCAGGCGAAGGCGCGGCCCAGGTCGGCGGCGAACTTGGTCGCCGCGTTGCGGTCGCCGGTCGTCTTCCAGGCGATCGCCCGGGCGACCCGGCCGCCGTCCATCGGAAAGGCGGGCAGCAGGTTGAAGAGGAGGAGCAGGAGGTTGATCGAGGCAAGCCAGGCGACCATCGCGAGGACCCCCGACGCGCCGGAGCCGGACTCGATCAGGGCCGCCTCGCGGAACTCATGCCAGCCGCCGGCCAGCAGGCCCCCCAGGGTCAGGGCGACGAAGATCGCCAGGGTGACGGCCGGGCCCGCCAGGGCGATCCGCGCTTCCACCCCCGGGCCGTCGGCTTCGCGGTCCATCCGCGCCATGCCGCCGAAGATCCAGAGCTGGATCGAGCTGATCCCGATGCCGTTGCGCTCGGCGACGAGGGCGTGGCCGAGCTCGTGCAGGAGGATCGAGCCGAAGAAGCCCGCGGCGCTGGCGACGGCGAGGACGAACGGGGTGGTCGAGCCGCCCGAGTCACCCAGCAGATCGCCGTAGAAGTCCGACATCCAGAAGATGACCAGGAAGAGGATCAGGAACCAGGACCAGTCGACCGCGATCCGGATCCCGCGGACGTGGAAGAGGGTGATCGAGCCGCCGCCGAACATCGCTCCATGGTAAGCGGGTAGCGTGGCCGGCCACATGGCCAGTCACACAACCGGCACAGCTTTGTCGGAGATGCTGGGAGAGCCCGACCAGACCTGGCTGCGCGCCCGGCTGGAGGAACTGGAGGCGATCGACCGTCCCTCCGCCTCGGAGGGCGAGCGACGCGCCGCCGAGTGGCTGGTCGGCCGGTTCCGCGCGCTCGGCGCCGAGGCGCGGATCGAGGCCGCCGCCGCGCACGGCACCTACTGGTGGCCGCTCGGGATCGGCGCCGCGCTCGGGGCGCTCGGCGGGATCGCCGCGTTGCGTGGCCGCCGCCTGCTCGGGGCGGCGCTGGGAGCGCTGGGCGCGGCCGGGATCGCCTCCGACTTCCCGCCCCACCGGCGCCGGCTCCGCGCGCCGCTGCCGAAGCGCACCACCTACAACGTCGTCTGCGAGATCGGCGACCCCGACGCCGCCGACGCGATCGTGATCAGCGCCCACCACGACGCCGCCCACTCCGGCCTCGTCTTCCACCCGGCGATCCCGCGGATCGCCGACCGCCTCGGGCTGATCGAGCCGATCGAGACGAGCCCGGCGCTGATGGCGCCGGTGGTCGGCGGCCCGCTGCTCGTCGCCCTCGGCGCGCTCACCAAGATCAGGGCGCTGACCGGGGCGGGCACCGTGCTGGGCCTCGGCTCGGCCGCGGCGATGGCCGAGATCGGCGCCCGGCGGGTGGTCCCCGGCGCCAACGACAACGGCACCGCGGTCGTCTCGCTGCTGGCGCTCGCCCGCCGCCTCGCCGAGTCCCCCGCCCCGGGCCTCCGCGTGATCCTCCTCTCGGCCGGCGCCGAGGAGTCCTTCAGCGAGGGGATGAAGGCGTTCGGCGAGCGCCACTTCGCCGAGCTGCCGACCGAGAGCACCTTCTTCCTCTGCCTCGAGTCGACCGGCTCGCCCCACCTCCTGGTGCTGCGCGGCGAGGGCTTCCTGAAGATGTACGACTACCCGGCGCCGGCGCTCGAGCTGCTCGACGGCGCCGCCGAGGAGCTCGGCATCTGGCTCTACCCCAACCTGCGCCTGCACAACGGCACCGACGGGCTCGAGGCGCTCGCCGCGGGCTACGAAGCGGCGGTGATCGCGGGCTGCGACGACCTCAAGCAGCCGGCCAACTACCACTGGCCGAACGACGTCGCCGAGAACGTCGACTTCGCCACCGTCGCCGACGGGATCAGGCTGGCCGAGGCGACGATCAGGCGCCTCGCCGGACGCGCCGCCCGACTGCGGCCGCCACGCGCCGCAGTGTGACGGATTAGAGGAATCCCGACTACCTGGTCGGATTTTCCCTCTATAGCATCCGGCCCCGTGCCATCCCACGACGTGCTTGTCATAGGGGCCGGGCTCGCCGGCCAGCGGGCCGCCCTCGCCGCCGCGGAGCAGGGCGTTTCGGTCGGGATCGTCTCCAAGGTCCACCCCGTCCGCTCCCATTCCAACGCCGCTCAGGGCGGCATCAACGCGGCGCTCAACCCTGAGGACACGTGGGAGTCCCACGCGTTCGACACCGTCAAGGGCTCCGATTACCTCGGTGACCAGGACGCGATCGAAGTCATGTGCCGCGAGGCGCCGGAGGAAATCCTCCACCTCGAGCACCTCGGCGTGACCTTCCACCGCAACGAGGAGGGCAAGCTCGGCACCCGCGCCTTCGGCGGCGCCTCCGCCGCCCGCACCTACTACGTGGCCGACATCACCGGCCAGGCGATCATGCACGTGCTCTACGAGCAGCTGATGAAATATTCGGAGCAGATCGCCCGTTACGAGGAGTGGTTCTGCTCCGCGCTGGCGATCGACGAGAAGGGTGAGTGCTGTGGCGTCGTCACCCGCAACATCGCCGACGGCTCGATGGAACTGTTCCAGGCCAAATCGGTGATCCTCGCCTGCGGCGGCAACGGCCAGATCTGGAAGCCGACCACGAACGCCCTGATCTGCACCGGCGACGGCATCGCGATGGCCTACCGGGTAGGCGCCAAGCTGATGGACATGGAGATGATCCAGTACCACCCGACCACGCTGGCGGGCAAGGGCTTCCTGATCACCGAGGGCGCCCGCGGCGAGGGCGCCCACCTGCTCAACAAGAACGGCGAACGCTTCATGGAGAAGTACGCGCCGAACAAAATGGAGCTGGCCTCGCGCGACGTCGTCTCCCGTGCCGAGCAGACCGAGATCGACGAGGGCCGCGGCTTCCCCGACGGGACGGTCGCGCTCGACATCACCGTGGTGCCGAAAAAGCGCATCCACGAGGCGCTGCGGGAGATCGTCCTGGTCGGCCGCGATTTCGCGGGCGTCGACATCACCCGCGAACCGATCCACATCAAGCCCGGCAACCACTACACGATGGGTGGGGTCAAGACCGACGTCGAGGGCCGCACCGACATCCCCGGCCTCTACGCGGCGGGCGAGACGGCCTGCGTCTCGGTCCACGGCGGCAACCGGCTCGGCGCCAACTCGCTGCTCGACACGCTGATCTTCGGCAAGCACTCCGGCCGCGACGCCGCGGCGCGGGCGCTGCGGACCGGGTGGGCGAAGCCCTCGGGCAAGGTGCTCGAGGACGAGCAGGCGATGATCGACGACATCGAGGGCCGCGAGAAGGGCTCCGGCCGGCGCATCTCGGAGATCAAACTCGAGCTCGGCCAGACGATGGACTCGAAGGTCGCCGTGTTCCGCGACGAGGCGGGGATCACCGAGGCGCTGGAGACGGTCCGTCGCCTCAAGGAGGAGGCGAAGACCGCCTATATCGACGACCACGGCCGGGTCTTCAACCAGGACCTGATCGCCGCGATCGAGCTGGGGTACATGCTCGACAATGCCGAGTGCTCGTGCGTCGCGGCGCTGGAGCGCAAGGAGAGCCGCGGCGCCCAGTACCGCACCGACCACCCGGAGCGCAACGACGAGGAGTGGCTCAAACACATCGACCTCGAGCGGACCGAGGACGGCCCGGAGATCTCCTACTCAGAGGTCACGATCACCCAGTGGCAACCGGAAGCGAGGACGTACTGATGGCCGACTACACGATCAAAGTCCGGCGTTACCAGCCGGAGAGCGGCGAGGCCGCCTACTGGGAGGAGTTCGACGTCGATCTCGATCCCTCGCTCTCCGTCCTCGACGGCCTGCTGCAGGCGAAGGACCGCGAGGACGGCTCGCTCGCCGTGCGCTGCTCCTGCCGGGCGGCGATCTGCGGCTCCTGCGGGATGAAGATCAACGGCCAGTCCGGCCTCGGCTGCAAGACCCAGATCGGCGAGGCGCAGGCGCAGGCGAACAAGATGGCCGCGGCGACCGGCGTCTCGGCCGCCGAGGCCTCGAGCCCGGTCGGCAACGAGGCCGACGAAAGCGGCCTGCACACCGGCCACGGTCAGGGCCCGCAGGCGACCGGCGGGGTGCCGATCGTGATCGAGCCGATGGGCAACCAGCCGGTGATCAAGGACCTGGTGACCGACATGGAGTCGAGCCACTGGGCGAAGTTCCGGCGCGTGACCCCGTGGCTCCTCCCGCACGGCGAGCCGCCGGAGCGCGAGTACATCGTCGAGCCCGACTCGATGATCGACATCACCCAGTCGATGGCCTGCATCCAGTGCGGCGCCTGCGTCTCCTCCTGCCTCTCGATGGAAGCCGACCCGCTCTTCATCGGCCCGGCGGCCTTGGCCAAGGCCTACCGCTTCGTCGGCGACCCGCGCGACGCGGAGACCGCCGAGCGCCTCACCGACCTGGCGGAGGACCCGCACGGGATCTACGACTGCACCCACTGCTTCAGCTGCATCGACGCCTGCCCGAAGGGCGTGGCGCCGATGGACCAGATCATGCGCCTGCGCCGCAAAGCCGGCGAAAACGGGATCGACGACCCCAACAGCGGCCACGACCACGAGATGGCCTTCGTCAAGATCATCGAGAAGAAGGGCACCCTCGACGAGGCGATGCTGGTGCAGGAGTCCTACGCGCCGGGCATCCTCGGCAAGCTGAAACCGAGCAAGCGCGGGATCGAAGAGACGATCAAGTCCCTGCCGACCATCCTGCGCCCGCTGCGCAAACGCAAGGTCAAGCTACGGCAGGCGATCCCTGGCACGCACCACAAGCTGCCTGGCGACGCGATGAGCGAGGTCAAGGCGATCTACAGGCGCGCCGAGGAGAGCAACCAGGAATTCAACCTGTACATCAAGGGCGAGGAGGGCGACGAGGAGGCCGCCATCGAGGAGGGTCTCGAGCCGGATCCCGCCATGGCCGCACACGAGGAGGCCTCGAATGGCTGATCAGATCAAAGTCGCCTACTGGCCCGGCTGCGTCTCACGCGGCTTCACCCCCGAGCTGCACGGGTCGATGGCCCTGGTCGCCCAGAAGCTGGGGATCGAGCTGGTCGAACTCGACCGCGCCAACTGCTGCGGCGCCGGCGTGATCGCCGAGCACAACCAGGAGCTCGCCGACACCCTGAACGCGCGCACCTTCGCGCTCGCCCAGCAGACCGGCCTCTCGATGATGAACATCTGCTCGACCTGCCAGGGCGCGCAGTCGGAGTGCCAGCAGCGCCTCGACGCCGACTCCGCCTACCGGGCGCACGTCAACGAGGCGCTCTCCGGCCAGGGGCTCGCCTACGAGAAGTCGGCCGACGGCTCCTGGAACAACAAAAACTTCCTCTGGCTGCTGGTCGAGGACTACGGCCTCGACAAACTTGCGGCTCAGGTCCGACGGCCGCTCTCCGGCCTGCGCGTCGGTCCCTTCTACGGCTGCTACATCGTGCGGCCGAAGGAGCGTCTCGGCTACGCCGGGCACCCGGATCGCGACATCTACCTGGAGAAGGTGATCGAGACGCTGGGCGGCGAGATCGTCGAGTACGACGGGGCGCGCAAATGCTGCGGCTTCCCGGTCGTGACGATGAACCGCGAAACCTCGCTCACCCAGGCAGGCACCCACGTCGGCGACGCGATCGACGCCGGGGCGGACTGCCTCGTCACCCCCTGCCCGCTCTGCCACCTGAACCTGGACATGCAGCAGCCGGAGGCGGCCAAGATCGTCAACCGCGACCTCGGCCTCGCCGTCCTGCACCTCCCCCAGCTGGTCGGCCTCGCCCTCGGCGCGACGCCGAAGGAACTGGGCATGAACAAGCACGTCGCCTCGACCAAGTGGGTCGAGGAGCGCCTGAACGCGGTCCCGGCGTAGGGACCAGATTCCACGGGGGACGTCGTGGCGGCCCCGGCAGGCTATGGCCGCCACGAGACGCCGGACGTGAGGGGTCCGTAGGGAAGAGGGCACGGGTCGTGAGGAACTCCACGCTTCCGTGAAGGGTCCGTGCGGAAGTTCCGCCACGGAACCTTGATCGTTGACGAAGATGCCGAGAACGTCACACTTTCCGGCCCCCTGGGGACCGGGATCGGGGGCCTGGGACGCGCTGGGTGCATTGACCCTCCTATAGGAGGGTCAAAGGGTGGTCACGTGATCCGAACGTCTGAAGAAGACGGGAGGAAGGGTGACCTTCCCGACATCTTCCTCACGAGGCCCGGGATCCTCGACGGATCCGTTGCTTCCCCGTGGCACTCCCTCGAGCCTTCCGCCACCCCCCGCACCCTCGGCCGTCCCGGCCACGGCCACAGCCTGCCAGGGCCGTGGCCGGGACGGCCGCGTCCCT
>DASZZB010000031.1:0-3907 GCA_035545115.1 Solirubrobacterales bacterium | reverse complement strand
CGACTTCTGCGTCGACAACCTGCCGCCGCGGATGATCGCCGGGCTCGGCGAGCTCTTCATCCACGAGGGCGCCGGGGTCGAGTACGCGGCGATCGTCTCCGACGTGCGCGGCGGCGACTACTTCGAGGACCTGCTGCAGGTGCTCGACGACCTCGAACGCGACGGCCCGGAGCCGCGGCTGCTCTTTCTCGAGGCCGACGAGGAGACCCTGCTCGACCGCTACAAGGAGACCCGCCGGCGCCACCCGCTGGCGCCGGAAGGGCGGATCGTCGACGGCATCCGCGCCGAGCGGGAGATGCTGGCGCCGCTGCGCGAGCGCGCCGACATCGTCGTCGACACCACCGACCTGACCGGGGGCGAACTGCGGCGCCGCCTCGCCGAGGAGCTGCTCGGCACCGAGCGGGCCGGGAAGCTGGCCCTCACGCTGCTCACCTTCGGCTTCAAGAACGGCCCGCCGCGCGACGCCGACCTCACCCTCGACGTCCGCTTCCTGCCCAATCCCCACTACGACCTCGAGCTGCGGCCGCTGACCGGTCGGGACCGGGCGGTCCGCGAATACGTCGAGTCGGGGACCCAGGCGGGCGAGTTCTACGGCCGGCTGATGCCGCTGCTCGAGTTTCTCGTCCCCGCCTACGTCGCCGAGGGCAAGAGCCACCTGACGATCGCGATCGGCTGCACCGGCGGCCGCCATCGCTCGGTCACCGTCGCCGACCGGATCCGCCGTGGCCTCGGGAACCGCGACGACGTGGTGATCCGCGTCAAGCACCGCGACGTCGAGATCGAGGGGTAGGGCGGAGGGAGGGCGGGGTGCAGCGGCCGGACGGCGCCAAAACCTAGAATCGACGCCGAGTGCCCGACCCTGCGATCTCCATCAGCGGCCTGCGGATGAGCTACGGCGAGACCGAGGCCGTGCGCGGCATCGACCTCGAGGTGAGCGCCGGCGAGATCTTCGCCTTCCTCGGCCCCAACGGGGCCGGCAAGACGACCACGGTGGAGATCCTCGAGGGATACCGGCGGCGGACCGGGGGGGAGGTGCGGGTCCTCGGCGAGGATCCCGAGCACGCCGGGCGGGCCTGGCGCGACCGGATCGGGATCGTCCTGCAGTCGAACAGCCTCGATCCCTACCTGACCGTGCGCGAGTCGCTCGAGCTGTACGCCGGGTACTTCAGCCACCCGCGTCAGGTCGACGAGACGATCGCCCTGGTCGGCCTCGAGGGCAAGGCCGACGAGCGCGCCCGCCGGCTCTCCGGCGGCCAGCAACGCCGCCTCGACGTCGGCATCGCGCTGGTCGGCGACCCCGAGCTGCTCTTCCTCGACGAGCCGACCACCGGCTTCGACCCCTCCGCCCGGCGCCAGGCCTGGGAGGTGATCGCCGGCCTCCGCGAACTCGGCAAGACGATCTTCCTCACCACCCACTACATGGACGAGGCGCAGCGGCTCGCCGACCGGGTGACGATCATCGCCGGCGGGGTGATCGTCGCCGCGGGCACCCCCGAGGACCTCGGCGAACGCGAGCAGGCGGCGACGACGATCCGCTACCGCGACGCCCGCGGCGAGGAGGTCTCGATCGAGACCGTCGACCCGGTCCGCGAGCTCCACCGCCTCACCGCCGCGGCCCTGGAGGCGGGTGAGGAGCTCGACGGCCTCGAAGTGACGCGGCCCTCGCTCGAGGACGTCTACCTCGATCTCACCTCGACCGCCGAGGCGGCAGGCGAATGAGCGGCCTCGCCCTCGTCGGCCACCAGCTGCGCTTCGACCAGAAGGCCTTCTGGCGCAACCCCGCCTCGGTCGGCTTCACGGTGCTGTTCCCGGTTCTGCTGCTGGTCATCTTCGGCTCGATCTTCGGCGGCGACAAGGTCGAAATCCGCGGCGGTCAGGTCGACACCGACACCTATTACGTGCCCGCGATCATCACCCTGGCGATCATCTCCTCGACCATGCAGACGCTGGCGATGTCGCTGGTGATCGCCCGCGAGGACGGCCGGCTGAAGCGCGGCCGCGGCACCCCGATGCCCGCCTGGGTCTTCATCGCCGGCCGGGTCGGCAACTCGATCGTGACGGCGCTGCTGATGCTGGTGCTGCTGGCCGTGATCGGCGGGCTCGTCTATGGCGTCCACTTCCCCTGGGACCGGGTCCCGGCGATCCTCCTCGTCCTCGCGGTCGGCGCCGCCGCCTTCTCCTGCCTCGGCATCGCGCTGACCGCGGCGATCCCGACCCAGGACGCCGCCGCCCCGATCGTCAACTTCCTGCTGCTGCCGCTCTACTTCCTCTCCGGCGTCTTCATCCCCGACGACCAGCTGCCGAGCGGGATCATCCACTTCGCCGACGTCTTCCCGATCCGCCATTTCTTCCTCGCCTTCTTCGACGCCTACGTGCCGGGCGGCGCCCACGCGGTCGACTGGGGCCACCTCCTGGTCGTCGCGATCTGGGGCCTCGGCGGCCTGCTCCTGGCGGTCCGCTGGTTCCGCTGGACCCCCCGCTCGGGGTGAGCGGCGGGCCTTCCGCGGCCCCGCCCCTATAGCCTCCCGGGCGCAGATGTTGCACCACGTCCTCCTGGAGGTCTCCGACCTCGAACGCAGTGCCTCGTTCTACGACTCGATGCTCGCCCCCCTCGGTTGGCGGCGACACTTCGAGGAGGACGAAACGATCGGCTGGGGCATCGCCAAACCGGTCTTCTTCATCTCCGCCCACCACGACCCCCACCCCGGCTACGGGCTGCTCAGCGTCTCCGGGCTCGGCATCGTCGCGGTGAAGGCGGCCTACGAAAACGGGATCAACGCGGGCGGCACGCCCGTCGCCGAGCCGGGCTCGCGCCGCTCCTACGGGTCGGGCCCCTACTCGGCCTTCCTCAAGGACCCCGACGGCTACGAGATCGAGATCACCGTCGGATCCGATTGAGGTACCAATCGACAGAGCGCCGAGTCCCTAGGATCGGCTCGTACAGACAAATTCAGGAGGCGATGGCTTCATGGCAGTGAAGGTCGGGATCAACGGTTTCGGGCGCATCGGGCGCAATGTCTTCCGCGCGGCGCACGCGGCGGGCGCCGACCTGGAGTTCGTCGCCGTCAACGACCTGGTCGACACCGAGACGATGGGCCATCTGCTCAAGTACGACTCGATCCTGGGACGCTTCCCGGGGCAGGTCGAGGTGGGCGAGGGAGCGCTGAGCGTCGACGGCACGGAGCTCAAGGTGCTCTCCGAGCGCGATCCGGCGGCGCTCCCCTGGGGCGACCTCGGCGTCGACGTGGTGATCGAGTCGACCGGTTTCTTCACCAAGGGCGAGGACGCCGCCAAGCACCTGCAGGCGGGCGCCAAGAAGGTGATCATCTCTGCCCCGGCCACCGACCCCGACGTCACCGTCGCGCTCGGCGTCAACTTCGACGAGGCCTACGACAAGGAGAGCCACCACGTCATCTCCAACGCCTCCTGCACGACCAACTGCCTGGCGCCGCTGGCCAAGGTGCTGCACGAGTCCTTCGGCATCGAGCAGGGGCTGATGACGACGATCCACGCCTACACCGCCGACCAGCGCCTGCAGGACATGCCGCACAAGGACCCGCGCCGCTCGCGCGCCGCGGCGCTGAACCTGATCCCGACCACGACCGGCGCCGCCAAGGCCGTGGGCCTGGTGCTGCCGGAGCTGAACGGCAAGCTGAACGGCTTCTCGATGCGCGCCCCGGTGCCGACCGGCTCGGCCGTCGACCTCGTCTTCACCACCGCGAACCCGCTGACCCCGGAGGAGATCAACGCGGCGCTGAAGGCCGCCGCCGAGGGCCCGCTGAAGGGCATCCTCGACTACACCGAGGACCCGATCGTCTCCACCGACATCGTCGGCGACTCGCACTCCTCGATCGTCGACGGGCTCTCGACGATGGTGATCGGCGACGGCCGCATGGCCAAGGTGATC
>DASZZB010000030.1:0-3288 GCA_035545115.1 Solirubrobacterales bacterium | reverse complement strand
GCGAGGTGAATCCCGCGGAGGCCCGCGACAAACGCTGGATCGCGCTCGGCCTGCTGTGCATCGCCCAGTTCGTGGTCGGCCTCGACGCCTCGATCGTCAACGTCGCGTTGCCGACGATCAAGGAAGCCCTCGACTTCTCCGAGGGCAGCCTGCCGTGGGTGCTGAACGCCTACGTGCTGACCTTCGGCGGCTTCCTCCTGCTCGGCGGCCGGCTCGCCGACCTGCTCGGCCGGCGCCGCCTCTTCATGGCCGGGCTGGTGCTGTTCGCGCTCGCCTCGCTGGCGGGCGGCCTCGCCGCCGACTCCGGGCAGCTGATCGCGGCGCGGGCGGTGCAGGGCCTCGGCGCCGCGATCCTCTCCCCGGCGGCGCTCTCGATCGTCGCGGTCACCTTCAAAGACGGCGCCGAGCGCAACAACGCGCTCGGGGTCTGGGGCGCGGTGGCCGGCTCCGGCGGCGCCGCGGGCGTCCTCCTCGGCGGCGTCCTCACCGAATACATCGGCTGGGAATGGGTGCTCTGGGTGAACGTGCCGATCGGCATCCTGGCCGCGGCGATCGCCCCGACGCTGATCGCCGAGACCCGCGCCGAAATGGAGACGCGCCACTTCGACGTCGCCGGGGCGGTGACGATCACGCTCGGCCTCTCGGCCCTGGTCTTCGCCCTGCTCGACGCCGAAACGGCGGGCTGGGGGTCCCTCCAGACGATCGGCACGATCGGCGGCGCGCTGGTCCTGCTCGCCGCCTTCGTCGCGATCGAGCTGCGTTCGCGGGCGCCGCTCGTCCCCTTCTCGATCTTCCGCGTGCGCACCGTCACCGGCGCCAACGTGGTCGGGGTCCTGGTCGGCGCCTCGCTCTTCTCGATGTTCTACTTCATCTCGCTCTACATGCAGCAGATCCTCGGCTACAGCCCGATCAAGGCGGGGATCTCCTACCTGCCGCTGGCGGTGACGATCATCCTCGCCGCCGGGATCGCCTCCGGCCTGGTCACCAAGGTGGGCTTCAAGCCGGTGCTGGCGACCGGGATGGCGTGCGTCGCCCTGGGCCTGATCTGGTTCACCCGGATCAGCGTCGACGGCAGCTTCCTCGGCGACCTCCTCGGGCCCTCGCTGCTCGCCGCGATCGGCCTCGGCTTCGCCTTCGTGCCGGTGACGATCGCCGCCGTCTCCGGGATCGAGGACCGCGAGCAGGGCCTCGCCTCGGGCCTGATCAACACCTCCCAGCAGGTCGGCGGCGCGCTCGGCCTGGCGATCCTCGCGGCGATCGCCAACTCGGTGGTCGGCTCGCCCGAAACGCCGGCGAAGCTGGTCGAAGGGTTCCAGGCCGCCTTCGCGGTCGGCGCGGGCTTCGCCATCCTCGGCCTGCTCGCCACCCTCTTCCTCGTGCGCAGCGCCGACAGCCGCGCCCACGTCGAGCTGGGCAGGGGGGCGCCGGCGACCGCCGACTGAGGAGGGCAGGGACGAAGGACGCGTCAAGCCGTCCGCGGCGGGCTTATGATGCCGCCCCATGCGAATCCGCCTGCTCGTCTCCACCCTCGCCCTGTCCGCCCTCGCCCTGGTCGCCGTGCTCGGCGCCGGAGCGGCTTCCGGTGCGGGAGGTGCCAAGCCGGTGGGTTCGAAGAACTGTCGAGCGATCCAGTACGGCGGCGAAGGGAAGCCCGATGCGCTGATCGTCTCCGACCTGCCCCTGCGAGGCGACTCGAAGGAACGCTCGGCGCAGATGAACGACGCGATCGGGATCGAGCTCGAAACCGCCCACTGGCGGGCCGGCTCGACGACGATCGGGTTCCAGCAGTGCGACGACTCCTCGGCCAAGACCGGGCTCTGGACCAAGGCGATCTGCAAGGCGAACGCCAAGGCCTACGCCGCCGACCAGAGCGTCCTCGCCGTGATCGGCACCTACAACTCCGGTTGCGCCGAAGTCGAGATCCCGATCCTCGGCCGCGCCCCCGGTGGCGGCGTCGCGATGATCTCCCCCGGCAACACCGCGATCTGCCTCACCCAGTCGAGCCCCAGCTGCACCGGCGGCACGCCGAAGAGCCTCTACCCGAAGGCCCACAACTACGCCCGCGTCGTGCCCAACGACGCCTACCAGGGCGCCGGGCTGGCGAGCTTCGCCCACGGCGAACACCTGCGCAACGTCTACGTCCTCTACGCGGGCGGCGACCCGACCAGCCTGGGCCAGGCGAAGACCTTCACCGGCGCCGCCGAGGAGCTGGGGATCACCATCGCCGGGACCAGCGCCTGGAACGAAAAGGCGAAGAACTACACGGAACTGATGGCAAAGGTGGCGGCGACCGAACCCGACGCGGTGCTGCTCGCCGGGCTGATCGAGGAGAACGGCGCCCAGCTGATCAAGGACAAGGTCGCCGCGCTCGGCCCCAACAGCGGCACCGGCTCGGTCAAGCTGCTCGCCCCCGACGGCTTCACCCAGCAGTCTACGATCGAACTCGCGGGCTCCGCCTCGAAGGGCATGTTCGCCAGCGTCCCCGGGCTCGTCCCGCAGAACCTGAAGGGTCCCGGCAAGAAGCTGGTCACCAGACTGCAGAAGGAACTCGGCGGAGCGATCGAACTGTATGCGCCGTACGCCGGGCAGGCCGCCGAAGTCGCCCTCGGGGCGATCGCCAAGGCCGGGACCTCGCGCAGCGCGACGATCACCGGCGTCTCCCACGCCAAGATCAAGAACGGGATCACCGGCAGCTTCAAGATCCTTTCCAGCGGCGACCCGAGCGTCGGCCCGATCACCGTCTCCAAGGCGGGCAAGACCTTCGCCCCGGTGAAGGTGATCAAGCCGAGCTCGAAGCTGGTCGCCGCCGCCCGCCAGGGCTGAGCGTCCCGGCGCCGCGCCGGCGTTCCTCGAGCCGGCGCGGCTGGGAAGAGTTTGGGTCGGGCCGATCGGGACGGGTGCGCCCCTGCCCCCGGTGGCGGGGCGGCCGGGGGATGTGTGGGCCGGGAAGGGTCGAGGGCGGTGTGGCCGGGGGCATGGTGGGCCCGGGCGTCTCGGGGGTGGCCCGGGCAGGCTGTGGCCGCCTCCGAGACGCCCGGGACGGGACCCTTTGGGGGAGGTTCGCTCACAGGGGCGGTGCGCTTTGCGGGGGTCCGTGAGAGGGACGGTGCCTCTGCGGGGGAGATCGCGAGGGACGGGGGCTCTCATGGGGACGGGCGCGTCCCCAGGAGAGAAGGGCCCGTCCGTCACGGAGATGCCGACGATCGCAGGGAAGACGCGCGCCCTCGCGGGAACCTGCGGGGACGCGGATCACGATCGGTGATTTGACCCTGCCATGGCAGGGTCAAA
>DASZZB010000029.1:0-8441 GCA_035545115.1 Solirubrobacterales bacterium | reverse complement strand
GGGGATCGACGCGGCGGCGCTCGGCGCCGACCTGCTGGGCCGCGGGCTCGTCGTCAACGTCCCGGCGCCCGGCACGCTGCGCCTGCTGCCGCCGCTGGTGGTCGAGTCCGACCAGATCGACCGCGCGGTTGAACTGATCGGCGGATCGCTTCTAGGGTTCGGTGCATCGTGAGCAGCGAGGGCCCCGCCCGGCGGCGGGAGATCGAAGATTCGACCACGGCGCGCCTCGCCGAGATCGTCGCCACCGCCGAGCGGGCCGCCCGACAGGTGATCGACGAGGCCGAGGAGGAAGCGCGCGCGCGGCTGGCGAGCGCCGACGCGGAGGCCGAGCGGATCGTCGGCGCGCGGCTCGGTGGCCTCGCCGAGCTGGCCGAGGAACTCGACGCGCAGGCGGTGGCGCTGCGCTCCCAGGCCGAGGCGCTGCGGCAGATGCTGGCCCAGCTCAAGGTCGACGTCGGGTCGACGGAGAGGTCCGACGGGCCGGCGACCGTGGAGCGTGGCGAGGGGCCCGGCGCCCGCGGGCCCTCGGCCCGCACCCTGACCGTGGTCGGCGACCCCTCCGAGCGGTCGGCGATGGCCGATTCGCCGCTGCCGGACCCGACCGCGATCGGCAACGCCGCCGGTGCCCGCCTCCTGGCGACCCAGATGGCGGTCTCCGGCTCGAGCCGCGCCGAGATCGAGGCGCGCCTGCGGGAGGGCTTCGCGATCGCCGACACCGGCCCGATCCTCGACGCGATCCTCGGCCCGGAGCGATAGAAAGCACGCGATGAACGAGGACCCGACCAGGCTCTTGGATTACGGCGACGAGCCGCCCCGCCATCGTCGCCGGCCCCGGCAACAGCCACCGCACGGCAACCTGCGGCTGGTGGTGTTGATCATGGGCGTGATCATCGTCGGCCTGCTGATCGGCCTCGTCTCCTCCTGCGGCGGCGGCGGGACCACGACCGTGACGGAAACCAAAGTCATCACGCATGAAGTGCCGGCGACCGGCGCGAACAAAAAAGGCACCGAAGAAGAATTCGAAGAAGGGGCCGAAGGCGAAGAAGCCGAAGCGCCCGAAGAAGAAACCGGCGGGATCGAAGGCGAAGAAACCTTCGAAGGCGTCCCCGAAGAAGAAGGCGGCGCAATCGAAGAAATCGTGCCGGAAGAAGAAGTCTTCGAAGAAGAAGGCGGCGGAGTGGAAGCTGAATGACGGGCGCCGATCCGGCGCAGCAGCGTCCGACCGCGAGCTATGAGGCAGACCCGTCCCAGGTGGACCGGGTGCTGCTGCTCTACTCCGGCGGTCTCGACACCAGCGTGATGCTGAAGTGGATCCAGGACTCCTACGACGCCGAAGTGGTGACGCTGACGGTCAACCTCGGCCAGCCCGGCGAGGACTACGGCGTGATCGAAGAGAAGGCGAAGCGGCTGGGGGCGGTCGAGTGCCACGTCGTCGACGCGCGCGAGCGGTTCGCGGCGGACTTCCTCACCCCGGCGATCAAGGCCAACGCGGTCTACGGCAACGGCTACCCGCTCTTCACCGCGCTCGGCAGGCCGCTGATCGCCCAGCTCGCGGTCGAACAGGCGCGCGCATCAGGCTGCGACACGATCGCCCACGGCTGCACCGGCAAAGGCAACGACCAGGTGCGGATCGAGGCGACGGTGGCGACCCTGGCGCCGGAGCTGCGGACGATCGCGCCGGTGCGCTCCTGGGCGATGGGCCGCGACGAGGAGATCGCCTACGCGCGCGAGCACGGCATCCCGGTCAAGGGCGGCACCGAGGTGGCGCCGTACTCGATCGACGACAACCTCTGGGGGCGCTCTTCCGAGGGCCGCTGGATCGAGGACCTGGAGCACGCGCCCGAGGACGACGTCTTCCAGTTGGTGAGGAGGCCGGAGGAGGCGCCCGACGAGGCCCAGGTGGTGAAGATCGGCTTCGAGGCGGGGCTGCCGGTCTCGATCGACGGCGAGCGGCTCGGGCTCGTCGACCTGCTCGAACGGGCGGCCGAGCTGGGGATCCGCCACGGGGTCGGGATCGTCGACCACATCGAGGACCGGATCGTCGGGCTCAAGGTGCGCGACATCTACGAGGTGCCGGCGGCGGCGCTGATCCTGACCGCGCACGAGGAGCTCGAGCGGCTGGTCGGGACGATCCACCAGAACCAGTTCAAGCCGCAGATGGACCAGCGCTGGGGCTATCTGGTCTACGCGGGGCTCTGGTGGGAGCCGCTGCGCGAGGATCTCGACATCTACATGGACGCGGTCAACGCGCGGGTGACGGGGGAGATCGGACTGCGCCTCTACAAAGGCAGCGTGCGGGTGGTGACCCGCTCCTCCCCGCACGCCGTCTACGACGCCTCGCTGGCGAGCTTCGCCGCGTCGGGCGAAGAGCTCTTCTCGCAGACGGCCTCGCCCGGCTTCATCGAGCTCTGGTCGCTGCAGTCGCGTCTGGCCCACCAGCTGCGCGAGCGCGACGAGAGCTGACCCAGCTGCGTTCGCAGTAATGGTCGGATAGCGAATAGAACTGCGAACGCCGCGGATGCAACCGCGCTTGCCGCCACCTTTCGGGCGGCGGGGAGGGGGCGGGAGCGGCGCTAGCCTCGATGTCCTCTTGGCGTCGGCTCGGGTCAGATCGGATCTTCTCGCCCTGGCCTGCGCCGGGGCGCTACTCGGCCTGCTCGTCGCGCTCGTCCTGATGCCCGCGGCCGGGGCGCGGGCGGCCGATCGCGGTGCGCTGGAAGCGAAGCTCGCCGCCGGGCGCGAAGAAGCGGGCGCGCTGGCCGCGCGGCTGCAGGCGAGTCAGGCGGAACTGGCGGCGGCCGAAGCGGAGGCGGCGAAGGCCGAAAAGCACGAGCAGCGGCTCTCCGGCCTGCTCGCCGAAGGCGAAGCCCGCGAGGCGCGGCTGAGCGAGGAAGTCGCGGCGGCGCGGCGCCATCTGGCGGTCGAGCGGACGCGTCTGCGGCGCTCGCACCGGGCTCTGGCGCAGCGGGTGATCGAGATCTACGAGAGCGGCGTACCCGATCAGGCGAGCGTCATCCTCGGCGCCGGCGACTACGAAGAACTGGTCACCCGCGACACCTACCTGCGTGAGATCAACGAAGCCGACACCGCGCTGGCGCGGCGGGTCGGCGAAGTGCGCGACCAGGTCCGCCGTCAGGTGGCGCTGGTCGCCGCGGCGCGGCGCAAGGCGGTCGCCTACGACGAACGGGTGCAGGCGGCGCGCGACCAGATCGCCGCCGTGCGCGAAGCGGCGGCCGCCTCGGCGGCGCACCTGGCGGCGGTGAGCGGCGCCCGCGAAGCCTCGCTGTCGCGGCTGAAAGGCGACATCGCCAGGTGGGTGGCCGACGTGAGGAAGATCCGCGCCGCCGAAGCGAAGGCGGCGAGCGAAGCCGAAGCGGAAGCGGAAGTCGGTCGCTGGCTGGGCGGGCCGTACTCGATCCCCACCTACATCGTGATGTGCGAGTCGGGCGGCAACTACGGCGCCGTCAACCCGTCGAGCGGGGCCGGTGGCGCCTACCAGATCCTTCCCTCGACCTGGGAGCTGTACGGCGGTCAAGGCGAACCGCAGAACGCGCCGAAGGCCGAACAGGACCGGATCGCCGCCGAAATCTGGGCCGACTCCGGGTCCGGCGCCTGGGTCTGCGGCAGCCTCTGACCGCGACGGAAATTTTCCGGTCCGGTGCGGCAGATGTAACTTTTCGTGCACCACCGTTGCGGATTCCGGCCCTACGGTCTATCCATGGAGACCATGACCGCAGGGACCGGCACCGAGAAGCGCCTCGACGAGCTCTCGAAGCGCGTCGACCAAGGCTTCGAGCAGATGGACCAGAGGTCGGACCGACTGGAAGGCGATATCCGTGAACTCCGTTCGGACCTACGCTCCGAGACCACCGGGCTCCGCTCCGAGGTCGCCGGGCTCCGCTCCGACCTGCGCTCCGAGGCCACCGGGCTCCGTTCGGACCTGCGCTCCGAGACCACCGGGCTCCGCTCCGACATCGCCGACCTGCGGGCGGAGATGAAAGTGGGCTTCGAAGCGATCGACGCGAAGTTCGACGCCAAGTTCGATTCCCTCAATCGGACGATCATCGTGCTCCTCGGCAGCACGCTGGGCACGATCGCCGCCGGAGCCATCGCAGCCGCCTTCACCGCCTTCAACTGAGCGAAAGGCGCCGGATTTAGCGGCGAAGCCGGGCGAGGCCATCCGGTCCGACTGGCAGTATCGATCGCGTCGTGACGACGCCTGCCGCAGTCCATCTCCATGCCCACAGCGAGTACTCGCTGCTCGACGGGGCCTGCAAGATCGACGCGATGGCGGCGCGGGCGGCGGAGCTGGGCCAGCCGGCGCTCGGGCTCACCGACCACGGCGTGATGAACGGCGCCGTCGATCTCTACAAGGCCTGTGGCAAGCATGGGATCAAACCGATCGTCGGGCTCGAGGCCTACCTCGTCGACGACCACCAGGCGGTCAAAGAGCAGACCCGTTACGAGCGCAACCACATCACCCTGCTGGCCGAGAGCGACACCGGCTTCTCCAACCTGGTGAAGCTGACCTCGGCCGGCTTCCTCGAGGGCTTCTCGCGCGGCAAGGCCAACGTCGACGTCGGCTTGCTCGAGCGCCACTCCGAGGGCGTCATCGTGCTCAGCGGCTGCCTCGCCTCGCGCCTCTGCCGGCGACTGGTCGAAGAGCGCGAGGGCGACGCCCGCGCCCACCTCGACGACCTGATCCAGGCCTTCGGGCCCGACCAGGTCTACATGGAGGTGCAGAAGAACGGCATCGCCGAGCAGGACAAGGCCAACGAGGGCATCGTCCGCTTCGCCAAGGAGCTCGGCCGGCCGCTGGTCGCCACCGCCGACGTCCACTACCTGACCCGCGAGGACTTCGACAACCACGCGGCGCTCCTGTGCGTGCAGACGAAGTCCACCCTGGAAGCGCCGAAGATGAGCTTCGACACCAACGAGTTCTACATAAAAAGCTCCGAGGAAATGCACGAGGCGTTCGCCGAGTGGCCGGAGGCGGTGCCGAACTCACTCGAGATCGCCGAACGCTGCTCGCTCGACATCGAGCTCGGCAAGCTGCTGCTGCCGCGCTATCCGACCGAGACCGGCGAGGAGCCGAAGGAGATGCTGCGCCGGATCGCCGACGAGGGCCTGCGCGCCCGCTACGGCGATCCGCCGCCGGCCGAGGCGGTCGAGCGGCTCGACTTCGAGCTCGGCGTGATCGAGGAGATGGGCTTCTCCTCCTACTTCCTGATCGTCTGGGACTTCGTCGGCTGGGCGAAGGAGAACGGCATCGCGGTCGGCCCGGGACGCGGGTCGGCGGCGGGCTCGATCGTCTCCTACGTGCTCCGCATCACCGACCTCGACCCACTCGCCGAAGGACTGATCTTCGAGCGCTTCCTCAACCCCGGACGCAAATCGATGCCCGACATCGACATCGACTTCTCGGTCCGCGGCCGCGAGCGGATGATCCGCTACGTGGCCGACAAATACGGCCGCGAGTCGGTCGCCCAGATCATCACCTTCGGCAAGATGGCGCCGCGCGCCGCGACCCGCGACGCCGCCCGCGTGCTCGGCTACGACTACGGCACCGGCGACCGTCTCGCCAAGCTGATCCCCGAGCCGATCATGGGCCGCAGCCCTTCGTTCGACGAATGCCTCAAGTCGGGCCAGGAGCTGAAAGCCGCCTACGACGCCGAACCCGACGCGAAGAAGATCGTCGACGTGGCCCGCGGCCTCGAGGGGATCATCCGCAACAACTCGATCCACGCCGCCGCGGTGGTGATCTCCGATCGACCGCTGCACGAGGTGGTGCCGCTGCAGCTCGCCGAGGACAAGACGGCACCGGCGGCGAGCGCCGACGGCAAGGCCGGCAAGCCGGAGCGCCAGTACAAGATCGTGACCCAGTACTCGATGGGCCCGGTCGAGGACCTGGGCCTGCTGAAGATGGACTTCCTCGGGCTGCGCAACCTCGACGTGATCGAGGACGCGATCGACATCATCCGGCGCTCCCGGGGCGAGGAGGTCGAGATGGACTCGATCCCGCTCGACGACCGCAAGACCTACGAGATGCTCGCCCGCGGCGACTCGACCGGTGTCTTCCAGTTCGAGTCGGACGGGATGCGCGACGCGCTGCGCAAAGTCGGTCCGACCGAGTTCGCCGACATCGTCGCGCTCGGCGCCCTCTACCGGCCCGGCGCGATGGCCTACATCCCCACCTACGCGAAGGGGAAGAAAGACCCTTCGACGGTGAGCTATCCGGACCCGCGCCTGCGCGAGATCACCGAGGAGACGCACGGCTGCGTCATCTACCAGGAGCAGCTGATGCAGATCTCGCGCTCGATGGCGGGCTTCACCGGCGCCGAGGCGGACGACCTCCGCAAGGCGATCGGCAAGAAGAAGCGCGACCTGATGGCGACGATGAAGGACAAGTTCATGGAAGGGCTGGCGAAATCGGGCACCGCGCCGAACGTCGCCAGGGACCTCTGGAAACTGAACGAAGCCGCCGCCGACTACTCGTTCAACAAGTCGCACGCCGCCTGCTACGGGTTGATCTCCTACCGCACCGCCTACCTGAAGGCCAACTATCCGGCCGAGTACATGGCGGCGGTGATCTCCTCGGTGATGAACACCAAAGACAAGGTGCCGTTCTTCGTCAACCGCTGCGCGGAGATGGGGATCAAAGTGCTGCCGCCCGACGTCAACATCTCCGACCACAGCTTCGTCGTCCACGAGAGCGCGATCCGCTTCGGCCTCGACGCGGTGAAGAACGTCGGCCACGCCGCGGTCGAGGCGATCCTGCGTGCCCGCGAGGACGCCCCGATCGCCTCGATCTACGACTTCTGCGAACGGGTCGACTCGCGCGCGGTCAACAAACGGGCGATCGAATGCCTGATCAAATGCGGTGCCCTCGACGACACCGGCGCCACCCGCAGGGGGATGCTCGAGGCCCTGCCGGCCGCCCAGGCCTCCGGCCAGAAAGCGCAGGAAGACGCGCAGCTCGGCCAGGGGTCGATCTTCGACTTCGGCGACGCCGAGATGGGCGGCGCCGGCCCGGCGCAGGCCCAGGCGCGACCGCCGATCTCGGCCGCCGAGTTCGACCGCGCCGAGCTGCTGGCGATGGAGAAGGAGACGCTCGGCACCTACCTCTCCTCACACCCGCTCACCGAAGTCGGCCCGGCGCTGCGGGTGCGGGTCGACTGCAGCCTCTCCGAGCTCGATCGCAAGCCGGACGGGGCCTGGGTGACGGTCGGCGGCATCGTCGTCGAGTGCAAGAAGATCCGCACCAAGAGCGGCAACCAGATGATGTTCGCGACGCTCGACGACGTCGAGGGGCAGATCGAGATGCTCGTCTTCAAGGCCGACGAGGCGGAGAGCGCGCAGGTCATCGCCCCCGACGCGATCGTCTTGGTGCGCGGCCGGGTCGACCACAAGGACCGCGGCGAGACGAAGCTGGTCGTGCAGGAGGCCCAGCGCTTCGAACCGGGCGCCGAGGAGGTCGAGCGGGCGGCGAAGAGCGCGCCCCCACCGACCGCGGTCGTATCGGGTGGTCCGTTCCAGTTCTCGATCCCGGCCGCCAAGGCGACCGATCCGGCGGTGTTGGAGGAGCTGAAGGCGCTGTTCGAGGATCACAAGGGGGAGTCCGACGTCCACCTCGTGGTGCAGACCTCGACCGGCCCGACCAAGCTGCGCTTCGGCGACAAGTTCAAGGTCCAGCCCTCGCCCAACCTCCGCTATGAGATCGGGCAGCTTCTCGGCTCCGACGCACTGGCCGCCTGAAAGCCGCAAGCGGCTTGGTTCGGCGTTCTCACCTCCCTAGACTTTCTCCATGACCGCTACCCGCACCGAGGTCGGCGAGTGCCGCCAGTGCCGCTCCTTCTGCGACAAGATGGTCGAGCCGCGCGGTTGCATAGAACTCGGTTGCCGCTTCCTCTACAGCTACGTCGACCGCCTCGACGGTCGCCAGTACGTCGGCTGCATGCAGGAAGTCTTCGGCGCCGAGGTGGATCTCGCCGCGGTGCTCGAGCCGGGCGGCTTCGGCGGCGTGAAGATGACCGGCGAGCCGTTGCCGCATTGCCAGTTCTCGGTCGAGCGCGCCTACGAGGGGGCGGGGGGATCGTATGAGTGCGTCAACCACCGCTTCTTCGACTGCACCGACGGCGGCGCCGAGGGTCTGCGCGCCTTCGACCTGCGCGACGTCGCCTAGGTCGATTCCACAGCGGTGCCCGGAGTGCAGCGGCGCCCCGGCGGGGGACGCCCGAAGGGATGCGGGCGTCCTGGCGCGACGCGAAGGGACCCGCCCATCTCGGCGGCGACCCTGGCAGGCTGTGGCCGCCGCCGAGATGGCCGAGGATCAGATCGACGGCCGGGGTCTCGGCGGGCGGCGGGGATCGCGGCGGAAGGCGCGCCGAGGGCGGCGGTCGTCACGGATCGTTCCCGATCTCGAACGGTCAGGAAACTGCAAG
>DASZZB010000028.1:0-9241 GCA_035545115.1 Solirubrobacterales bacterium | reverse complement strand
TAACCCAGGTCGACCACGGTCGCAGCCGGTTAACGCAGGTCGACCGCGGGTGGGGGGTCGGGGTGGCGGGTCGGGGGCGGTATGGAGTCGCTGCCCAGTGCGCTGCTCAGACTCAGATGATCACCTGGACGGAGCCGGCGTCCACCGACCAGGCGGCGCCCGCCACGTAGGAGGCCTGCTCCGAGCAGAGGAAGACGATCGTCGCGGCGATCTCGGCGGCGGTCGCGAGCCGGCCGTTGGGGCGGGCGGCGCCCAGCTCGGCCAGCGCCGTCTCGCGGTCGGCGGCGCCGGTCTTCTCGATGTGCTGGTCGAGCAGGCCGCCCGGCTCCAGCCACATCTCCGCCTCGACCGCGCCCGGGCAGACCGCGTTGACGAGCACCCCGTCCTTCACGTAGCGGTCGGCGAAGAGGCGCGAGAGCGAGAGCTCGGCCGCCTTCGCCACCGAGTACTCGGGCATCGTCTGCGAGGGCCGCTTGGCGGCGGTCGAGCAGACGTTGACGATCCGCCCCCAGCCACGCTCGGCGAGCACCGGCGCGATCGCCTTCATCGCCCGCAGCGGCGCCATCACGTTCAGCTCGTACTGGCCGCGCCAATCGGAGTCGGGGACCTCGAAGAGGTCGCGGTAGCGCGCCGCGCCCGCGTTGTTGACGAGCACGTCGACGCCGCCGAACGCTTCCAGCGCGGCGCCGAGCATCTGCTCGCCGGCGTCCGGCTCGGTGATGTCGAGCGGCAGCGTGGCGATCTCCTCCTCGCCGCCGTCGAGCCCCTCGGCGGCGTCGGCGAGGCGCCCCGCGTCGCGCGCCACCAAGATGACCTTGGCGTCCTCGGCGCGCAGCATCCGCGCCGCCTCCAGGCCGATCCCGCGACTGCCGCCGGTGATCACGCAGACCCGCCCGGCGATCCCCAGGTCCATCAGGCGCGCCCGATCAGGCGCCGACGCCGGCCCGCATCAGCGGCCCCGGCCCTCGAACAGGGACGGGTCGTCGACGTCGGCCCAGCGGGCCATCGCGTAGGCGAGGTCGGAGGCGCGGTTGACGAAGCCGATCACGGTGTCGCCAGCGAGCTCGCCCGCCTCGGCGAGGGTCGCGATGCGGCGCTCGGCACGGCGGATCGCGGTGCGGGCGACGTCGAGCTGGGCGGAGAGCAGGTTGCCGCCGGGGATGACGAACTTCGGCGGCAGCTCGACCTCGGCCATGTAGCGGTCGATCAGCGCCTCGGCCTCGGCGACCATCGCCGGAGTGACGCGGCTGATCCCGTCTTCCAGCCGCCCCGCCGCCTGCGGCGCGGTCGCCAGCTCGGCGCCGGCGACGAAGAGGTCGTCCTGCAGGCGGAGGATGTCGGCGGCCAGCTCCTCGGAGCCGTCGCCGCCCGCGCAGAGCGCCCGCGCCACGCCGAGCGCCGAGCAGGCCTCGTCGAGCGAGCCGTAGGCCTCGGTGCGGACGCTGTCCTTGGGGACGCGGCCGCCGTACCACAGCGAGGTCGTCCCGTCGTCGCCCTTCTTGGTGTAGATCTTGACCACGCGACGATCCTACGCCCGCGCGCCGGCCGTCGCGGCGGTCCGCCGGCTCAGCCGACCGGGCTGAAGACGAACCCGGTCATCACCTTGGGGAAGAAGTAGGTCGACTTGGGCGGCATGTTCTCCTCGGTCGCGGCGACGGCGCGGACCTGCTCGATCGGCACCGGTCGCAGGAGGAAGGCGAGGTCGTAGATGCCGTCGGCGACCATCTCGACCGCGGCGGGGACGCTCTTCGCGTATTCGAGGCCGCGCCGCTCGGTGATGTCCTCCTCGCTCATCCCGGCGAGCCCCTCGAGCACCAGCGTCTCGAGGATCGCCGAGTCGAGCCGGCGGTAGGCCTCCGGCCTGCCCGCCAGACGGCGGTCGAGCTCGCCGGTGTCGCGGAGACGGAGGCGGCGCGAGCTGCCGTCGGCGGCGTCGAAGAGGCCGAAGACGCCGACCCCCTCGGCGCCCGTCGGGTCGAGCTCCTCGCGGCGGACCTCGGTCACCTCGAAAAGCTCCTCGAGCCCGGCGAGGAGGCGCTCGCGCCGCGCCTGATCGTGGCCGAGGCCGGACAGCAGCCGATGCGTGGGGAAGACGGTGAGGCCGGGATCGTCGAGGCCGGTCAGCGCCATCAGCGTGTAGCTCTGCGGCCCCTCGCCGCCGATCTCGTCGCGGTAGGCCCGGGCGGTCTCGTAGCGGTGGTGGCCGTCGGCGATCAGTAGCTGCGCGCCCGCCAGGCGGTCGACCACGGCGGCGACGACGGCCGGGTCGGCGACCCGCCAGACGCGGTTGACGGTGCCGTCGGCGTCGGTCACCTCGCCCCAGGGCTCGGCGGAGAGGGCGGGCTCGACCAGCGGCCAGGGGTCGACGGTCGAGAGCGAGAAGATCGGCGAGAGGTTCAGCCGCGTCGCCCGGGTCAATTCGAGCCGGTCGCGCAGCGGCCCGGGGTGGGTGCGCTCGTGGGGGCGCACGGTGCCGGACTCGTAGTCCTCGACCCGGACCCGGCAGAGCACGCCGTGGCGGGTGTGGCGGCCGCCGTCGGGGGCGGTGTAGTCCTGGGACAGCGCCCAGACCGTGTCCTCGCCGTCGGCGAGGAGCACGCCCTCGGCGCGCCAGGCGTCGATCCGCCGCGCCGCGTCCTCATAGGGGTCGCCGACCGGCCGCGAAGCGGGATCGGCCGGGTCGAACGGCACCGGCAGGTCGATCGCCACCGCGTTGTATGGCGAGCGCCCCAGCAGCGCCGCCCGCTCGGCGGCGTCGATCACGTCATAGGGCGGCGAGGCGACCGCGCCCAGCCCGCCGACCGTGGCGAGGTCGTAATGCACCGCCTTCAACGGCTGGACGTCGGCCATCGCCAGAGAAGCTAGATCATCCGCGCCTACCGCCTACACTGACCCCCCGTCGGGGCGTGGCGCAGCCTGGTAGCGCGCTGCCTTTGGGTGGCAGAGGTCCCCGGTTCGAATCCGGGCGCCCCGACTTCAGCCGAGCTCGGCCGAGGCGGCGTCGGGCTCGGGCGGCGCTTCGCGCGCCGGGCGCCGGGGAGGGGGAGCGACCGAACGCTCGGGCACGAAGACGAGGTGGGAGGCGACGTCGTCGCGCAGCAGGCAGCGCGGGCAGAGCTCGATCGTCGCGAAGCGGGCCGAGTTGAACCTGCTTCCGCATTTTTCGCAGAGGTAGATGGTCATCTCCGATCCGGGCCTCCCATGCCCGGAAGGGAGCCTACCCCTTCGCGATCGTCGACCGGACGGCTGTCCTAACCCCGCCGCCGCCGCGCCTCACGCGACCAGTAGGGGGCCAGGTCGGCGAGGAAGGCCAGCGCGACGACGAACCACTCGAAGCCGTGGACGCGCTCGGAGCTGTCCCACATCACCGCGTAGGCGAGCGTCGTCCAGGGCAGCAGGAAGAAGCCGACGAACGGCACGATCCAGGCGTCGTAGGCGCGGCTGAGGAGATCGCTGAAGAGCCAGACGACGAACAGCGCCAGCCGCGGCGAGATCAGGGCGAAGAGGACGACGAAGCAGCCCACGGAGGCAACGTATCTGCATTGGACCCGCTCAGGGCCGGTCAGATGCAGACGGCCCTGTCAGTTCACGGACTTGTTAGACCTGGGGCGTAGCCTTCTTCTCAGAACTTGAGAGAGGAGCGATGGATGAACTCACTTGGCAAGCAGATGACCCACGCCGTGCTCGGCACGCCGCTGCAGCCGCCGTTCCCGGACGGCATCGAGGTCGCCTACTTCGCGCTCGGCTGCTTCTGGGGCGCGGAGCGCCTCTTCTGGGAGATGGACGGCGTCTACACGACCGCGGTCGGCTACCAGAACGGGGTCACGCCGAACCCCACCTACGAGGAGGTCTGCACCGGCAGGACCGGCCACGCCGAGACGGTGATGGTCGCCTTCGACCCGAGGAAGGTCTCCTACGAGGACCTGCTGAAGGTGTTCTTCGAGGAGCACGACCCGACCCAGGGCATGCGCCAGGGCAACGACATCGGCACCCAGTACCGCTCCGGCATCTTCACCACCGGTGACGCGCAGCGGGAGATCGCAGAGCGGGTCCGCGACGCCTACGACGCCGACCTGCGTGCCGCGGGCAAGGCCCCGGTGACCACCGAGATCGCGCCCGCCGGCCCGTTCTACTACGCCGAGGACTACCACCAGCAGTACCTGCACAAGGTCCCGAACGGCTACTGCGGCCTCAAAGGCACGGGCGTCGCCTGCACCATCCCGGCCGCCGCCTAGCGCCGGGGGGCTCTCGCGCGGCGGGCGACGGGCGCGGTGGCTAGCATCCCGCGCCCGTGGCACCCTCCTTCGGCTCCTACATAGCCGGCAGCCTCGCCGTGATCGGGATCGTCGCCGCGCTCGGGCTCGGCGGCTACTGGTTGCGGCGCTGGATCGTCCCCGAATTCTCCGGCGCGCTGGCCCGCCTCGCCGACGCGATCCTGGCGGTCGCGCTGCTGGTGATCTCGCTGGAGGTCCTCGGCACGCTGAGCATCCTCCGCTTCGGCTGGATCATCGTGTTCACGATCGCGGTCGGGCTCGGCGCGGCGCTGCTCGGCTACTGGAAGGCGCCCGCGCGTGGCGAGGAAGTGAGGGCGCCCGAGGTGACGAAATGGGCGCTGATCCTGGCGATCGCGGTCGCCTCCTTCACGCTGGCGGAGTGGACGTTCCCGTCGCAGCTGAATCTCGACCAGGGGATGTTCGGCGGCGACACCACCTGGTACCACATGCCGTTCGCGGCGACGATCGCCCAGCAGCACTCGACCGTCCACCTGCACTTCACCGACCCGCTCCGCCTCGCCGCCTGGTTCTACCCGCAGAGCTCGGAACTGATCCACGGCGCGGCGATCGTCCTCTTCGAAAGCGACTGGCTCTCGCCGCTGATCAACCTCTTCTGGCTGGCGATCGCGCTGCTCGCCTGCTGGTGCGTCGGGCGCCCCTACAAGGTCGGCCCGGCGACGCTGATCGCCGGGGCGATCATCCTCGACTCGGGGGTGATGATCGAAACCCAGCCCGGGGAAGCGCGCAACGACATCATGGGGCTCGCCTTCCTGATCGCCTTCGCGGCCTTCCTGATCAACGCCCACCAGCGGCGGGCGCCGCGGGAAGGCACCGCGGTCCAGGACACGCCGGAGCGCGACGCGCCGCTGCTCGACAAGGGCCCGCTGGTGCTGGCGGGGATCGCCGCCGGGCTGGCCGCCTCGGTGAAGACGACCTTCCTCGTCCCGGTGGTGGTGATCGCGATCGGCGTCTTCCTCTTCAGCGGCAAGGGCAGACGCTGGACGACCGCCTGGATCCTCGGCCTCTCGATCTTCGTCACCGGCGGCTACTGGTACGTGCGGGCGGCGATCAAGACCGGCGGCAACCCGATCCCGATCACCAAGTTCGGCCCGCTCCAGCTGCCGGTGCCCGACCAGATGCCGCTCGACCCGCGGCCGCGCTTCGCCGTCGCCCACTACCTCGGCGATCCGACCATCTACCGACGATGGTTCTTCCCGCAGCTGGAGAACGCGCTCGGCCCGCTCTGGCCGCTGATCCTGATCGTCGCGGTCGCCGCCGCGCTCTTCATCGTGGTGCGCTCCCGCAACCGGATCCTGCGGGTGGTCGCCGCCGCGGCGTTGATCACCGCGGTCGTCTACGTCTTCACGCCGCTCACCGCGGCGGGTCAGGAAGGCAGCCCGACCGGCTTCTTCACCAACACCCGCTACCTGATCCCGGGGCTGATCCTGGCGATGGTGATGCTGCCGATCGCGCGACCGCTGCGGGCGCCCGACCGGCGCGCCCAGATCACGATGCTGTTCCTCGCCGTCGTCTACTGGGCGACCGTCCTGACCACGCCGAAGTGGTACCCGACCTACATCGTCGGCACGATCTTCCTCACCCTGGCGCTGGTCTGGACGCCGAGCGCGCTGGCGCTGGGACGCTCCCGGGGCTTCATGTCGCGCCGCGTCGTCGCCGCGGCGGCGGCGGTGATCTTGGTGTTGGCAGTGGTGCTGGGACGCGCCCAGCAGGTCCAGTACGCCGACCAGCACTACACGAAGACGACCCTCTTCCTGCAGGAAGGCGGACCGCAGCAGGCGTACGCCTTCACCCAGAAGCTGCAGCACAAGCGGATCGGCGTGGTCGGCTCGAGCGAGATCATCTTCGGCCAGTACGGCTTCTTCGGCAATCCGCCGACCAACGAAGTCGACTTCATCGGCGTGCCCGGACCGAACGGGGCCTACCGCCTGGCGACCTCCTGCCCGCAGCTGATGCGGCGGATCAACGCCGGGGACTACGACTACGTGGTCATGTCCCGCTACACCCAGGACTCCGAATCGACCCCGTACTGGTATCCGATCTACGCCTGGGTGAAGGCCGATCCGGCCCTGGAACAGGTGATCGCGGAGCCGCACATCGTCCCCGAGCCGGACTGGGTCTTCAAGGTGAACGGCGAGCTCTCGCCGCGGTACTGCCCGACCCGGGCGCAGATCGAGAAGATCGAAGAAAAAGTCGAAGCCGAAACCGAAGAGGAAGCGGCAGCCGAATAGCGCCCACCCGCCGCCGCGTTCGCAGTTAGCTCCGCTATGCGGTCATTACTGCGAACGCCGGGCTCAGGTGCCGAGCGCGTGGGCGCGGATCAGCTCGGCGGAGCGCTCGGGCTGCTCCCACCAGAACATGTGGCCGACGCCGTCGAGGATCTCGAGCTTCGCGCCGTCGATCAGCGAGGCGATCAGCTCGCCGTTGGCGACCGGGATCATCTTGTCCTCGGTGCCGTGGATGACCAGGGTCGGGGCGTCGATCCGGGCGAGGCGCGCCTGCGTGTCGTGGCCGCCGATCGCCTGGATCTGCAGCTGGACGGTCGCCTGGCGGGCGGGCAGCGCGCCGGCCATCGCGGTGAAGTCGGCGTAGTGCGACTCCTCGGCGCGGAAGCCGGGGGAGAGGTTGACCTCGTAGGCCGCCGCGAAGGCGCGGTCGGGGTCACCCGAGCCGAACGCCTCGAGCAGCGGCCCGGCGTCCTCGGGCGCGATCAGCGACGAGCCGGGCCCGCCGGGATAGGTGCAGCCGAGGGTCAGGGTGCGGAGCCGCTCCGGCGCCGCGAGCGCCAGCTCCTGCGCGGTCATCCCGCCCATCGAGATGCCGAGCACGTGCGCCGTCTCGAGCCCCGCCGCGTCCATCACCGCGAGCGCGTCGGCAGCGAGCTCGGCGATCGTGAACGCGTCGGCGACCTCGGCCGAGTTGCCGATCCCGCGGTTGTCGAAGACGACGCAGTCGAAGTCCGCCTCGAGGCGGGAGAGGAACGGCTCGCCCCAGGTGAGGTGGGTGCCGCTCATGCCCTGGATCAGGAGCAGGGGCTCACCGCTCCCGGAGCGCTCCCAGTAAAGCTCGGCCCCTGCGTTCCCCACCGTCGGCACGCCGCGATCGTATGCGATCCGGCGCGGCACCGGGACGCCGCCGCGCCGCCGGGGGCGCGACAATGCCCCCGGGCCCCCGTAGCTCAGCTGGATAGAGCATCGGACTTCTAATCCGACGGTCGCTGGTTCGAATCCAGCCGGGGGCGTCGACCGTGACCGTCGTCGAACGGGCCGTCGGTCGTCATCGAATGCGAGGAGGAGGCCATGGATCAAGTCAAGAGCCGGCTCGACAGGCGCTTCAGCGGCCCCGGGGCGGAGGCGACGCCCTGGCGGGAGACCGAGCAGGTGCTGGAGGCGGCGCAGCTGTTCTGGATCACCACCGTCCGTCGCGACGGTCGGCCCCATGTGACGCCGCTGGTCGCGGTCTGGCACGACGACGCGTTGCATTTCGGGACCGGACCCGGAGAGCAGAAGGCGGTCAATCTCGAAGCGAACGCAAAGGTCGCCCTGACCACCGGCTGCAATGGCTGGGAGCGGGGACTGGACGTGGTGGTCGAGGGCGAGGCCGAGCGGGTCACGGACGCCGCGCGCCTTGCCGAGCTGGCCACGGCCTGGGAAGAGAAGTGGGACGGCCAGTGGCGGTTCCGGCCGATCGCCGAGGGCTTCTCGCACGAGGGCGGCGAGGGCATCGTCCACGTCTTCGCGGTGCGGCCGGCCAAGGTCCTCGCGTTCGGCAAGGACCCGTTCAGCCACACCCGCCATGTCTTCGGGTAAGCGGCGCGCCCAGCCTCTACGGCCGCCGCACCCGGATCCGTCGCAGATCCCCCCATTGCTCAGCGCTTTGCTGTGGAGAGAAAGTCGCTCTATACGAGAGTAAAGCTCCACAGGCATCCGGTAGGGCGGTCCGGCGAGGCCGATCGTGGAGGTGTTTCAGGTCGACCCCGAGACGAGTCGCCAAACCACCGCGGCTCGCAACGGCACCACGGTCCCGACCCGCGATGACCACTTCGAGCGCATCGCGCGTGTCGGATCGGTCGTCGTCGGCACCTGGACCTCGCCGGGTCAGGCCGAGGCGCCGGTGCCCGCCGGCGGCCGGTCGCGGTGGGCGCGTCCGGTCGGGGGCCGCTCCGCGGCATCGGCGACCCCGCGCGCGACCTGCTTGGCGAAGGCGATGATCGTCATCATCGGGTTGACCCCGAGCGCGGTGGGGAAGAGGGAGGCGTCGGCGACGTAGACGCCCCGGGTGCCGTGGAGGGAGCCGTCCGGCGCGCAGGCGCCCTCGCCGGGGTCGGCGGCGATCCGGGCGGTGCCCATCGGGTGAAATCCCTCGAGGCGCAGCTCGCCCGGCTTGAACCGCCGCGCCTCGAAGGCGGCGAGGTCGGCGGGCCGCAGAGCCTTGATCCCGGCGACGTTGGGGTAGACCTCGGTGGCGCCGGCGGCGAAGTGGATCTCGGCGGCGCGGGCGATCCCGAAGCCGACGCGGGCGGCGTCGTCGCGGTCGAGCGAGTAGGAGAGGCGCGGCGATCCGCCCGGGCCGATGCCGACCCGGCCGGCGGAGCGGTCGGTGAGCTGGACGCCGATCGAGGCGACGTGGGCGAGGTCGAGCATCGCCCGCTGGTGCTCGACGCCGACGCCCGCCAGCCAGGCGCCGCCGAAGGCCGGCGGCGTGAACGTCGCCTCCAGCAGGATGCCGCGCGCGGCCCACTCGTCGACGTAGTAGCTCTGCATCACGCCCTCCCAGCCCCGCACCTCCTCCTCGTAGCGGGCGCCGACCCAGCAGGCGGGGTGGATGTGGAGGTTGCGGCCGACCGCGCGCCCGCCGAGGCCCGAGCGGCGCAGCAGCTCCGGGGTGCCGAAGGCGCCGCCGGCGACGACCACCGCCCGGCGGGCGCGCACGGTGAAGGCGCGGGCGCG
>DASZZB010000027.1:0-7426 GCA_035545115.1 Solirubrobacterales bacterium | reverse complement strand
GTGGAGTCGACCACCTTGGTGCCGATGGCGCGCTCGGCGCGCCGCGCCAGCAGGTTCATCGCGAAGCGGCGCGCCGAGCGCACCTCGTAGGCGCCGGCGCCGGCGGCGAAACGGGAGCCGACCACCAGGTCGGCGTCGGTCTCCCGCATCGTCTCCAGCAGCGCCGCGACCTCGCCGGGATCGTGCTGCCCGTCGGCGTCCACCTGCACGACCACGTCGTAGTCGTTGACCAGCGCCCAGCGGAAGCCGCAACGTAGGGCGCCGCCGACGCCGAGGTTGAGCGGCACGGTCAGCACGGTCGCCCCGGCCTCGCGGGCACGGGCACCGGTCGAGTCGGTCGAGCCGTCGTCGACGACGCAGACGTCGTAGCCGAGAGCGCGGGTGGCGGCGGCGACGGCGCCGACGCTGCGCTCCTCGTTCAGGGCCGGGACGATCACCAGGATCCGCGCTGCGCCGTCCGCCGAGGAGCTCATGAGACCGACTCCCGGCGCCGTGCTTCGGTCTTCGCCTCGTCGCGTTCGGCTTCCAGCGCGCCGACACGAGCCTCGACCAGGGCGGCGTACTCGGCCAGGTCCTGGACAGCGCTGTGCAGACCCGAGAGCGAGATCGAGAGCTGCAGGCAGACTAGTCCGAGAAAGACGATGAAGATCCCGAGCGAGAAGCCGGTCGCGGTGAAGCCGTGCCCCTCGATCAGCGAGGCGAAGACACTCAGCAGCGGGGCGCCGACGAAACCGATCAACGAGACCGTGAGCCAGCCGAGCCCGTAGCGGATCGAGAGCAGCCGACGGCGCACGAGGATCGTCGTCGAGACCCCCAGCGCCGCGGCGCCGGCCATGATGAGAACCGCCTGGAAGCTCACCGCGCCACTCCTAGGCCACGAGGGGAAGGGCCTCGTCGTGGATGCCCTCGAGCCGATCGGCGAGCGGCGGCGCCGCGCCACCGCCGGCGGCCAGGATCCGTCTGATCCGCGGCAGGGTCGCACCTCGACGGGTGTGCAGGATGCGGCTCGTCAGCCAGCCCGCGTGCGGGAGGACGAAGAACGGCTCCTCGGGGTCGAGGTCGTAGGGATGCACGTAGCTCCACGCGAGCGTGTCCGGCCCGAGGCCCGCGAGCAGGCGCATGCTGACCGAGAGCGGCACGTAGCGGACGTAGATGCCGCCGAGGAAAGGGATCATCGCCCGACCGGCGCCCGCCACCGGGCAAGGCAGCTCGATCAGCCCGTTGTCCCAGCGGAACGGCGTTCGCGGCGCCCCGGGCCAACCGTGCAGGGGATTGACCGCCGGCAGGACGCTGGAAGAGTAGGTGAAGCCACAGGCGGCGATGTCGTCGAGTGCCCAGGCGGTGCCCGGCGTCAGCGAGAAGATCGGCGCCCGGAAGCCGGGCACCGGTACCTGGGCGGCGTCCTCGAGCAGCGCCTTGCCCTCACGCAGCTCGTCCCGCAGGTTCGCGCGGCCGACGTCACCAAGGGTGACGTGGCGGAGGCCATGGAGGCCGATCTCGTGCCCGCGCGAGGCCACCTCGCGGATCAGCTCGGGGTGGCTGCGGCCCAGTTCGCCGACGACGAAGACGGTCGCCTTGACCTTCTGCTCGTCGAGGAAGTCGAGGAAACGCTCGGTCATCGCCACGAAACGCGGTGGCTGCGCGGGATCCCGCCGGTTGTCCTCGAGGTCGAAGGTGATCGAGAGAGACATTGATCGTTTCGCGGTGGCGCGCAAAATGGCCATGCTAGCGGGCTGTTCGGCCCCGGACGCCCGCCTGGGCCGCTTCAGGACGGCTCGGGACCGGGGCCGCGACGCAGCAGGCCTTCCGGCCCGAGCACGTCACGGAGCTCCTTCGGCACCATGCCGACCGCAAAGCCGACGGCGAGGAAGACGATCCCCCCCGCCACCGCCGCCGGGATGTCCCCGATCGGCAGCGGGAGGACGACGGCGCCCGCCAGCGACGCGATGGCGACGCGGGCGAGGAAGCCGCCCCGCACCGTCACCCGCCCGGTCGAGACATGGAGGCGCCAATAGATCAACCCGGCGAGCACGATGTCGGCGGAGACACTGGCGATCGCGCCACCCCTGGCGCCGAGCGGTGGCACCAAGGCCGCCGCGAAGATCCCGACCGCGAGCAGGCCGAGGGCGTTGGTGAAGATCAGCTGTCGCTGCCTCCCCAAGGACACGAGTGCCACCGTCCAGATCTGGTACAACGCGATGAAGAGCAGAGCGACGACCTGGATCCGCAGCACGTTGCCCGCCGGTTCGAATTCGGCGCCACCGATCACCCGCATCACCGGGTCGGCGGCCCGAATCGTCACCAGGATGACCAGCATCCCGGCGATCACGGCGCCCTCGCTCAGCCCTTCGATCACGTTTTTGAGGCGAGCCAGGTCTCTTTTCTGGGCGGCGGCCGCCATCACCGGCAAGGCGACGCTGGCGACGAGGATGGGCAGTTGGATCAGCGCTTCCATCGCCCGCAGCGAGCCGCCGAAGTAACCGGTCTGCCTGGCGTTCGACATCAAGGACATGAGGACGATCACGAGGCGGAAGTAGATCTGGCCGAGGACCAGTGCGGTGGCGATCGGCAACGCCGTCCGCAGCAGCGCCCGCTGCCGCAGGCGATCGAGGCGTGGCCGCACCACGCCGGCGCGGCCGACCAACAGCGGGACGACCGCGATGACGACCAGGCCGATCAGGACCTGGAGGGCGAAGAAGGCGTCCAGCTTCGCCCCGGCGACGACCAGGAGCATGACGCCGACCAGAAAGAGGAAGGCGCGGAGCATTTCGACCAACGCGATCCCGGCGTTGCGCAGGTCGACGGTCAGCGGCACCAGCACCGAGTTGGCGATCGCGACGAGCAGGATGCCGAACCCGGCCAGGGCCGTGCCGATCACCATCTCGCGCGGGTAGCCGGCGATCAGCGCGAAGCCGATCAGGCAGACCCAGGCGATCGCCGCGACGATGATCCGCTGGCCGACCACATTGCCCAGCAGGGCGCGCCGTTCGTCCCGCGCAACCGTCGTCAGGTCTTTGGAGGCACTGACGTTGAGGCCCTGGTCGACGATCGCCATGGCGATCCCGACCAATGACATCACCGTTACATAGCGGCCGGACTCTTCGACCCCGAGGTGCCTGAGCAGCAGGGTCGCGGTCGCGAGGGAGAAGACGAGGTTCGCCAGATTCGCGCCCCCTCGCAAGGCGCTGCCGTGGATGACCTTCTTTCCAGCTCCGGCAGAGTGGAGGACGTCATCGTCGGCGTGCTCGAAGGAACTCATGCACGGCCGCGATGCTGCGTCAACCTCGAGATGCCGGCGCCCGCCCCGTCCGCGGCTCGCGAATCTGGTAATCGCCGCGGCTGAGGACTTTCTCCAGCCAGACGTAGAGGACGATGAAGAGGTAGCGGCTGCCCATCTCTTTCATCTTCAGCTTCGCCTCGCCGGAGGTGCGGTTGGTCCATGAGGTGGGGACGACGGCGAAGCTGTGGCCGCGGACGATCGCCTTCAGCGGCAGCTCGACGGTGAGGTTGAAGTGTTTGGAGAGGAGCGGCTGGACGGTCTCGATGACCTCGCGCTTGTAGGCCTTGAAGGCGTTGGTGGTGTCGTTGTAGCGGTGCCGGAAGAGGATGCGGATGAACTGGTTGGCGAGGCGGTTGATGAAGAGCTTCAGGCCGGGGTAGTCGTGGATCTCGGCGCCCGGCATGAAGCGGGAGCCGAAGGCGCAGTCCCAGCCTTCCTCGAGCAGGCGGTGGTAGTGGACGAGGTCACGCGGATCGTCGGAGGCGTCGGCCATCACGATCGCCACCGCGTCGCCCTCGAAGACGTCGAGGCCGGCCCGGATCGCGTTGCCGAAGCCGCGTTCGTAGTGGGACTTGTGGACGCGGACGCGGGGGTTCTCGGCGCCGATCGCGGCGATCACCGCTTCGGTCGAGTCCTCGGAGTCGTCGTTGACGACGACGATCTCGTAGTCGATCTCGGCCGCCTCCAGGGTGGTGACCAGGCCCTCGACCGTCGCCCCCACCGACCCCTCCTCGTTCTGGGCCGGCATCACCACCGAGATCCTCATGCCGGGGTCGCCGTCCAGCGCTCGACGTTCTGCTCGTACATCTCCTGCAGGATCTCGTCGATCCCGTTGCGCAGACCGAAATTCGGGTAGTCGGCTTCGAACGGCGCCAGGTCGGAGATCCACCAGCGGTGGTCGCCGATCCGCGGCTCCTCGCCCATCGTCCACTCGAGCGTCTTGCCGGAGACGCGCTCGCAGACCTCGATCGCCTCCAGCATCGAGCAGTTGGAGAAGCGGCCGCCGCCGATGTTGTAGACGGCATGGGGGCGCGGCGCCTTGCGGAACTCGTCGAAGGCGGCGATCAGGTCGGCGCTGTGGATGTTGTCGCGGACCTGCTTGCCCTCGTAGCCGAAGACGGTGTAGGGCGTGCCGGTGACCGTGCACTTCATCAGGTAGGCGAGGAAGCCGTGCAGCTTCGCGCCGGCGTGCTGAGGCCCGGTGAGGCAGCCGCCGCGGAAGCAGACGGTCGGCATGTCGAAGTAGTAGCCGTACTCCTGCACCAGCAGGTCGGCGGCCGCCTTCGAGACCCCGAACAGCGAGTGGGTCGAAGTGTCGATCGACATCGTCGTATCGATGCCCTTGTAGTAAGGGTGGTCCTCGGGCAGCTCCAGCCGCTTCTCCAGCGAGAGCAGCGGCAGGCGGTTCGGCGTGTCGCCGTAGACCTTGTTGGTCGAGGTGAAGATGAACGGCGCGTCGATCGCGTGCGCGCGGGCCGCCTCGAGCAGGTTCAGGGTGCCGTTGGCGTTCACCCCGAAGTCGGTCTGCGGCTCCGACGCCGCCCAGTCGTGGGACGGTTGCGCCGCGGTGTGGATGACCAGCTCGATCGACCCTGCGTGGTCGCGGAAGATCCGCTCGACCTCGGCCGCGTCGCGGATGTCGACGTTCTCCCACTTGAAGGAGTCGTGCTCGTCGACGAGCCGCTGGGTGACGTGCGAGGTCGAGGATTCCGGCCCGAAGAAGCGGGCCCGCATGTCGTTCTCGATCCCGACCACGTCGAAGCCCTGGCCGATGAAATGGTCGACGGCCTCGGAGCCGATCAGGCCGCCGGCGCCGGTGATGATCGCTACGGGCACGGTGCTACTCCTTCCTCCCGTCGGGGAGCTTGATTTCGAGCGCCTCGGCGATCCGCTCCTCGTCGGCGGCGACCCACTCGTGGATGTCGGCGAGCACCTGCTCGGCGCTGCGCCGGGGCCGCCACTCGTCGAGCTCGAACAGCCTTGCGCAGTCGGAAAGATAGATCGGAACGTCGCCCTGGCGCGTCTCGGGGACCGGGGTGATCGGCACCTCGTTGCCGGTCAGGCGTCGGCAGATCTCGGTGGTCTCGAGCAGCGAGAGGCTGCACTCGCGGCCGCCGCCGGCGTTCACGGTGTGGCCGTCCCACTTCTGCGGGTCGAGCAGCTGGCGCTCGACCAGGTCGACCAGGTCCAGGGCGTGGAGCAGATCCCGCACCTGCTTGCCGTGCCCGCCGAAGCCGATGTAGGAGAGCGGGTTGCCGAAGTGGTGGGCCAGCATCCAGTGGGTGAACACCCCCTGGTCGACCTTGCCCATCTGCCAGGGACCGGCGATCACGCCGAAGCGGTCGATCACGGCGGGGACGCCGAGCGCCGTCCGGTACTCCTCGACCAGCAGCTCGGCGGCGAGCTTGGTCGCGCCGTAGAGGGTGCGGGCGCCCTCCAGCGGGAAGTCCTCCGAGATCCCCGCCGGGGAGACGCCGCGGAAGGGCTGCTCGGCGGCCAGCTCGAAGCGGGTCTCCGCCTCCTCCAGCACCAGTTCCACCTGCGGCTGCACCGGGTAGACGCGGCTGGTCGAGAGGAAGACGAAGAAGGCCGAATCGCGGCGCGCCAGCTCGAGGCAGTTGTAGGCGCCGGTCAGGTTGGTGTGGACGAGGTAGCCGGTGTCGCCGTCGACGCCGCTCATCACCGAGGGCTCGGCCGAGCACTCGACGATCGCGTCGAAGGCGGGCAGCCTCGCCAGGTCGCCGGGCTCGCGCACGTCGCCTTCGACGAACTCCACCCCGGCCTGCTCGAGCCGCGGCAGGTTCAGCGCCGACCCTTTGCGGTAGAGGTTGTCGAGCGCCACCAGCTCCCAGTCCGGGTGCCGCCGGGCGAGCGAGAAGGCGAGGTTGGAGCCGACGAAGCCGGCGCCGCCGGTGATCAGGAGGCGTTTCACTTGCCTGACGCTACAAAGTTCGCCCACGATTCGACTTCGGTGCAGGGGACGACGACGCCCCACGGTTCCGGCGTGGTCGGGATCCCGGCGACTTCTTCTTGCTTGACGACGCATTTGGTTGCCGCCTCGCGGAGCCCTTCGTGCCAGCGGGGGCCACCGCGGGCGCCGTGCTCCATGTCGAAGGAGACCCCCACCGCGACCAGGATCAGCGCCACCGAGGCGGCGATCGGCCAGGCCCGCCAACTCGGTGCCGTGCGGGCGCCGCCCTCCTCCGCTCCGCGGGCGCGGAAGGCGCCGTCGACGGTCACCACCAGGGCGCTCAGGAAGATCAGCGCCGGCACCACGACGTAGCGGCTCGAGACGCCGCCCGAGATCCCCGGCGACCAGTAGATGTTCGGCCCGACCGTGCGCTGGTAGACCTCGAGGATGAACATCCCGAACGAGGTCGGGAGCGCGAAGCCGACGAACCAGCGCGCGCTGATCGGGCCGCGCCGCAGCCCCAGGGCAAGCCCGATCGCGATCAGGACCATCAAGAGGATGAGGAATTTCCAGCCGCCCTGGTCCCAGAGCCCGCCGCCGAGCCGCTGGCCGAAGACGCCGCCGTCGATCACCCGCTGGACCAGCGCCGTCCAGATGTGGCGGGACCAGAGCGGCGAGCCCTGTTCCTGGCCGAGGATGACCGGGACCTGGACGATCGCGCCGACCGCCCAGCCGGCCAGGACCGGGTAGGCGCGCCGTTCACGCCCGACCGAGAAGATCCGCACCAGGGCGACCGGGGCGAAGAACCAGACCCCCGGCGTGCTCAGCCCGGTGAGGACGAGGAAGATCCCGGCGAGCCAGGCCCCCCACCAGGTCCGCGGCCGCAGGAAGAGGAGCCAGAAGGAGCCGACCAGCATGAACCAGGGCGCGTAGGCGGCCGAGTCGAGGGTCTCCTGGCCGGCGGTCGCGGCGAGCGCGGTGGCGATCGCCAGGGCGCCGCGCAGCCAGGGATCGCGGACGTGCCCGGCGCTGCCGAACCAGACGGCGAGGCCGGAGAGCGCCGCGACCAGGGCGGAGACGATCCCCACCACCGCGGCCGCGTCGCCGATCGGGAAGAGCGCCGCGATCGCCGCGATCAGCCGCGGGCCGAAGACCAGATACCCGGCGTAGGGCTGGAAGAGCGCGTGGAAGAAGTCGTGGCCGAGCGCGTTCTGCAGGTACACCGGCCCGTCCTC
>DASZZB010000026.1:0-6345 GCA_035545115.1 Solirubrobacterales bacterium | reverse complement strand
GCGATCCACGTCCCCCGACGGTCCCCACGATCGCGCAACCGACCTTGACCACACCATGGTGTGGTCAAGGTCGGTTGCATCTTCGTGACCGTGGAGGAGTCGTGGACTCCACGACTCCTTCCTCACGTCACCCGCGAGGTTCCCGGCATCTCCGTCACGTCCACCGGCCCTCGGCGTCGCCCGTGCGGCGCGGCCGTCCCTTGGTCCGCTGTACGGGCCAAATGACGACCGCAGCCCCGCCGCCCCGTCGAAATCCCGCCGTCCCCCCGGGACCCGGCCATCCCCCGGAGCGCCCCGTGGGATCATCGATCAAGCCGCGAGTCGCCCCGTGACGGCGCGTCGTCTCTCCGGTCGACGAGCTCGCCTCCCTAGTCTCCGGGGTAACTCCCAGTCGGAAGGAAGGCTCTTGAAGCTCGCGATCCACAACCCCTCGTTCACCTATCCCGGCCGCCCCGAGGACATCGCGCCGATCCTGGCGGCGACCGCCCGTGCCGCCGAGGAGGGTGGCGCCGCCCAGTTCACCCTGATGGACCACTGGTTCCAGATCCCCCCGATCGGCCCGCCTCGCGAGCCGATGCTCGAGGGCTACACGGCGCTCGGCTTCCTCGCCGCGCAGACCGAGCGGATCCGCCTCGGCCTGCTGGTCACCGGCGTCACCTACCGTCACCCCGGCCTGCTGGCGAAGACCGTCACCACGCTCGACGTCCTCTCGGCGGGACGCGCCCAGCTCGGCCTCGGCGCCGCCTGGTTCGAGGAAGAGCACGATGCGCTCGGCGTCCCCTACCCGCCGATCGCGGAGCGCTTCGAGCGGCTCGAGGAGACGATCCAGATCTGCTTCCAGATGTGGAGCGAGGACGACGGTCCCTACCGGGGCAGGCACTACGAGCTGGCGGAGACGATGTGCTCGCCGCCGCCGGTGCAGCGGCCGCGCCCGACCCTGCTGATCGGTGGGGCGGGAGAGAAGAAGACGCTGCGCCTGGTCGCCCGCTACGCCGACGCCTGCAACCTCTTCGGCAACGACCGCGACGTCGTCGCCCACAAACTCGAGGTGCTGAGGGGCCACTGCGAGACCGAGGGTCGCGACTACGAGGAGATCGAGAAGACCGCCCTCTACAACGCCAACCCGCTCGACGACGTCGACGGCTTCCTCGCCCATGCCGAGGAGCTGGCGAAGCTCGGCATCGATCAGCTCTGGGTCGGCAACAAAGGGGTCGAGGACCCGCCCGCCTGGGCCGACGAAGTCTGCGCCCGGACGGTGTCGCGATTGGCCGAGCTGGGATAGTGGCCACGACCCTGGGCAGGGGCGCTTGAGCCCGATCGAGGCGCTCGCGGTGCTCGCCGCGGGCTTCACCGCCGGCGGCGTCAACGCGATCGTCGGCTCCGGCTCGCTGGTCACCTTCCCGGTGCTGCTGGCGGTCGGCTACGCGCCGGTCACCGCCAACGTCTCCAACTCGGTCGGGCTGGTCTTCGGCAACGGCAGCGCCGCCTGGGGGTACCGGCGCGAGCTGGAGGGACAGCGGCGGCGCGCCCTGGTCGGCGGGACGGGGACGGCGCTCGGCGCGATCGCCGGCGGCGTCCTCCTCCTGACCCTGCCCGAAGGGGTCTTCGAAGCGGTCGTGCCGGCGCTGATCGTGCTTGCCTGCGTGCTGATGATCGCGCGGCCGACGCCGCACCTCGGCCACGGCTCGCTCAGCGGGCACCGGGAGGTCGCCCTGGCGGCGGTCGGCTTCGCGGTCGGCATCTACGGCGGCTACTTCGGCGCCGCCCAGGGCGTGATCCTGCTCGCCGCGCTGCGCTTCCTGGTCCCCGACGACCTGCAGCGCCTCAACGGGCTGAAGAACGTGATGGTCGGTGTCGCCAACGGCGTCGCCGCGATCCTCTTCGTCGTCGTCGCCCACGTCGCCTGGGACGCGGCGGCGCTGGTCGCGGTCGGCTCGATCGCCGGTGCCCAGGTCGGCGCCCGCCACGGCCGCCGCATCCCCGATCAGGCGCTGCGGTGGACCGTGGTGACGGTCGGCGTGATCGCCGCGATCATCCTCGTCGTCAAATAGCGGGTCCCGGACCCGCCCCCCCGGTGGCGTTCGCACTTCTAGTCGCTATCCGGCTATTTCTGCGAACTCGCCGGGGGAGTCGGTCATCTAGGGTCCCCTCGATGGCTGCCGCCTACATATATGGGACGGTGCGCACGCCGTTCGGGCGCTACGGCGGTGCGCTCTCCGGGGTCCGGCCCGACGACCTCGCCGCCCACGCGCTGCGGTCGCTGCTGGACCGCGCGCCGGACCTCGACCCGGCGGCGATCGACGACGTCATCCTCGGCGACGCCAACGGCGCCGGCGAGGACAATCGCGACGTCGCGCGGATGGCGGCGCTGCTCGCAGGCCTGCCGACGACCGTCCCCGGCGCCACCGTCAACCGCCTCTGCGGCTCGAGCCTCGAGGCGGCGATCCAGGCGGCGCGGGCGATCGAGACCGGCGACGCCGAGGTGATGGTCGCGGGCGGGGTGGAGTCGATGAGCCGCGCCCCCTGGGTCCTGTTGAAGCCGGAGCGGGCGTTCCCGGCAGGCCACAAGCAGCTTTGGTCGACGACGCTCGGCTGGCGGATGGTCAACCCGGAGATGCCAGGGCGGTGGACGATCAGCCTCGGCGAATCGGCGGAGAAGCTGGCGGCGATCCACGCGATCTCGCGCGAGTCCCAGGACGAGTTCGCCCTGCGCAGCCACACCCTCGCCGACCGGGCCTGGAACGAGGGTCGCTTCGCCGAGGTGGTGCCGGTGCCGGGAACCGACCTGGAGCGCGACGAGGGGATCCGCGCCGACACCTCGTCGAAGAAGCTGGCAAGGCTGAAGCCGGCTTTCGTCGAGGGTGGGACGGTCACCGCCGGCAATTCCTCGCCGCTGAACGACGGTGCGGCGATGCTGCTGCTCGGCTCCGAGGCCGCAGCGGAGCGGATCGGCGCGGCGCCGCTGGCCCGCATCGTCTCCCGCGGCGTCCACGGGGTCGACCCCGACGTCTTCGGGATCGCGCCGGTCGAGGCCGCGAAGATGGCGCTCGGGCGCGCCGGGATCGGCTGGGGGGAGATCGACGCGGTGGAGCTGAACGAGGCCTTCGCCTCGCAGTCCCTCGCCTGCCTGCAGGGCTGGCCCGACCTCGACCCGGCCAAGGTGAACATGAGCGGCGGCGCGATCGCCCTCGGCCATCCGCTCGGCGCCTCCGGCGCCCGGGTCGTCGGCCGCGTGGTCGAGGAGTTGCGGGCGCGCGGTGGCCGCTACGGCCTGGCGACCCTCTGCATCGGCGTCGGCCAGGGGCTGGCGATGGTGGTCGAGGCATGCGCTTGAACCGGTGTCACTAGGGTTCATGGTCATGCTCCGTCGCCGGCCGCCCTTCGCCCTCCTCGCCCTCTTCGCCCTTCTCGCGGTGCTCGCGGCCGCCGTGCCGAACGCGGCCGCGGCGCAGCGCGAAGTCCTCACGCCGGTCGTCGGCAACGCGATCGCCTCGCCGGAACCGGTGCAGACGAGCAACGGCCGGCGCGAATTGGCCTACGAGCTGCAGCTGATCAACCGCAGCGAATCCACGGTCACCGTGCGCAAGCTCGAGGCGCTGGCGGGCGGCAGGGTGGTCGAGAAGCTCGCCGGGCCCTCGCTGGAGGCGATGATGCAGCCCTACGGGCAGCCGAAGCATGCGATCAAGCTCGAGCCCGGACAGGGCGCCTACGTCCTGATGGACGTCAGCCTGGCGCGCAAGGCCAAGGTCCCGGCCCGGCTGACCCATCGGATCGCGCTGAGGATGCAGCCGAAGCAGGCCGCCGTCGCCACCCGCTACGAACTGGCCCCGATCAAGGTGACCCGCCGCGAAGCGGTGGTCGTCGCGCCGCCGCTGCGCGGCCCGGGCTGGGTCGTCGCCAACGGCTGCTGCTCCGCGTTCACCGCCCACCGCGGCACCGTGCTGCCGGTGAACGGCGCGCCCCACGTGGCCGAGCGCTTCGCGATCGACTTCGTCCAGATCGATCCGCTCGGCCGGCTCTTCGAGGGCCCGCTGGACCAGCTGACCAGCTACCCCTACTTCGGCGACGAAGTCCACTCGGCGACGGCAGGGAAGGTGGTCGGCGTCCTCGACGACATCCCCAACACCCCGGCGGGCGCGTTCCCGCCCGCGATCACGGCGGAAAAGGCGGGCGGCAACCACGTCGTCGTCGCGATGGGCGGCGGCCGCTACGCCTTCTACGCCCATCTGCAGCCGGGGACCGTCCGGGTCAAGGTCGGCCAGAAGGTCAAGGTCGGCCAGACGCTCGGCCTGCTCGGCAACAGCGGCAACTCGAACGCCCCACACCTGCACTTCCACGTTATGGACAGTCCCCACCCGCTCGCCTCGAACGGGGTGCCGTACCGCTTCGCCGGCTTCAAGGTCGAAGGGACGCTGCTGAACCTGGAGGCGCTCGAAGCGGGGGCGGCGGCGAAGATCGCCCGGCGAGAACTGGGCGCCCGCCATGCCGAGCTCCCCCTCGACGACCAGGTGATCGACTTCCCCGGTGGCTGAGCCGCGCCGCGCCCGCCCGCCGATGACGCCTTCCTCGCCCGGCGTCAGCGAGCGGATGGCGCGGGTGCGGCGGCGCGACACGGCGCCGGAGCTCGAACTGCGCTCCGAGCTGCACCGGCGCGGCTTCCGCTACCGGGTCGACCGTCGGCCGCTGGCCGGGGTGCCGAGCCGCGCCGACCTCGTCTTCGGCCCGGCCAGGGTCGCCGTCTACGTCGACGGCTGCTTCTGGCACTCCTGCCCCGAGCACGGCACGATGCCGCGCGCCAACGAAGCCTTCTGGCAGGAGAAGCTGGCCCGCAACCGGGCGCGCGACGCCGCAGTCGATGAGGCGCTCGCCGCCGCCGACTGGACCGTGGTGCGGATCTGGGAGCATGAGGCCCCCGACGTCGCCGCCGACCGGGTCGAGGCCGCCGTGCGCTCCGCCCGGGCGCGCTCCGCCCCGGCGCGCTCCGCCACCCCGGCGCGCCTCAAGGGCCCCCGCCGCAGCGCCTAAGCCGCGCAGCTGTTCCTTTTCCCCACTATTCCGGCAAAAGGAACAGCTGGCCGAGTCTCGCCGCGCAGGGAGGCGGCGAGGGCCTCGGCGATGCGGCGGGCGAGGAGCGGCGGGACCGCGTTGCCGACCTGGCGGGCGATGCTCGACATCGCCTGCTCCTCGGGCAGGACGAAGTCGTCGGGGAAGCTCATCAGCCGCGCCGCCTCGCGCACGGTGATCGGGCGGTGGGCGGAGGGGTGGAGGTAGCGCCCTTTCTCCGGCTTGTAGAACTCGGTGCGGATCGTCAGCGCCGGGCGGTCCCACCAGAGCCGGCCGAAGACGTCGGTGGTCCCGGTCGGCTTCTCCCGCCAGCAGCGGGGGACGAGGTGGCCGAGACCGGCCCGGTCGAGGTTGCGCTGCATCGCGAAGCGATCGCCGCCGTCGCGCGGCACCGCCTTGTAGCGCCGCACGCTCTCCGGCCGCGGCCGCCGCGGCCGGTGCCAGCGCCGGCCGTCCGGTTGCAGCGGAAGGCCCTCGACCGCCGCGCGAAACGTCGTCCAAGGCGCCCGGTCCGCCGCCGGCCCGAGGGGGCATTCGCCCTCTGTCGCCGGGGAGCCGACCGAGGGCGGAGGGTCGGCCTCGGCGTGGGTCGGTGTCGGCCACGGGATGGCGGCGCCGGTCCACACCCCGATCACGATGGCGCGGCGGCGGCGCTGGGGGACGCCGAAGTCGGCGGCGTTCAGCACCTCCCCCTCGACCCGGAAGCCGAGCCCCTCGACGCGGCGGCGGAACTCCGCGTACTCCGCCGAGCGCAGCAGCTCGGGCACGTTCTCCATCACGAAGGCGCACGGCTCCACCGCGACCAGCGCCCGCAGGTACTGCCGCCACAGGCCGCGCCGCTCGAAGCCGACCGCGGCGCGGTTGAGCGGCGAGAACCCTTGGCAGGGCGGCCCGCCGATCACCACGTCGGCGGCGGGGAAGGCGGCGACGTCCTCGATCGGCCCGCAGGCGACGTGCGCGCCGAAGTTGGCCGCGTAGGTGGCCGCCGCGTCGCGGTCGAGCTCGACCGCGAAGACGGAGCGAAACGCCCCCGAGTCCTCGAACCCGCGCGTCATCCCGCCGCAACCGGCGAAGAGATCGACGAGGGTGAGGCGACTCACGCCATGAAGATATTTGCCTCCCCGGCGCTCAGGACCGGGTCGGGGGTGCGACGAGCGCGTCGTCGACCCAGCCCGAGCAGATCGAGAAGTCTTCGACGCCGAGCGCCGCGGCGACGTTCAGCCACATCCCGTCGCGGAAGAAGCTGTCGAGCTCCTCCTCGTCCTCGCGGCCGGAGAGCCT
>DASZZB010000025.1:0-2150 GCA_035545115.1 Solirubrobacterales bacterium | reverse complement strand
CCTGCGCGGCAACGTGCTGACCCTCGACGGCGACGACGCCGACCTGCAGGAGGCGGCAAGCGTGGTCGACGAGCTGGTCGAGCTGATAGAGGGCGGGCACGACGTCGCGCCGGGGACGATCGAGGCGGTGGCCGGCGCGCTCGACGCCGAAGAGAGCCCGGCGGCGATCCTCGATGACGTGGTCTGGCGCCACCGCAACACCAAGGTCGCGCCGAAAACGCTGAACCAGAAACGCTACGTCGACTCGATCCGCCGCAACACGATCACCTTCGGGATCGGCCCGGCGGGCACCGGCAAGACCTTCCTCGCGGTCGCGATGGCGGCGGCGGCGCTGACCGAACGCAAGGTGCAGCGGATCATCCTCACCCGCCCCGCGGTCGAGGCGGGCGAGCGGCTCGGCTTCCTGCCCGGCGACATCCAGGCCAAGGTCGACCCCTACCTGCGGCCGCTCTTCGACGCCCTCTACGACATGATCGATCCCGACCGCGTCAACGGCTACTTCGAGCGCGACGTGATCGAGGTGGCGCCACTGGCCTTCATGCGGGGTAGAACGCTCAATGATTCCTTTGTGATCCTTGACGAGGCACAGAACACGACGCCCGAGCAGATGAAGATGTTCCTCACCCGGCTCGGCTTCAACTCGCGCATGGTGGTCACCGGCGACGTCACCCAGATCGACCTGCCGACCGACCAGCGCTCCGGCCTCGTCGCCGTCCGCGACATCCTGCACGAGGTCAAGGACATCTCCTTCATCGAGTTCGGCGGCGAGGACGTCGTCCGCCACAAGCTCGTCCAGCGGATCGTCGCCGCCTACGATCGACACGGTGCCGGCCGACCTGTCTGACGTCCCCGCCGATCTGCGCGCGCCGGTCGCGGCGGCGCTGGCCGCGGTCGGGGTCGAGGACGGCCATCTGGCGGTCGAGGTCGTCGACGCGGCGCGGATCCAGGAGTTGAACCGCGAGCACCGAGGGGTGGACGAGCCGACCGACGTGCTCTCCTTCCCGATCGACGGGCTCGGCCCGGCGGCCGGCCCGCGTGAGCTCGGCGACGTCGCGATCTGCCCGGAGCTCTGCGTCGACATGGCCCTCGCCGAGGCCGTCGTCCACGGCGTCCTCCACCTCTGCGGGCACGACCACGAGACCGACGACGGCGAGATGCTCGCCCTTCAGCACCGGGTCCTGGGGTCGCTCCGATGAGGCGGGGCCGGTGAGCACCCGCTCCGGCTTCGTCGGGTTGGCGGGACGGCCTAACGTCGGCAAGTCGACCTTGGTGAACGCCCTGGTCGGCCGCCACGTCGCGATCGTCTCGATGCGCCCGCAGACGACCCGGCGGGCGATCCGCGGCGTCGCCACCGATCTCGAGGCCGAACGACAGCTGGTCCTGGTCGACCTGCCCGGCGTGCAGCGCCCCCGCGACGCGCTGACCAAGCGGATGCAGGCGCGGGTCGAGCGCGAGCTGGCCGACTCCGACGTCGCGCTGCTCGTGGTCAACGGCGAGGAGGGCGTCGGGCCGGGCGACCGCTTCATCGCCGGCCTGCTGAAGGCGGCCCGGGATCAGATCCCGGTGATCTGCGCGGTCAACAAGTGCGACCGGCTGGGTCGCGGCGGCACCGTCGAGGCGCTCAGCGGAGGCGCCGAGCTTCCCGGTGTCGACGAGGTCTTCCCGATCAGCGCCCGCTCCGGCGCCGGCCTCGACGAGCTCCTCCAGCGGCTCGGCGAGCTGGTTCCCGAGGGGCCGTACATGTATCCGCCGGAGGACTCCTCGGACCAGTCGTCGGAGCTGCTGCTCGCCGAGCTGATCCGCGAGCAGGTGCTGAACCGGACCCGGCAGGAGATCCCCCACTCGGTCGAGGTCAAGGTGCAGGCGGTCGAGCCGCGCGACGACGGCCTGGTCACCGTAACCGCCGAGATCTGGGCCGAGACGGAGTCCCAGAAGGGGATCCTGATCGGCCGCGGCGGCGCCAAGATCGGCGAGATCGGCACGGCGGCGCGCCGCTCGCTCGAGCGCGAGCTCGGCGCCCAGGTCCACCTCGACCTTCAGGTCCGCGTGCGGCGCAACTGGCGGCGGGACGAAGACATGCTGGATCGGCTGGGAATCGAGTAGGCGGGCCGAGGTGGCGTTCGCAGTTAGCTCCGCTATGCGGAGCTAAC
>DASZZB010000024.1:0-3189 GCA_035545115.1 Solirubrobacterales bacterium | reverse complement strand
TCGACGGTGCCGCCGTAGAGGCCGCGCAGCCCGTCGACCGCGAAGAAGGCCTCCCCCGCCCGCTCCGTCTCGACCGCGGCGCCGATGCCCTCCAGCGCCCGCACCACGGCCTCGGTCAGCTCGGCCGCCGCGACCGGATCGGCGGCAGCTCTGCGCCCGGGCCGAAGCCCCCCGGAGCGGCCCGGGCGCCCAGGAGTCGCCAGGCGACGGTCGATGACGCAGGCGATCTCCATACGAACGTATGTTCGCATGAATCGCGCCGGCGATCAATCAGACGAAACCCCTCGCCAGCCCCTCGCTCAGTTCCCGCAGGCGCCGCCGCGCCTCCGGCTCGTAGGCCTGGTCGGCGGCGCGCACCTCTTCGGTGCGGTCGAAGTAGCGACCGCTCACCCCGTCGAGCGCCGGATCGACGGCGAGCCGCAGCGTCGCCTCGACTCCCCGCTGCAGGGAATCGATCGGCTCGCCGTGCTGCCGGAGCACGATCTTGGTCGGCATGTAGGTGGAGGGGTGGAGGGCGTTGACCGTCACGCCGGAGGCGACGCCGAGTCGCTCGGACAGGTCGAACGCGTAGGTGATCTGGGCCAGCTTGCTCTGCGCGTAGGCGCGCCGCCCTTCGTAGAGGGAGCGCTCCAACATCGGGTCGTCGAAGTCGAGCGGCGCCTGGCCGCGCGAGGCGACCATCACGATCCGCGCCGGGGCGGAGCGGCGCAGCAGGGGCAGGAGGTGCTCGGTGAGGACGAAGCCCGCCAGGTAGTTGACGGCGAGACGCAGCTCGACCCCGTCGGCGCTCTCCTGGCGTTCGGGCGAATCCGGGAACCCGGAGCCGATCCCGGCGTTGTTGACGAGCAGATGGAGGGCGTCGAGGGCGGCGACCTCTTCGGCGAGCGCCTGCACCTCGGCCAGCGAGGCGAGGTCGGCGCGGTGGGGATGGACGCGGTCGTTGCCGGTCGCCGCGACGATCTCCCGCGCCGCCGCGGCGAGCCTTTCCTCGTCGCGTCCGTGGATGTGGACGGTCATCCCCGTCCCGGCGAGTCGCTCGGCGAGCGCCCGTCCGTGCCCGTCGGTCGACCCGGTGACGAGGGCGACGGTATCCGTGGCGGCGCGGCTCATGGCCCGATCTTAGGACTCCACTAGGTTCGGTCTCTCTGAAGTGGCTTTCCCGGATAGCGGTCGACGGTCGGCCCCTGCGCGAGTCGCGCGACTTTCGCCTCCTCACGGTGGGCTCGCTGATCACCGGGCTCGGCACCCAGGCGACCCTGGTGGCGCTGCCCTACCAGGTGTTCGTGATCACCGGCTCGGCCTTCCTCACCGGGCTGATCGGCGCCGCCGAGCTGGGGCCGTTGATCGTCGCCTCGCTCTTCGGCGGCGCCCTCGCCGACTGCTTCGACCGCCGCGACCTGCTGCTGACCTGCCAGCTCGCCCTGGTTGCGGTCGCCGCCGCCCTCGCGCTCGCCGCGGCGACCGGGCCGCCGCCGGTCTGGATCCTCTTCGTCCTCGCCGGGGCGATGGCGGGGGCATCGGCGGTCGAGCGGGTGACGCGTTCGGCGATCGTCCCCAACACGGTCTCCACCGCGCTCCTGCCGGCGGCGATCTCGCTCACCTACGGCCTCTACCAGCTCACCATGGTGGTGGGCCCCGCGCTCGGCGGCGTCCTGATCGCCGCCTTCGGCCTCACCACCCCCTACGCGGTCGACGCGGTCAGCTGCCTCGGCATGGCCGGCGCGGCGGCGCTGATGGCGGCGCAGCCGCCGACCGCGGCCGAGGCGCAGGAGCCGGTCCTGCGCTCGATCCGCTCCGGCCTCTCCTACCTGCGCAGGCTGAAGGCGGTGACGGCCGGCTTCGTGATCGACCTCTCGGCGATGACCTTCGGCATGCCGCGCGCCCTCTTCCCGGTCCTCTCGTTGACCGTCTACCACGCGGGGGCGACCGGGACCGGGATGCTCTACGCGGCGGTCGCGGCGGGCTCGACCGTCGCCGCGCTGACCACCGGTTGGATGTCCCACGCCCGCCGGCTGGGCCGGATCGTCCTGGTCTCGGTCGCCTTCTGGGGGATCTTCATCGCCGCCGCGGGGGTGGTGGACAACCTTTGGCCCGCCGCCGCGCTCTTCGCCCTGGCGGGCGCCGCCGACTCGGTCAGCGCGGTCTGCCGCAGCACGATGATGCAGGTGCTGACCCCGGACCGGATGCGCGGCCGCATCTCCTCCGTCTTCAGCCTCGTCGTCGCCGGTGGCCCGCGCCTCGGCGATATCGAGTCGGGGACGGTCGCGGCGCTCGCCACGCCCGCCTTCTCGGTCGTCTCCGGCGGCCTCGTCTGCGTCGCCTCGGCGGGCGTCGTCGCCCTCGCCTTCCCCCAGCTCGTCGCCTACGATGCTCTCGAGGCGGGACGCCACCGATGTTGAGGACGGCCGCCGGCGGGTAGTTCAGGAGCATGCAGACGCTCCGCTCCGACCGGCTGCGGGCCGAATTCCCACTTCCACCACTGCGGGCCGGCCGCCTCGAGTTCGGCCTCGACGGCCTGCATGACGTGCGCGCCCTGGTCGGCGATCGGGCCGCGGACGCCGGGCTCTCGCCGCGGCGCGCCTCCGATCTCGTCGTCGCCGCCTCGGAGCTCGCCACGAACAGCATCCTGTACGGCCGCGGTCGTGGCCTGGCCACGGTCTGGGAGGAGGACGGCGCGCTCCTGGTCGAGGTGGCCGACGCCGGCACGATCGCCGACCCGACGGTCGGCCAGGTCCGTCCCGACCCGGCCACCGAACACGGCCGCGGCCTCTACATCGCCGATCGGCTCAGCGACGAGATGGTGATCGACAGCGGCCCGAGCGGCACCCGGGTCCGCCTGCGGATGGACCTCAAGACTGGCTAGAAGAGGGATCCAGTGGGTTGGGGGGCCCGGAGGGACGGGGGCGTCGTGGCGGGACGCGGAAGGGACGGGGCCATCCTGGCGGGACGGACAAGGGACCCGGCCATCTCGGCGGCGACCCGGGCAGGCTGTGGCCGCCGAGATGGCCGGGTCTCGGGGGGACGGTGGGAGTCCGGGGAGGCGGTCGGGGCGCGGAAGGGGACGGGGATCGTGGCGAAGGACGCCGAGGGCCGGTGGTCGTCACGGAGATGCCGGGAACATCACGGGTGACGTGAGGAAGGAGTCGTGAAGTCCACGACTCCTCCACGGTCACAGACGCGATGGGTGAG
>DASZZB010000023.1:0-4287 GCA_035545115.1 Solirubrobacterales bacterium | reverse complement strand
CCGGCTCGCGGTCGTCCTGAGGCCGTCTGCCGGGCCAACGGAACGACCCCGACGCGATGGGCGGCGCTAGGCTCGGCCTTGATGGGCACGCAGGAGGCGATCACGGCGCAGTACGACCGCGTGGCGCCGTACTACCGGGCGCTCTCGCCGTTGTTCCTGATCACGCCCTGGGCACGTCGCAAGGGGGTCGGGGCCCTCGCGCTGCGGCCCGGCGACACCGTGCTCGAGGTCGGCGCCGGATCCGGCCGCAACCTTCCCTACCTGGTCGACGCGGTCGGGCCGGAGGGTGCGGTGATCGGGGTCGACCTCTCGACAGGGATGCTGGCCGAGGCGGAGAAGATGGTCGCGCGGCGCGGCTGGCGCAACGTCCGCCTGGTCCACTCGAACGCGGCCACGGTCGAGCTCGCCCGCGAGGTCGACGGCGTCCTCTTCAGCCTCAGCTACTCGGCGATGCCGGCGGAGGCGCGGTTGCCCGCCGCCACCCGCGTCTGGGAGCACCTGCGGCCCGGCCGCCGGCTGGCGGTGATGGATCTCGGCCTCACCGAGACCCGCCTGCGCCCGATCCTCGACCCGATCGCCCGGCAGCTGGTCAAGCTCGGCCCGGGCCATCCCTACGTCCGCCCCTGGGACGATCTGGCCATCCTCGGCGAGGTCGTCACCCACCGCTTCCTGCTCGACCTCTACTACGTCTGCACGGTCACCAAGACCGCCGTGGCGCGGTCGACCTGAGTGAACCTATGCGGAACGGAGGTCGACCGCGCCGGCCGCGAAGTTAACGGAGGTCGACCGCGCTTCGGCGGCCTAGCGCTCGACCGGCTCGCCGTAGACGATCAGCCCATGGAGGACGATCAGGCAGAGCGCGAAGATGCCCAGTGACCAGAACGGGTAGCTGCCGCCGATCGAGAGCAGCGACTCGACCGCGCCGATCGAGGCGCCGATGATCCCGATGACGCGGCCATAGGTGCCGCCGCTGAACAGCGACCAGCCGCCGGTCAGCTGGACGAGGCCGATCAGCAGCGTCACCCAGCCCCAGAAGCCGAGGCCGAAGACGACGTATGCGGTCTGGTGGTCGAAGAAACTGGCGTTGCCGATCGCGGCGATGCCGTAGATCACGTTGAGCACGCCGGCGATCAGCAACAGGATGGCGGCGAACATCGCCCGCGCTTCGCCTCTCACTTCCACGTCTCTCTCCTTTGTTGGACGATCCGGGGACTGCGGAAACGGCTTGACGATGCCATTTGTTCGACATCCGGCCGGCCGCCCCTGCTTGTCGGGCACACTGATAGGGGATGGATGAGCACGACCACGCCTGTTGCGCGCCGGGACGTACCCCGAACGGGGGAGGGGCCGAGGCCGCGCGCCCGGTCCCGGAGAGCGCCAACGACGGCGCCACCACGGGCATGGTCCGCCTCGGCGGCAGCTTCCTGATGGGGACCGAAGACGCCGACGGCTTCCCCCAGGACCGCGAGGGCCCGATCCGCGAGGTCGAGCTGCCGCCCTTCTGGATCGACCCGGTCGCGGTCACCAACCGCCGCTTCGCCGAGTTCCTCGCGGCGACCGGATACCGCACCGAAGCCGAGCGCGCCGGCTGGTCCTTCGTCTTCGCCGGGCTCCTGCCGGAGGACTTCGAACCGACCCGGGGGATCGCCAACGCGCCCTGGTGGCGCCAGGTCTTCGGTGCCGACTGGCAGCACCCCGAGGGCCCGCACTCCGACATCGAGGACCGCCTCGACCACCCGGTCGTCCACGTCTCCTGGAGCGACGCGAAAGCCTTCTGCGCCTGGTCGGGGACCCGCCTGCCGCACGAGGCGGAGTGGGAGATGGCCGCCCGCGGCGGCCTCGAGCAGGCCCGCTTCCCCTGGGGCGACGAGCTGGAGCCGGGCGGCCGGCACCGGATGAACGTCTGGCAGGGGACCTTCCCCTCCCACAACACCGTCGACGACGGCTGGTTCGGCACCTGCCCGGTCGACGCCTTCGAGCCCAACGGCCACGGCCTGATGAACACCTCGGGCAACGTCTGGGAATGGTGCGCCGAGCGCTTCGACCGCCAGACGCGGGCGATCCGCGGCGGCTCCTACCTCTGTCACGCCTCCTACTGCAACCGCTACCGGGTCGCGGCGCGCAGCTTCAACACCCCGGACAGCTCGACCGGGAACATGGGCTTCCGGGTCGCCCGCGACGCCTAGCGCCCGGTAGGTTCCCGCCCAGGAGGCGGGGTAGACGATCCCGACCACGACCGAGGAGGAGCGCCGATGGCCCACCCGAGCTTCGAGGACGCGCGTCGCCTGAGCGACTGGCAGCCACCGTTGGGAGTCGTCTCCGTCTATCTGGGCTTCGACCCGGCCGATCGCGGCGGCGCCTGGCGGACCGAGCTGCGCAACGGCCTCGACGCCCTGCAGGAGGCGGCCAAGGACGCCGCGCACGAGCGCCGCGTCGCCCTGCGGGCGGTCGCCAGGCGGATCACCGAGCGCTTCGAAGACGGCGACCACCGGCCGCCGCCGCGCGGCGCCGCGGGCTTCGTCGAGGTCGCCGAGACGAGCGGCACCGAGCACTGGTGGGGGACCGGCGCGGCGCCGCAGGCGAGCGCCTGCGTCGAGCTCGGCGAGCGCCCGGCGCTGGCGCCGCTGGTCGACCTCGCCTGTCGCGGCGAGCGGCGCGGCATCGCGATCGTCTCCTTGGAGCGGGTCCGCCTGCTGCTCTTCGCCGAAGGCGAACTGTCGGAGCTGGAGGACTGGGAACTCGAGGTGACCAGCCTCGACTGGCGCGAGCGCAAGGCGCAGACCGGGGCCGATCCGGCGCGCGGCCAGGGCGGCGCGTCCTCCGGCAAGGACTCCTACGGCGACCGGCTCGAACACAACCGCCACAAGTTCCTCGGCGAGGCCGGGGCGCTGGTCGGTCGGGCGCTCGAAGAGCGGCGGATCGAGCAGGGGCTCGCCTTCGGCCCGGCCAACGACCTGGAGAGCTTCGAGGCGGGGCTGAGCGCGCCGAAGGTGAAGCTGGCGGTCGGTGGCGAGGCCGATCTGATCTCGACCCCGCTCGGCAAGCTCCACGAGACAGTCGCCGAAGCGGTCGAGAACGCCGACGCCGAGCGCGAGTCGCGGCTGGTGGCGCAGGCGCTGGAAGAGGCGCGCGGCGGCAGCCGCGGCGCCGGCGGGCGCCAGGAGGTCGGCGAGGCGGTCGGCGAAGGACGGGTCGAACGGCTGGTCCTGGACGCCGGGATCGGTGCCGACGCAGAGTCGCTGGTCCGCGGCGCGCTCGCCGGCAGCGCCAAGATCACCGTCGTCCACGGCGCCGCCGCCGAGGCGCTCGCCGCCGCCGAGGGCGTCGCCGCGATCCTCCGCTACTGAGCTCCTCCCGCTGTTCCTTATTCCGGAATGGTGGTGGAAAGGAACAGCGGAAAGGCTTGCAGGTGCGAGGCGAGCGCCCCGTCGCGCAGCGCGTGGAGCGCGAAGCCAGGCGGATCGGCGCGCATCTCGATTCCCGGCCCGGCGAAGTCGGCCGCCGACTGTAGGTAGGTGCTCGGCACGGTGAGGACGGGACGGCCGCCGAGCTCGCCGACGATCGCCCGGTGCACGTGGCCGGCGACCACCCGCCGCACCTGGGGGTGGCGGGCCAGCACCTCGGCGAGCGCCGCCCGCGAGCCGGGGTCGAGGCCGATCCGGTCGAAGCCGGGCATCTCGGTGGAGAGCGGCGGGTGGTGCATCGCGACCACAGTCGGCTTCTCGCGGTCGGCGGCGAGCGTCGCCTCGAGCCACTCGACCCGGCCGCCGTCGAGCGCGCCGGCTTCGGCGCCGGGGATGATCGAGTCGACGCAGACCAGCCGCAGCGGCCCGAGGTCGGCGGTGTGGGACACCGGCTCCTCGCCCTCGCCCGGCACCCCGAACGTCTCGCGCAGCGGCCCGCGCCGGTCGTGGTTGCCGGGCAGGACGTGCGGCCTGAGCTCGAGCGGCGCCAGCAGCTCACGCACCCGCGCGTATTCCTCCGGCGTCCCCTCCTGGGTGAGGTCGCCGGAGACGAGCAGCGCGTCGGGCCGCTGCGGCAGCGCCAGGATCGCCTCGACTGCGTGCCGCAGGCAGCGCTCGGGATCGATGCCCTGCCAGCTCGCACCGAGGTGGGTGTCGGAGATCTGCAGGAGGAGGAAGGGCTTGGCGCTCATCGACTGATCGCAGCAAGCTTACGTGCGATCAGTCGGTGCTCGGCCTCGTCGTCGATCAGGGCAAGCGCACGTTCGAACGCGGCGCCCGCCTCCTCGGGGCGGCCGAGGCGGGTGAGCAGCTCGCCGCGGGC
>DASZZB010000022.1:0-8382 GCA_035545115.1 Solirubrobacterales bacterium | reverse complement strand
AAGGCGGTCGGCAGGACGACCTTGACGATCGTCTTCCACTTCGGCGTGCCGAGCGCGTAGGAGGCTTCGCGCAGATGGTCGGGGACGATCTTCAGCACCTCCTCGGCGGCGCGGATGACGATCGGGATCATCAGCACCGAGAGCGCCACCGAGCCCATGATCCCCATCCGGATGCCGGGGCCGAAGAAGAGCTCGAAGAGCGCGTAGGCGAAGAGGCCGGCGACGATCGAGGGGATGCCGGTCATCACGTCGACGAAGAAGGTGAGGGCGCGGCGCAGCGGTCCGCGGCCGTACTCGTTCATGTAGATCGCCGCCATGATCCCGATCGGCACCGAGATCAGCGCCGCGCAGGCGGTGATGATCAGGGTGCCGACGATCGCGTGCTCGGCGCCGCCCCCGCCGACCACCCCGCGCGCATCGGAGGTGAAGAATTCCCAGCTGATGCCGCGGGCGCCGCGCTTCACCACCTCGTAGAGGAGCGAGATCAGCGGCGCCATCGAGACGCCGAAGGCGGCCGCGATCGCCATCGTGACCGCCCGGTCCTTGGCCCGGCGGGGGCCCTCGACGGCGCGCGAGGCGACATAGATGGCGACGATCGCGACGAGCGCCCCGAAGACGAGCGTCAGCGCGATCGTGAACCAGCCGAGCGCCGCCAGGGCTGCGGCGCAGAACACGAGGGCGCCGACGACGACGCCCCAGGGTGCCCAGTCGGGCAGCGTCCCGCCACCACCTTCCCCGGCGAAGATCGGGCGCCGCGGCGCGCTCACCACGGCGCTGTCGGATGGCGGCGTCATCGTGGGCTCGAGCGGGCGACGATCAGCCGCGCGAGGAAGTTGGTGGCCAGGGTGATCGCGAAGAGGACGAGCCCGGTGGCGATCAGCAGGTTGACGGCGAGGCCCGAGGACTCGGGGAAGTCGAGGGCGATGTTGGCGGCGATCGTCGACGGGTTCGCCTGGCCGATCAGGTTGAAGGTGATGCCGCCGGAGACGGAGAGGATGATCGCCACCGCCATCGTCTCGCCGAGTGCCCGACCGAGGCCGAGCATCGCGCCGGAGATCACCGACGAGCGGCCGAAGGGCAGCACCGTGGTGCGGATCATCTCCCAGCGGGTGGCGCCGAGCGCCTGCGCGCCTTCCTGCAGCTTGCGCGGTGTCTGCGAGAAGACCTCGCGGGCGACGGCGGAGACGATCGGCAGGATCATCACCGCCAGGACGAGCCCGACGACCAGCATCGTGCGGCCGGTGATCGAGGCCGGCCCTGCGAAGATCGGCAGGAAGCCGAGCTCTTCTTCGAGCCATCTCATCGCCGGCACGGCGGCCGGGCCGAGCACGAAGATCCCCCAGAGCCCGTAGATGATGCTCGGGATCGCGGCGAGGAGGTCGACCAGGTAGCCGAGCGTCAGCGCGATCCGCGGCGGCGCGATGTGGGTGATGAAGAGCGCGACCGCGACCGCGAGGGGCACCGCGATCACCGTCGCCAGGGCGCCCGCCAGGACGGTGCCGAAGGCGAGCGGCGCGACGTAGCCGAGGAAGCTTTCGTGCCCCGGCAGCTCGGAGGCCGAGGCGGTCAGCGCCGGGAACCCCTCGGTGACCAGGAAGACGGCGACCCCGACCAGCAGCGCCAGGATCGTCACCGCGGCGATCACCGCGGCGTTGCCGAAGATCCGGTCGCCGCGGCGATGGCGTCCTCCGGACGCCCTCGCCGGCAGCCGGCCGGCATTGGTCGTGGTGTCGACCGGTGCCACGGATCGGACCTATTCGATCGCCCCGACCGCGGCTTCCACCTTCTTCGTCAGCTTGCCCGAGAGGGGCGCGGAGCCGGCGGCTTCGGCGGCCAGTTCCTGTCCTGCCGGGCTGATCGCGTATTCGAAGTAGCTCTTCACCAGAGCCGCTTCGGACGCCGACTTGTACTTGGTGCAGCCGATCAGCGAGGACACCAGGACGATCGGGTAGGTGCCCGACGATTCCGTCTTGCGGTCGATTTCGAACGCGATGACGTGCTTTTCGCCTTGCTCGAGCTCCGGGTCTTCCTTCGACAGGTCGAGGATCTTCGCCGCCGCTTCCGGGGACGGTTCGGCCCAGTCGCCGCCGACCTTGATCTTCGCGATCCCGAGTTCGCCCGCCTGCGAGGCGTCGGCGTAGCCGATCGCGCCTTCGCCGTTGGCGACGGCTTCGACCACGCCCGAGGTGCCGGAGGCGGCTTCGCCCCCCTTCACCGGCCAGTCGCCGCTCACTTCGTGGGTCCAGACCTGGGGCGCCACTTTCGACAGGTAGTCGGTGAAGTTTTCGGTCGTGCCCGACTCGTCGGAGCGGTTGACCGGGACGATCCGCGTTTCCGGCAGTTCGACGCCGGGGTTCTCCTTGGCGATCTCGGAGTCGTTCCAGTCTTCGATTTCCTGGTTGAAGATCTTCGCCAGGGTCTCCGGTTCGAGTTTCAGTTCTTCGACGCCCGGAAGGTCATAGATGATCGCGATCGGCGAGATGTAGTTCGGGACCTCGACCAGTTCACCCGGCGCGCAGCGTTTGATCGCCTTGCCGAGCTCGCCTTCCGATTCGGAGAGCGGCGTGTCGCTGGCGCCGTAGGCGACGCCGGCGGCGATGAACTGTTCGCGACCGCCGCCGGAGCCGACGCCGTCATAGGAGACGGTGGCGCCACTGTCGGCGTTCTCGAATTCGGCGATCCAGGCTTCCTGTGCCGCCTGCTGCGCGGTCGAGCCGGCACCGGCGATTTCGCCCGACGCTTCGGTCGATGGAGGGTCCCCGCTTCCGGTTCCGCTTTCGCCTTCCTTGCCCGGACTGCTGCTTGACCCCCCACCCCCGCAGGCGGCGAGGCCGAGCACGAGCACGCAGGCGGCGACGAGCACCACGAGCCATCTAGAGCTGGACATCGGTCTCCTCTTCGGTTCGTTGACGAGATTCGGCCGCGTGGCGCAGCCGCAGGGCGAGCGTGGCAACGTCGCGGCCGCAGCTTGTTATCCGCGTGTGTCGGCGATGTAAAAAGGATGTGAATGGGTCTGCCCCAGCGCGCGATGGCCGATCAGCTGCCGCCGGCCTGTCCGATCCGGTTACGCCGCGGTGAAGCTCTTGTGACCGACCCGTGAACCACGGTCGTCGACGGACATCACCGCGTCGGGCGGTGGCGCGTCCGGGACGACGTCGGCCGACGGCTCCGGATCGAACCGGTAGCCGACCCCGAAGTGGGTGTGGATGTACTCCCAGTCCGGCGAGCGCTTCTCCAGCTTCTGCCGCAGCTTGCGGATGAAGACGTCGACCGAGCGGTCCCCATGGGCCATCGCGTAACCCCAGACCCGCTGGTAGATCGTCTCGCGCTCGAGCACCTGGCCCTGGGTGTCCGCCAACAGGTGGAGCAGCTCGAACTCGCGCCGGGTCAGGTCGAGGCTGTCGCCGGCGACGAAGGCCTGGAAGCGATCGGGGCGGACCTCGAGCTCACCGGCAAACAGCGGCGAGGACTCCGCCTCGTGGCGGCCGCGACGGTGGCGCCGGGTGACCGCTTCGATCCGGGCGATCGCCTCCTCGGGATGGGAAGGCTTGGTGATCCAGTCGTCGACCCCGAGGCGCAGGCCGCGCACCCGCTGGGCGACGGTGGAGCGACCGGTGCAGACGACGAGGCCGAGATCGGGGAGCAGGCTGCAGACCCGGTCGAGGTAGCGCCACGCCTCGTCGCCGAGCACCGTCGGGTCGACCAGCAGCGCGGTCAGCTTCATCGCGACCAGTTGGTCCGGGGGCACGGCGCCGGCGGAGATGCGCAGCAGCCAGCCCGCCGCCTCGGCGCGCTTGGCAAGGACGGTGACGAAACCGGAATCGGTGTCGATCACCGCGAGACGAGTGGTCGGGTCAGGGGCCAACTCGCCTCGGATTGTATGCACCCCCGGACTCCCTTTTTCCGCCGTTTACAGGTTTTTCACAAGCGCGACGGACCAAATTGCGGCCGAACGGGGGCTCAGAAGGTCGCCGGGCGGAGACCGGTGGCGATCACCAGGAGGATCGCGATCCCGGCCGCGTAGCGGTAGACGACGAACGGCCGATAGGAGGTGGTCCGCACCAGGCGGAGCAGGAAGACGATCGCCGCGTAGCCGGAGATCGCCGCCGCGATCGTCCCCACCACCATCGGCCCGCCGACCCCGGGCGGCAGGCCTTCGTGGACCGCGCCGATGCCTTTGAAGAGGGTGGCGCCGGCGACGATCGGGATCAGCAGCAGGAAGGAGAAGCGGGCCGCCGCGTCGCGATCGAGGCCGAGGGCGCGGGCGGCGGTGATCGTGATCCCCGAGCGCGAGGTGCCGGGCGCCAGCGCCAGCACCTGGGCGATCCCGATCCAGACGCCGTCGCGCAGGTTCGAGCGCCGCAGCGGGCGCCGCTGTGGCCGGCGGTCGGCCCAGTCCAGCAAGGCGGCGAAGAAGATCAGCTGGACGGCGATCATCCACGGCTCGCCGAGGTGTTCGTCGATGAAGTCGGAGGCGAGCCCGCCCGCGATCACCGCGGGCACGGTGCCGATCGCGATCGCCACCGCGAGGCGCTCCTCGCTCGTCTCGATCGCCCGCTTGCGCACGGCGGCGACGAATCCGGCGACGAGGCGCAGGACCTCGAGCCGGAAGAAGGCGACGGCGGCGATCAGCGTGCCCGCGTGGAGGGCGACGTCGAAGGTCTTGTTGAAGGCTTCGTCTTCGGTGAGGAAGGTGTAGTCCTGCAGCCAGGGGACGATGATCAGGTGGCCTGAGGACGAGATCGGCAGGAACTCGGTCAGCCCCTGGACCACGCCCAGCAGGAGCGCCTCGAGGTTGGACATCGGACGATCCTACGCTGCCCCGTGCGATAGATTGCCCGGCGTGAAGCGCGCCGCCGCCCTCTTCCTGATGGCCCTGACGACGATGCTCGTCGCCGCCCCGACGGCCTTCGCCGAAAACGGCGAGGGGCTGGCCGGCAAGGCCTCGGACCAGACCATCACCTTCTTCTGCTTCGGCGTGATGGCGTTCTTCGTCGTCCTCGTGATCGGGCTGTCGCTGATCCAGGGGGCGCTGGAGCGCCGCAAGGAGAAGCGCCGCTACGACATCGAGCGCCTGGGCTAGAGCCCTCGCTCGGGCCGCTAGGTCAGCCGGAATCCGCTCAGCAGCCGCTTCTCGGTCTCCCCCTCGATCTCGGCGATCACTTCGACCTTGCCCTCGAGCGGGGTGCCGCGGATCTTCGTCGCCAGCAGGTCGTCGACCTGGAAGATGCCCGCCGAGTTGTTGAGCTGGATCTCGATCCGCACCGGGTGGTCCTCGCCGGCGCTGATCCGCACGGCGTCGATCGCCGCGGCGGAGATCGAGTGGATGCCTTCGTGGCCGGAGTCGATCGGGATCCGGGTGCGGCCCTGCGCCATGTCGAGAGCGTCGGCGACGCGGACCACACCGGCCTCGACCGTATAGGGCTCGCCGCGACGGCGGTGGCCGATGATCGCGTGCAGGATCTCCGCTTCGACCACGGTCCGCTCCGGCTGTCTGTAGGCGCCGGCGAGGAGGCGGTCGAGGGCGCTCTGGGCGAGGAAGAGCGAGTATTCCTCGTGGTCGGCGCGGTGGATCGACATGCCGACGTCGTGCAGCAGGGCGCCGCCCGCGACGACCACCTCGGCGTCGCGGTCGCGCATCCCATGGTCGGCGACCATCGCCGGCTCGACCCCGGCCCTGACCAGTAGGCGGAGCAACCGCAACGAGATGTTGAGCACGATCTGCATGTGGACCCAGCTGTGGTCGGACATGCCGAGCCGCTCGGCGTTGACCTGGGCCATGTACCACCAGCCGCGCACCTGGTCGTCGGCGTTGGCCGCGTCGATCAGGCTCTCCAGGCGGCGGTTGCCACGGGTGGGGGCGCGGACGTGCGCCTCGGCGACCGCCTCGCGCGGCGGCTTGCGGGTCGGGCCGCCCGGATCCGGGGCCGGGACGCCGTCGCCGACGATCTCCTCCGCGTCGGCTGCCGCTTTCGTGTCCTCGCCAGCCATGTCCGGATCGTAGCCCCGGCCACGGCCACCGCGGTCGTCTTGAGTGAACCTATGGCTAACGCAGGTCGACCGCGGTCGGTCAGCCGCAGATCGGCCAGGGACTGGAGCCGGACTCCGAGTAGAGGAGCGCGGCGCGGTAGTCCTGTTCGGCTTCCGGCGCCCGGGCGGGGTCGCCGTGGCCGCCGACCGATTCCCAGGTGCCCTGGTCGAACTGGTATTTGCCGCGGTAGGTGCCGTCGGAGGAGACCGCTTCCGGGTCGCCGCCGGACTCGCAGGCGGCGATCGCCTCCAGCGTCCCCATCGACACCCCGCCAGGCAGGTCGGCGAGCTCTTCCCGTTCTTCGCGCGCTTCGCGGCGCTCGCGCGCATGGACCTTCTGCCGGTGCTCGGCCCGCTCCGTGGTCCTGGCGATCAGCCGGCCGTAACGCTCGACCGGGTCGAGCAGCGGCCCGGTGAGCGCCTTCGCGTCACCGATGCCGATCGCACCGCCGTCGCGGGGCGCCTCGGCACGCAACCTCACCCGCGGCGGCAGCTTTTCGTTCTGGGCGGCCGATGCGACGGCGGGCAAGGCAAGCGCCGCGACGGCTCCGAACAGGGCAACATGTTTGCGTTCTGTAAGCAAGCGGTGAAGGCTCACGGGGATGGGTCGCCTTGTGTGTGAGCGCTGTCACAGAGGATGGGCTTGTGCAGAACGCCGAAACTCCTGCAATCGCCGGTTTTCGGGGGGCCCGGCGGGCGCCGCCCGGGTCAGCCCGTGAGGACCGCGGTCCAGTGATGCGTTTCGTAAGGGCGGGGAGCGCGGCGGCCGCCCGACCCCGAGTAGACGCTGACCGACCCGCCGGCACGGTCGGCCGAGACGAAGGAACCGTCGATGCAGAACTCGCGGAACGAGAAAGGGGTCAGTAGGACACGCGAGCAGCTGGTGAACCGATGATGATGATGGGGGTTCGCCACGGCGGGTTCGAAATCGGAGTGGCCGTGGTAGCGCGCATCGCGGACCCAGCTGCCGGCGACGCCGTGGTGGACCAGGTCGAAGCTGACGCCATCGCCCGCGTAGTGGCCCGCGCGCGGCGTGGCGGCACTCGCGGTCGCGGGCAGCACGAGGGCACAGAAGACGGTCACGGCGAGGATCGCTCGGCGGAGACGAAGCCGGGTCATGGCGCGCAAAATCCTACCGAGCGGCATGATCTGGGAATCGCACCGGAGGGGGACACCACCCGCTTACTGCTCGCCTGCCCGGATCGCCCGGGGCTGATCGCCACCGTCTCTGGCTTCCTCGCCGAGGCGGGCCTGAACATCGTCGACGTCGACCAGCACTCGACCGCGGCGGGGCGCTTCTTCATGCGGATGGTCTTCGACTCGCCGGCCGCCGCGGAGCGGGCGGCGCTGGAGGAGCGGTTCCGGCGTGAGATCGCGGCGCCGTTCGAGATGGAGCACGCCTTCAGCGAGTCGACACGGTGCAAGCGGGTCGCCGTGATGGTCTCGCGCGAGGACCATTGCCTCTCCGACCTGCTGTGGCGCCGTCGCAACGGCCACCTCGGCGGGGAGATCGTCATCGTCGTCTCCAACCACGAGGACCTCCGCGACGAGGTCGAGGCGGTCGGCCTGCCGTTCCACCACCTCCCGGTCGACCGGGACGACAAGGCAGCGGCGGAGCGGCGGGCACTGGAGTTGATCGGCGACGTCGACCTGCTCGTCCTCGCCCGCTACATGCAGATCCTCTCCCCCGCCTTCCTCGCCGACCTCGGCGCCCCGGCGATCAACATCCACCACAGCTTCCTGCCCGCCTTCGTCGGCGCCGACCCCTACGCGCGCGCCCATGAGCGCGGCGTCAAGCTGATCGGCGCGACCGCGCACTACGTGACCGCCGAGCTCGACGCCGGGCCGATCATCGACCAGGACGTGGTCCGGGTCGGCCACGCGGACGAGGTCCCCGACCTGGTGCGGATCGGTCGCGACGTCGAGCGGCTGGTGCTCGCCCGCGCGGTCACCGCGCACCTCGAGGACCGGGTGCTGCTGGACGGCGAGCGGACCGTGGTCTTCTAGACGATCGATGCCACGAGCGGGTGCCGGACCCGCCCCCGCGGCCCCGGTGGCGTTCGCAGTTAGCGTGGCGTTCGCAGTTAGCTGCGCTATGCGCAGCTAACTGCGAACGCCGGGGGGTGGGCGAGGTGAGGGAGCCGGCGTGGGACGGGAAGGGTTCGGGGCCGGTGCGGTGGGGGAAGGGTCCGGACCGGTGCGGCCGGGGACGGCGGGCCCGGGCGTCTCGGGGGCGGCCCGGGCAGGCTGTGGCCGCCTCCGAGACGCCCGGGACGGGGAGCCTTCGGGGATCCGGTGGGGGTCCGGGGGGAGCGGCGGGACGGCGCCCACGCCCGCGGTCCGCCGTGGCCG
>DASZZB010000021.1:0-13160 GCA_035545115.1 Solirubrobacterales bacterium | reverse complement strand
GGCCTTCACCCACAAGCCGGCGAAGACGATCCACCTCGGCGTCCACACCCCGGCGCCGACCGTCTCCTTCCGCTTCAAGGGCAGGGGCACCGGCCCCTTCTGGTTCCGCTGCAAGATCGACGGGCGCCCCGGCGCCGTCTGTCCCTCGCCCCGCAAGGTCCGGGTCGGGGTCGGCAGGCACGCCTTCCGCGTCCGCGCCTTCGGCCCCGGCGGCGGCGCGGCCTCCCAGCTCGTCTACCGCTTCAAGGTGGAACGGGCGAAGCCCAGACAGAAGAAGCATTCGCACCACTCTGCCACCAGGTGAGTTCGCAGTTTCCGCGTATAGCGCGGCAAACTGCGAACTCACTAATGTCTCCTCCGAGACCGCGACCTGGATGCCTGCGAACGTGACCGAAACCCAACCGGTGCCCGCCGGCAGCGACCCTCAGCAGCGAGTCGAGAAGCCTTGGGGCCACGAGGTGTGGTGGGCGCAGACCGACCACTACGCGGGCAAGCTTCTGGTCATCGAGGCAGGCGAGAAGCTCTCGGTCCAGGTGCACCGCGAAAAGGACGAGACCTCCTACCTGTTGTCGGGCCGGATGCGGCTCTGGCAGGGTCCGAGCGAGGACGAGCTGGTCGAGCGGACGATCGAGCCGGGCGCCTCCTGGCGCAACCGGCCGGGCGTCGTCCACACGATCGAAGCGATCGAGGAGTCGACCGTGCTCGAGGTCTCCACGCCGCAGCTCGACGACGTCGTCCGGCTCAGCGACCGCTACGGCCGATAGCCGGGGGCGGCACTCGGGCCGGGCCCCGGGGTAGGCGGACGGGGCACCGAGGGAGGGTAGGCCCCCGGCGCCCGCGTCACACCGTCTCTCATGACCAGGAGCGCCGCAGGGAGTCGGCGCACCGCGGAGCGGAAGCCCCCTGAGAGCCATGAGAGCTCTCCCGCCATCGAATAGCGGCAAGACGGAGTGTAAAAGGGAGTACTTGGTAAGTCAAGCGCTTGTCGTCAGCGCGCGACCGCCATCCGGCCATCCTTCATGGACCTGCTCCGAGCACTCGTCACCGCGGCGCGCCCGGCCCGCCGGTGAGGACCGTGGTGGCGGCCTCGGCGGTCTCGCGCAGGGCCCGGCCCGCGAGCTGGTCCGCGCCGACGAACGCGAGCACGCCGCGCCACATCGCCAACGGCGTCTTCCTCTACCCGCTCGAGGAGCTGGAGGCGGTCTTCCGCCGGGCACAGGAGATCGGGCCGCGGGTGCCGCGCACGGTCGAGCTGATGGTCTTCATCCACTGCGACCTCGCCGGCGAGCCGGAGATCGCGGTGACGGCGCCGGCCCTCGTCGACGACGCCGCGGAGGCCGCCGCGGCGCTGTCGCTGCTGGAGACCTGCCCGGCCCGCGAGCGCGCGAGCGACGACGGCGAGCCGGCCGACGGGGTCCGACTCGTCGCCGTGCGGACCGAGATGCCCGCGGTCAGCGCCGCGATGGTCGACTGGCGAGCGCTGCCCGACGCTCTGGCGCCGGCCCTGGCCCGTCACTGCGCCGAGGAGTACGCCAACCTCGGCGCGCTGCTCCGGCGCTGTATCGCTCCTTTTCCTGAGGACGGCGGGGCAGACCGAAGCAGGGCGAGCTGCTAATTCTCCGCTCCGACCGAGAACGGATTCTCGACCACGATCCCCGCATAATCCTGACCGTCGTTCAGATCCTCGGAGAGGACCGTCTCGCAGCCGAGCGAGCGGGCAGCCTCGAGGATCGCCGCGTCCCAGTAGGAGATCTGGAAGCGCTCGTGGGTGGCGATCGCCGCCTCCACGACGGCGGTCGTGATCGCCCGCACGGGATAGCGCATGAACGAGGCGACCAGGCCCGCCGCCTGTTCATAGGTGAGCCGGCCCGGCCGGCCCTCGCGGGTCGCCTGCACGTAGAACTCCTGTAAGACCTGCGTCGAGAGCCCGAGGTCCCTGGCGGCAAGGATCTGGCTTGCGCATTCGGCTTTCCCCCGCTCCTCGGGATCGCCGGAGATCGCGTAGATCAGGATGTTCGTGTCAACGAACCGCACGCTCGTGCAAGGAATCCCGATCGATGTCGTGTCGTGCGCTGAACCCCTTGATCTCCGCCTGGATCCGCTGCTGCTGAGCGGCGAGCCGTTCGAAGCGCTTCTCACGCTCGCTCAGCGAGCGCAGATGGTCGGCGACGAGCGAGCTGAGCGAGGTGCCATCTTCGGCTGCGCGCACCCTGGCGTCCCGATAGACATCGTCAGGGATCGAGACGGTGACATTCTTCATGTGATTCACAGTATCACTGTTTCACAGGACTGCCGTTCTTGCCCTTCCCGCACTGGTTCGCCACCACCGGCTTGAACTGCTCCACCTTGCCGTTCTGGCCGGTGAACCGCACGATCGCGCGGCGCTTGGCCTTCTTGGCCTTGCAGAGGTTTTCGGAGTTTTCGAGCAGGCCGTACCTCTTGCCGCCCTTCATCGAGAGTTCGAAGCGCGAGACCGGGGCGTCGGGCACCACTTCGAAGGTGTTGCGGATGCCCTTGTTCTTGCCCGAGTCCACTTTGCCGACCAGCAGGACCTTGACCTGGCCGTTCAGTTCGGCGACCAGGGCGGGGAGCTTGTAGCCGTAGCCGCCGACCAGGTAGACGGGGCCCTGTAGGGGCTGGTCGAGCAGCGGGGTCCATGCCTTGGCCCTGCCGTAGACGGTGCTCGCCGGGCAGTTGCCGGCCAGAAGGACCGGCTTGGTGCACGTCTTGTTCAGGTTGCCCTGGTCGAGGAACTCGCCGTGGGGCAGGTTGACCTGGGCGCGGCCGATGTTGGCTTCGCCGGGCTTCGCGGTCAGGACCGCCTTCAGGGCCGGGTGGCCGACGCGCTTGGTGGCGCCCTTCAGCCGCAGCTTCAGGGCAGGCTTGAAGCGGAGTTCCCCGCAGCCGCCGACCTGGAAGCGGTTGGAGGGTGAAGCGGTCGCGCCGTTCAGGCCGCTCACCGCCGCACCGACCGTCATCGGTTCGCAGCTGGTCGGGTTGAGGGTGAAGTCCTGGCGGTCGACCTTGATCTCGACCGACCGGAGCTTCAGCGGAATCCCCTTGAGGATGTGAGGGATCTCGTCGGAGCGCGCCGTGATCCGCGCCGTTTCGGGATCGACGAAGAGCGGCGCGCGGACCACCACGGTGCCGAGGTCGAAGGGCCCCGCCACCGCCGGGGTGATCACGACCGCCGAGAGCGGCGCCCCCTTATATGGACCGGCCAGGTAGACGTGGCCGCCGACGTCGACCGGTTCGGTGCCGGCCCCGGCGGTGGTGCTCACCGTGCCGATCCGCGACGCCGCGGGACAGCTTGGATCGGCCTGCTCGACCCTGCCGGACCTGTTCCCGGCCGCGGCGATCGCCGCGGCGGGGCAGTAGGGGATGCCGGCGAGCCGGGCGGTGAGGCCAGGCGGGAGGGAGAACTCGATATGTGTGGGTTCTTGTTCGCCGTCCTTGCGGACGAGCTTGAGCACCAGCGGCGCGTGGGCCCCGGCTTGGGTGGAGACAGTCCCCGCTTCGAAGCCGGGCGAGAACGGCAGCTGCGACTCGGTCGAGACGCAGGCGGCGCCATCCGGACCCGCGGTGACCTTGAAGGAGTCGGTCGAGGTGACGGCGGGGGTGTAGGGAGCCGACCAGGGAGTGAGGGTCGAGGTCGTCGTCGCGGTGCCGCAGGTGGACGGATTGGCGAGCGAGGCCCCGGGGCCGCCGAAGAGGCTCAGGTCCAGCTCGGTGAACGGCAGCTGCGGGTTGTCGGCGAAGGTCGCGGTGAGCCGGCCGGTGGCCGGGTCGGTGGTCACCTTGCCCGCCAGCTTGACCACGATCCCGGTTTCGGCATCGTCGATCGCCAGGTAGATCGCCAGCAGCGAGCCGAACGGGTTGGCTTCCTGGGCGGCCAGGTAGACCGAGCCTTCGAGGTCCTTTTCGAGCAACGGCGTGTGGACGACGACGGTGCCAAGCTTCGAGGCGTCGGGGCAGCGCGGTTCTTCTTCGGAGAAGCGGATCGGGTTCGGCAATGGGAATTCGTTGCCGAGGTAACCGATCTGATCCTCGCTGCAGGCGGCGAGGCCGTTGGCCGCCGCGGCGTTCGCGACCACGCCTTCGGGCAGGACGACGGTGGTGTCGCGCAGCGGCGGGTTCGCGAGGCCTTCGGGGTCTTCGTCGTAGGGAAGGGCGAGCTTCGCCCGGTAGGAAGAGGGCGTGTCGGCAGCATGGGCCCCGGGCTGGAAGCTGAGCGACGCTTCCGACCCCGGACCGCCGAAGCGGAGCCTCGCGCATCCGGTCGGCGCCGGAGATTCCGCCCGGTAGGCGGGGTCATCCGGTTCGGCGGGCAGCCATTCACCCGGCCGCTGCCAGGTTTCGATCCCGATCCGGGTGGTGAGCGGGCCGGAGTCGCAGTCGGCCGGGTTGCTCAAGAAGGGCCGCGGCGTCAGTTCGGAGGAAGCACCCCAGTCGAAGGTCTGCGGGTCCCAGCGTTCGGGGTCGTGGACGGAGGCGGCCGGCACCCCCCACAGCGTGACGCTCGTCGCGTGGACCGGAAAAGAGACGCTGGGGATGTCGCGGGCGGTGATCGTCAGCCCGTAGTCGCCGTCACTGCGCACGGTCGGCCTGAGCAGGATGCCGACGCCGCGGAAGGGGAAGCCGAAGGACGCCGGGGCGCCGGGGGGCGTGGCGAGTCGGTACACCGGGCTGGTGAAGTAGAAACCCGTGCCCGGCAGCGTCGAGGCGACACCGACCTGCGAGGCGGGCGGACAGCCGCCGACCGGCTGGCCCTTGAAGGTCGCTTCGAACGACGACATGTCGCAGGCCGGGACGACGGTCGGGTTCCCGACCAGGCCGGGAGGAGCTTCGACCCTGATGTCCTTCTGCTGCTGGGTGCCACCGGGGGCCGTGAAGGTGGCGTGGGTCGAGACGTCGGGGTGCGCCCCCGCCTGGGTGAGGTCCGGCGCGGCGGCGATCGCGGCGACGTCGATTTCGCGTTCGGTCGGGTGACCGGCTCCGATGTGGACAACGGCCAACGGAACGGTGGCATGGGCCTTGGCGAGAAAGCTCCCCGGTTCGACCGCCAGTTCGGCCGCCGCAGCGGCGCTCGGCGAGAGGGCCGCAGCGGCGCTCAGGAGCACGGCCAGGCAGGTTCGGCGGATCATTTCGCTCCTCCTCGATGGTCGGTCGCGCGCCGGTGCCGACCCCGCCTTCCGTGGTGCGCCTTGCGTCGCTTGTGGCGGTTCGCCTTGCGTCGGTGTGCCTTGTGGCGGTTCGTCCGGCGGTGCTTGCCCACGCTCGAGCGTGGGTTGCCGGGACCGACGAAGGCGGCGCTCGCGGCGCCCTGGCCGGAAGACTGCGGGGCGACGGCTTCGCGGCAGTCTCCGGCGCCGCAGGGGGCGGACGCGCCGACCGACGCGGCACCGCCGCCGACCCGCGCGGCGTAGATCCGGAAAACCCCCGGCGGCATGCCGGGCACCAGCCTGCTGCTCGAGTCGATGAACACCGTGCTGCCGTCGGCGGAGGCGTCGGCGAAGTAGGAGGCGCCGGCGTCGGCTGCCGAGATCAGGCCGACCCGCCCCGCCCGCCAGGCGTAGACATCGAGCTTGCCGTTGGCGTCTCCCGGGACCAGCGAGCCGGCAGTCTGGAAGAACACCGTGCCGTCTTCGCTCACGTTGCGAACATGTGGACCGCTTGTTTCGGTTTCCGTCGCAATCACGGTTCCGGGATAGTGAGTTGACGGGTCGGGCAGGCTCGGTGTCAGATCGGCGAAGGCGGTGGCGGGCGACCCGTCGCCGGGACAGGAGACGCAGCTGAGTTCGCCACGGTCGGCGTCGAAGGCAAAGACCTGCGGGTACCCCCCGGTCCGCCGACCGGGGACGAGGTCGTCGGGCGAGCGGAAGGCGAGGACAGACCCGTCGGGGATGGCGGCCACCTCGCGAGCCTTCTCACGGGGATTGGCGACAAAGGCCTGGGCCAGGCTGTTGTAGCTGTAGCCGGCGACCGGGATCGTGCCCTGGGTGACGAGGTGGATCCTCACGCTCGTCTCCGCGGGGCCGCCGAGTTCGGCCAGGTAGAGGTTGCAGGGACCGGGCAGGCCGCCGAGAGCCGGGAACTCGGGCGTCGCCGGCTCCACGTCGAAGCAGCTTTCGGCCGAACTCGCGTCGGCGGTCAGCGCCGCCCGGGCGAGGAAGTAGACGCGCCTGCCGTCATCCGAGACCGCCAGCACCTGGCGGATGCCGGCGCCGCCCGGGGCTGGGGTGAGGTCGAGGAGGCGGCCGTGCGCCGGGTCGCCATCGGCGGGGACCGAGTAGCGGTAGAGGTCGGCCGAGCCGTCGGCGCCGGTCACGGGGTCGATCGTCGTGCCGGGCGCCTCGGAGTCCGGGGTCAGGGCGGAGCCGCTGGTGAAGAAGACGCTTTCGTCGTTCTCGTCGGCGCCTTGGAACTCGACGTTCCGGGGTTCGCTCACCGCCGGGTCAACTCCTTCGCTCCCCGAGGCCTCGACCGTGGACCTGCCGTCGAGGCGGACGTAGAGGTGCTGGGAGGTTTTGCCGGTACCGCTCTCGAAAACCACCCGGGTGCCGTCGCGGCTGACCGCGTGAGCGGTGACCGCGTTGGCGTAGCCAGGCTCGCCGCCGACGTTGCGGTTGACGGACGACCCCAGGCTCGACCCGGCGGCGAAGCCGACATCGGTCCCTGGCCGCACGCCGACCAAGCTGAGGGCGCCATCGGCCCACTGGTAGAGGCTGGGAACCGTCGCCGGCGCGATGTCCGCCGGGAGCAGGGCCCGCTTACATTCGAAGAGGACCCGGTGCCCCGCCGACCCGACGTACACAAGGGTTTCGCACGGGGTGGAGTCGGTCTGGGCAGCCCCTTCCGCCAACGAGGGATCGCGGGAGAGCCAATCGATGTGGGCGTTGCCGAGATCGGCGAGGAATACGTCCGAAGCCCCGTTCTGGTCCTCGGGCGCGATCGGATTCCGGGTGGACCAGGCTGCCTCGCCAAGGTCGGCTTCGTCGTAGACCGGGCTGCTGTTGTCGGCCGTACCGAACCGGGCCGGCACCCCGACGAAGGACTGGGTCCAGGAGCCGTCGTGCCCGCGGGTCGCCACGAAGGCAGACAACGAGCCGCCGTTTTCGGCGCCCGGCAGCGAGACCAGGCCTTCCTGGTAGGCGAAACGCCCACCGGCCGGCGCGGCGAGCGCGGGGATGACCCTCAGCCCGTTGGTGTCGAGGGCACTGACCAGCTCGAACCCGCGGGCCGGGAAGGCGAAGGCCGGATAGGTGGTGAAGGTCGCGTCCGCACCGGTCTCGGCACCGCAGCCGCTCGCGCATTCGTTGGCGGCGACGACGCGGAAGTGGTAGGTCGTCGCGGGGGAGAGCGCGGTGACTTCGGCGCTGACGAGGACCGGGGTGGCGCCGGCCCCCGGCTCCGGTCCGCAGGGGACGCTACTCCCGTAGGCGTCGGTGGGGCCGTATTCCAGCCGACAGGAGGTGACGGGCGCGTTGCGGGGATCGACCGTGGCGACCAGGGTCGCCGCGGTGTCGGCGACCGACACGGGAGCCTTGGTGACGACGACCGGCGGCACCCCCACCGTGGCGAAGCTCTCGACCGCCGAAGTTTCGCTGCTGGTCTGGTTGGAGGCCTGGAGGCGGACTTCCCAGCTCGCGTCGGGCAGCAGCCCTTCGACGGTCGTCTCGACCGGTTCGGGGTCGGTCCCCTGACCGGCGTCTCCGGCGGGGATCGGGGCCGAGGTCCATTCGGTGGCGCCGACCTGCCGGTATTCGAAGCGCCAGCTCGTCACGCTGCCGTTGGGGTCGACCGTGCCGTGGAAGCTGGCGAGCCCTCCGGCGACATCGGTCGGCGGTTCGATCGTGACGGTCGGCGCGGGCAGGCTGACCGAGAAATGTGCGGTAACCGTGGTGGCCGATTGTGCGAAGAAGGCGCAGCTTTCGGTCCCTTCGCAGGCCGCCAGACCCGACCAGCCCGTGAACGCGGAGCCGGCGCCGGCTTCCGCGGACAGGGTCACCCGGAAGAACCCCGAGAAGAAGGCGCTGCAGGTGCCGGTCCGGGTCTGGGATTCACCGTCCCAGGCGCAGGAGATACCCGCAGGCGAGCTGGTCACGGTGCCACTGCCGGAGCCTTCAGGCTCGATCGTGACGGTACTGGCGAGGGCGCCGGCGGGCGAGCCGAAGAAGACGAGGCCCGCGGCCACCGCGATCAGGCTTCCGATCCGCGTCCGAGACCCCGCGACACGGCATGCGACATCGACTATCCGAAATAGCACCGAAATCCCCCACTCTCCCGCCCAGAGGCCCCTGCCGCCGAGCTGATCGTCAACCGCGCGCCCACTCGGGCGCTCCCACGTTCAGGCTGCTCTTCAGGTCATCTTCAAGCTCTCAGGTCAATCTTCATCTTTGTGTCAGCACTATGGTCAGTTGGTGCGCTTCCCAAGAGGATCGAGCCGTTATGGACCACCCGATCGTCGCCCGTTTCGGCCGCAACCTGAAACAGGCGAGAGCGCGCGCCGGCCTCACCCAGGAGGAGGTCAACTGGCGCAGCGGGGTCCACCCGACCGAGCTCTCGAAGATGGAACACGGCACCAGGGACGTGCACATCTCGTCCGTCGCACGGCTGGCTGCCGCGCTCGGCGTCAGCCCTGGTGAACTGCTCGACGGTCTCGCCGACGAGTCGTCCTCCTGAGCCCGCCGCGCTCCGCGGTCAGTCATCGTCTCTCGCCCCACGCGGGTGTCCCTGCTTGCCATGGCGGCCACCATAACTTGGTGAGGGCACCATGTCAACTTTATGTCTGCACCAAGTTGGCGCCCTGCTTGCTCAGCCGTTCAGCGGTCGGCGCGAGCGGCGGCGATCAAACGATCGGCGGCGAGCCAGAATTCGCGGCGTGATGCGCCACCGGCGCCCGGTCCCCCGCCCGCGTCGCGGACCGGCGCCGAGAGGACGCGTCCAGGGCGAGCGGAACTTCGCGAAGATCGCGCCAGCAGCCGACGAGCTTCGGCGTCCCCGTCGGGGATCGGGTCGCCGGGGCCGGCGACGAGCTGCAGACGGGTCGCCGGCGGGATCGCGGCGAGGTCGGCGAGCGGGATCTCCCCGCCCGGCGGAAAGCGGCCGGGGAAGACGGCGAAGACGGCGCGCGGCGACGGCAGCCCCTCGGCGCGCGCCCGGGCCGCGTAGTCGAGGGCGACGACGGCGCCGCTGGTCAAGCCGATGACGACGACTTCCTCGGGGTCGGCGTCGACGGCGCGGAGGCCGGCGGCGATGCCGGCCAGGGTGTCGTCGGCCAGCCCCTCCGGCGGCGTCGCGAACCCCTGCATCACCGGGTAGACGATCGCGTCGCCGGCGCGCGCCAGGTGCCGCAGCCAGCCGGCGTAGAACCAGGGCGGCACCGCGTGCCAGCCGTGCAGGAAGACGACCGCGCGGCGCGGGACCGGCTCGCCCTGACGCCAGAGCACCGCGGCGCCCTCGATGCCGTGGCCGACCGAGCGCTGCTGCAAGCCCGGGATCGGGCGCGGCGGCACGAGCCACGCAGCGGCAACCGAGGCGGCGTCGCGAGGGTGATCGGGGTGGGGGGCGGCGCCCTGGCCGCCCTGATGCGGGGTCGAGCCACCGCCACAGCCACCGAGCGTGATGCCCAGCGCCGCCGCGATCACGGCCGAACGGCGGGCCAGGCTCCAGCCTGTTCTCAGGTCCATGTGGTCCTCCCGATCGATCCGCCCTCAGGGAAGAGCCGCCGCGGCGGCTCTTCCCTGTACGGACGGTGGAGCCTCCTCCTAGTTTTCGATCGTGAAGCCGTTGTCGGCTTCGTAGACGCCCTCGAACTGCGCCAGCCCCACGGGGCCGCCGCAACCTTCGGGGTTATCGGTGAAATGGACCTGGCCGTCCACCACGGCCGTCGCATTCGCGTTGGTGTAGGTGGAGTCGACCGACTCAGCCCATCCGGCCGGCGGCACCGTGAGTTTGCAACCGCCCGGACCGATGTCGATGGTCGCCCCTTCAGGCGGGATCGCGATCGCCAGCGAGCCGCCGCTGGTCACCGCGGATCCGTTCTGGGTGGCCGAGACCGTCCAGACGCCGAACGTTTCGACTTTGGCGGGTATTTCGGTCTTCACCCATTCTCCGTTGACCCACACGTAGAGAGCGCATTCGTGGAACGTGGGCCTGGTCGAGAACGGGATGCTGACCGATCCCGACCCGGTCGACTGGGCGCCGGTCCCGACCCGGTTGGTGTCGGCCGAGATCCCGGCCGGCGGCGGGCCAGCGTTGCTGGGCGTCGTCAGGACACCGCTGGATTCTTCGCACTGCACCGATTCTTCGGCGTAGGCATTGGCGGTGATGAAGACCGTGTTGCCGGAATTGGTCACCGTGATGGCTTCCGATTCCGGCTGCACGATCGTCGCGGAGGCACCGCTCGCCGCGATCGCCGACGCGATCAGCGCCGCGATCAGGACGAGGAGCCCGATTGACTTATGTGAGAACACTTCTTAACCTCGCTTCTTGAGCGGCGGCTCCCGGTGGGAGTCGGGAGCCGCCTGATTGGGTTGACGGGGTGCCTTGCGTCTGGTGGACCGGGGCACCTCGTCGGCTTGCCCTCCTTGGGTAACACCGACACTGATCGGTGTAAAGGGACAACGCAAAAGTCGTCGCACGGCGAGGCGCCCGCCGCACGCGCATTTCCCCTGCAAATCCGCCAGATCGGCCCTTCTGAGCGTTCGGAATCCGAACGCTAGCTCCCCGTTGATGGGCCGAAAACCCCTGATATAGAGGAGTTTTCGGCCCATCAACCTGAAGGGGGGCGTGGGCCGGGGCCTTGCCTACCCGCCGAGATCGAGCGCCTGGGCGTGGAGCCCGTCGAGGAGCTCGGTGACGGTCGCGGTCCCGGCCGGGTCGCGGCCGTCGAGGCGCAAGGCGCGGCGACTGCCGTCGAGGACGGCGGTCATCCAGGCCTCGAAGGAGCCGCTCACCCAGCCGTCGGCCGGGCGCGGCGGGGCACCCTCCCCCACCCCGACGACCCGCCCGCGCCGCATTCGCGCCCAGACCGTCCCGGTGCGACGGCCGCCGGTCGGTCCCTGGCCAGCCTCGGCGGTCAGCGTGCAGAGGGCGTCCCGCTTCGAGCCGAGCCGCACCGGCGGCAGGATGGCGAGCAGCCCGACGACGGCGTCCTCGACCGCGATCGAGGCGCCGCCGGGCGGATGGAAGCGATCTTCCCAGCGGGCGAGCGCGGCGAGCGGGAGGATCGCCTGCGCCGCCCACTGCGTCAGCCGGTAGCGCAGGGTGCCGTCGCGGGCGCAATACAGCTCGACCATCCCGGCCTCCTGCCGCGCGGACAGGAGCTCGGCCAGCCGCTGCGGCGCGTAGCCGGGGAGGCCGCGCGCGGCGTCGGATTCGGTGGGCCCGAGCCGCACGATCCACTCGACCAGCGCGGTCCGCCACGCCTCACCGAGGTCACCGAAGGCCCGCCAGCCGACCGAGTCCTCGAGCGGGCCCCCCGGGTGGCGGCCGAACCACGCTTCGACCCGCGTGGCGACGGCGAGCAGGGCGCGGCCGGACGCGGTGATGCCGTGGCGAGGGGCGCGAGTGGCGGTCGAAGCCTCGATCAGCTCGGCGGCGGCGAACGCCTTCAGGCACTCGTAGACCCGGGTCGGGCCGGCATGGAGCCGCGCGGCCAGGGAGATACGGGTGAGCGGGCCATGGGCGAGGAGCTCGTGGAGGAGGGCGCGGCCGAGGCCGTCGCAGAGCAACCCGACACCGCGGGCCGCGGAGAGGATCGGCGCGTGGCGGATGATCTCCAGGGAACTCATCGGACTCGACTCCGGCGGGCGCCGGTCTCCCACATCCCGCACTCGCCTCCTGGCGCGCAACTGTAACAAAATGCACAGTTTTCCCTAAATGAGCGAATTGATTCGCTCGGTGATTCGCTGCGATTCGCCGGACGAGGGGGTGAGCTTGTCGCCCCCACGACTCAGCCCCCTATGAACTCCGCCCGACCCTCCGTCCGACGGTGCCTGGCGCCGCTCGACGGCTGCGTGGGGACAGCTCGGGAGCTGCTGCTCGACGCGGGTCTCGCGATCCGCAGGCTCGAGGATGGCGACCGCGAGGACCTGTGGCGTCACGCTGCCGCGCTACATCCCGGGCCCCTCGATCCGACAATCGCCGACCCGGAGGCCTGGGAGTTCGCGATCGATCATCGCCGGCACAGCGAGTCCCCCGGGCCGCGCGACGACGCCCGCGCCAACGTCGCGATCCGCGATGTCATCCGTGCCCTGCGCCTCCATCATCCCGGCCTGGCCGGCGTAAGGATCCTCTGGATCGGCGCCGGCGACCGCCGGACCCGCGGCGACCGCGGGACGCTCGTCGCGCTGGACGGAATCGACGCCGAGCCCCACCGTACCGGGCCGGCCTGCCACCTCGACCCGCACTCGGGAGCCGATCTGCGGAGGCTGCTCGCGGCGCTACGAGGTTCCCGGGGGCGGCACCTCGCGAGGGTCCTCGGGCGCTTCGACGCGGGGTACGCGAAGGAGTCCCCGGAGGATCGGCTGATCGACCTCTGGATCGCGCTGGAGGAATTGGTCCTCCCCGACGGCGGGGACGAGCCGCGCCATCGCGCCGCCCTGCGGCTGGCCTGCCTGCTCGGCGAGCGTCCGGAGGAGAGGGCGGCGATCTTCGAGCTGGCCACAAGGTCCCACGACCGACGCCGCCAGATCCCGCGCCCCGCCGGCGACGCGGCGGCGCTGGACGAGCTGGTCGAAGCGACCCGGGACCTGGCGCGTCGAGCACTGCGGGCGAGGCTGCTCGACCCGCCGGCCGAAGGCGTGCTGGGCCTCGACCGGCGGCTGTTCGAGCAACCGGGCTGAGCCGGCCAGGGCGGACCGGCCCGCGGCCCTCGCCGCCTTCTGGGTCGGGCTCGACGGCTACGGCAACCGGACAGTCGAGCAAACCGGTACCGAGGCCGACCGTGAAGGCACGGCAGTGATCTCCTGCGCCTGGCGCGAGCTCTATCCGGAACGCCTCTTCGTGATCGAAGAGCCGGTGGAGCGTCCGTCACGACGTCCCCGTCCCTTCGCCTCCCCCCGCAACGCCGTGGAATCAATCATCAACCAGCCGGCCCGAGTCGTCAGCTGTCACTGCCCATGACGGGGCGGTCGACCTGCGTTAAGTCATAGCTA
>DASZZB010000020.1:0-11037 GCA_035545115.1 Solirubrobacterales bacterium | reverse complement strand
CGACCTTGGTGGCGCTCGTCCCACCCGGTACCTGGACGTCGCCGATCGCGAAGACCGCACTGCCGCCGCTCGCGGCGCCGCCGCGGGGCCGCAGCGCGGCGAGCGCCTCGGAGGTGGGGTCGGGGACGCCTTCCGGTTCGCCGTAGAGCAGCGGCGCCTTGACCGGTTCGGCCATCAGCACGGCCGCGGCGATCGCCCCGGCCCAGTCTTCCTTGCCGACCAGGGCCACCGCGACCGGTCGCTGCTTTTCGTCGGTCGCCGGGAAGACGGCGAGCGCCGTGGCGGCCGCGTTGGAGACCGGGTCGGGGCCGCCGATGCGGGTCGTGTTGGAGGTGGCGAAGGAGGGATAGCCGAGTTCTTCGGTGGCCGCGCCGGAGGCTTCCGTTTCGGCTTCGGAGGCCGCGCCTCCGGTGGAGCCCGATTCGGCGGGCGCGGCGCCGGCCGTGGTCGACGGGGTGGGGGCGGCGCTCCCACCGTCCTTCTTCGACCCGCTCCCGGCGACGACGGCGAGGACGATGAACCCGATCGCGATCGCGACGAGCACGGCGACCAACTTGATCGGGCCGGGGACGCCGGGACGCCGGCGCCGCGGTCGCGGCGGCTCGGGCCGTTCCTCGCGCGGCGGTCCCTTCGACTCCTCCGGTGGCCTCGCCGCCCGCCGCGCTTCGGCGGTTTTCGGCTCTACGGCTGGCTCCGGCGCGTCCCCCGGCACCTCCACGTCGGCGTTGATCGGTCGCTCGGCGCTCACCCGCCCAACCGTACAGGCGCGGCGGGCGGCCGGCCGGTCGGCTACCCTGTGTCGACTGGTTGACTGACCAGTCAATCAATCGCCCCGAGCCGCGACCGATCCCCACCGCGGGACCGAGAGAGAGGAAGCGCAGTGGATTTCGGACTCAACGACGAGCAGCTGACCTACCAGGCCGAGTGCCGCCGATTCGCCCGCGAGGTGATCCGCCCGGCCGCGCCCAAGCACGATCGCGAGGAGAGCACCCCCTGGGAGGTCATCAAGGAGGCACGCCGGCAGGGCTTCGGCGGCATGGAGGGCATGCAGCGCGCGGCCGAAGACGACGAGGGCCAGATGCAGCCGATCATGGCCGAACAGTTCCACTGGGGCTGCGCCGGGATCGCGCTGGCGATCAGCGGCTCCGGCCTCGCCGCCGCCGGCATCGCGTCCTCCGGCACCCCCGAGCAGATGGCCCGTTGGGTGCCCGAGTGCTTCGGCGACGCCGACGACGTGAAGCTGGGCGCCTACGCGGTGACCGAGCCGCAGGCCGGCTCCGACGTCAAGAGCCTGAAGACGACGGCGGTCCGCGACGGCGACGAGTGGGTCCTCAACGGCACCAAGATCTTCATCACCAACGGCGGCATCGCCGACGTCCACGTCGTCGTCGCCACCGTCGACCCGACGCTCGGCACCCGCGGCCAGGCCTCCTTCGTGATCGAGAAGGGCACGCCGGGCCTCTCCCAGGGCAAGAAGGAGTCGAAGCTCGGGATCCGCGCCTCCCACACCGCCGAGGTGGTGCTCGACGACTGTCGGATCCCGGCCGAGAACCTGCTCGGCGGCGAGGAGAAGCTGCAGCGCAAGCTGGAGCGCGGCCGCAGCGGCCAGAAATCGCGCTCGGGGGCCGACGCGCTGGCGACCTTCGAGATCACCCGGCCGATCGTCGGCGCCTCGGCGCTGGGGATCGCCCAGGCGGCCTACGAGTGGACCCTCGAGTACCTCTACGGCCGCGAAGAAGGCGGCGTGCAGCTGCTCAAGGCGCAGCGCGTGCAGCAGACGCTGGCCGACGTCGCGACCGAGATCGAGTCGGCGCGCCTGCTCGTTCAGCGGGCCTCCTGGATGGGCCGCAACGGCCGGCCGATGACCGGCGGGCAGGGCTCGATGTCGAAGCTGAAGGCGGGCGACGTGACGATGTGGGCGACGACGACGCTGATGGACCTGGTCGGCCCGGCCGCCTGGGACACCGACCACCCGCTCGAGAAGTGGTTCCGCGACGCCAAGATCTACCAGCTGTTCGAGGGCACGGCCGAGATCCAGCGGATGGTCATCTCGCGAATGCAGGCGCGCGAGTACGCCGAGCGGCTCGGCTACGCGGCCGAGTTGGCGGCCGCCGCGACCGCCCCGAAGGAGCCCGTCCCGGCCTGACCAGGTTGATGGGCCGAAAAGTCCTCTATGTCAGGACTTTTCGGCCCATCGACATTCGTATCCTCGGGTCGTGCACGATCACGACCACGGGGGCGGCCACGGCCACGGCTTCGGCGCCCACGCGCTGGAGGCGCGGCGCGAGGATTCGCGGCGGCGGCTCGGCGTCGCGCTGGCGATCAACGTCGCCCTGCTGCTCGCCGAGGCGGTCGGCGGGGTGCTCACCGGGTCGCTGGCGGTCCTCGCCGACGCCGGGCACCTGCTCTCCGACGTCGGCTCGATCGTCCTGGCGCTGATCGCTGCGCGCCTCGCCGCCCGTCCGGCGTCGGGGCGACGCACCTTCGGCTACCAGCGCTCCGAGGTCCTGGCGGCGCTCGTCAACGGGCTGCTCCTGGTCGCGGTCAGCGTCGGGATCGGCGTCGAGGCGGTCGGTCGGCTCTCCGACCCGCCCGTGATCGCGGGCGGCGGCGTCCTCGCGCTCGGCCTGCTCGGCCTGCTCGGCAATGCCGCCGCGACCGTCTACCTCGCCCGCGGCGAGCGCGAGGACGTCAACCTGGAGGGGGTCCTGCGCCACTCCTTCGCCGACGCGCTCGGCTCGCTCGGGGTGGTGGTCGCGGGCGCCTGGGTGCTGCTCGGCGGCTCCGACGTCGCCGACCCGATCGTCGGCCTGCTGATCTCGGTGCTCGTCCTCTTCTCCTCCTGGCGGCTGATCAAGGAGCCGTTCGACGTGCTGATGGAGTCGGCGCCCGCCGACCTCGACGTCGACCGGATGGGGGCGGCGATCTGCGGTGTCGGGGGTGTCCGCTCGGTCCACGACCTCCACGTCTGGACGGTGACCGCCGGTTTTCCGGCGCTCGCCGCGCACGTCGTCGTCGCCCGCGGCATCGACCGCGACCAGATCCGCCGCCGGCTGGAGCTGGAGCTCGGCGAGAGCTTCGGCATCGAGCACACCACCCTGCAGATGGAGGAGGAGGCCGAGGGCGGCCTGTTGCGAGTCGAGAACGCGGTGTGAGAACCGATCGGTTCGGCTACCTTAGGAGAGTCCAGCGATGATCCGCCAGGCGCACAACTACCTTGTCGGCGCCCTCTCCGGCGTCACCTTGATCGGGATCGCGATCGGCGTCTTCGCGGTGCTCGTCTCCACTCAGGTCTTCCACGACTGGCCGATCGCGGCGCTCGGGAAGGATCAGAAGAGCGCAGTGGCACCCGCGAAGGCGCTGCCGACCGACTCCGGCCGGGCCGGCGCGAGCACCACGACCGCGAGCGCGGCAGCTCCCCGCGTCCATGCCGGCTTCGGGGCCGGCGCGCCGGCCCCGAAGCCGGCCGCCCCCCCGCACGCCGCGTCCGGCGGCGGGGTGGCCGACGGGACGGTGTCCGCGACGCCGGCCGAGAGCTCGACCTCGGTGGGCGGCGGCCACGAATCTTCCCCCGCGGGCTCGCACCCCTCCAAGCCTTCGTCGGCCGGCTCACCGAGCTCTGGCTCCGGCGACTCTTCGGAGTCGAACGGCTCGAGCGGCTCCGGCGGGTCGGGCGGCTCGACCGCCGGCACGGATGGCGGCTCGAACCCCGGCAAAGGCACCCCCGGCGGCAAAGGCACCCCCGGCGGCAAGCCGGTCACCGTCCCCCCGCCGGTCACCACGCCCCCGGTCACCACCAAGCCCTCCCATGTGGTCACCGAAACCGTCCACGAAACGTTGGGCGGGGTCGACGAAGCAACCGGCGGAGCGGTCGAAAAGACCGGGGTCACCGAAGCCGTCGAAAACGTCGTGAACGGCGTCGCCGGACCGGGATCGGCGGTCGGCAACGCGGTCGACGGGCTCGGCGAAGCGCTCGGCGGGCACGGGAACGGCCAGGGCGACGAGGGCAACGGCCAGGGCAACGAAGACAGTCAGTAACCCGACTCTCCGGCCAACCGTCACAATGCCGCCGATGGCGGAGCAGGTTCAGTCGCGGGCGGTGGCGGGCGATCCGGTCGTCGATGCGACCGTGCTGCCGCTCGGCAGCCGCTGCAACTCGCTCGGGCATCTCGAGGTCGGTGGCTGCGACGTGGTCGACCTGGCCGAAGAGCACGGCACCCCCGCCTACATCTACGCCGAGGACGATCTGCGCACCCGCGCCCGCGCCTACCGCGAGGCCTTCGCGCGCCGCGGCGTCGACGGCGAGGTCCTCTTCGCCGGCAAGGCCTTCCCGGCCACCGCCGCCTACCGGCTCTTCGCCGCGGAGGGGCTCTCGGTCGACGTCGCCTCCGGCGGCGAGCTCCACCTCGCCCTCGCCGCCGGCTTCGACCCGGCCCGCGTCCATATGCACGGCAACAACAAGAGCGACGAGGAGATCCTGATGGCGGCGCGGGCCGGCGTCGGCCACCTGATCCTCGACTCCTTCGACGAGATCGAGCGCTGCGAACGGCTGCTCGACGCGCCGGTCAGGGTCCTGATCCGGGTGACGCCGGGGGTCAAGCCCTCGACCCACGACTTCATCACCACCGGCCAGCTCGACTCGAAGTTCGGCTTCGGGACCGGCGACGCGGCCGGATCGGCGGCGCGGGCGATCGAGCGGGTGCTCGCCTCCGAGGGGCTCGACCTGGTCGGCCTGCACGCCCACATCGGCTCGCAGATCTTCGAGCTCGAGCCCTACCGCCTGGCGATCGCCGCGCTCGGCGATCTGGCCGGTGACTGGTGCGAGGTGGTCGACGTCGGCGGCGGCCTCGGCGTCGCCTACACCGGGGCCGACGCGCCGCCCTCGATCGACGACTACGTCGGCGTCAAGGTCGACGGCGTACGCGCGGTCTTCGGCCCCGAGGTGCGCATCTTGATCGAGCCGGGACGCTCGCTGGTCGCCAACGCCGGCGTCACCGCCTACCGGGTCGGCACGGTGAAGGAGATCCCGGGGGTGCGCACCTACGTCGCCGTCGACGGCGGTATGTCGGACAACCTGCGGCCGATGCTCTACGGCTCGCGCTACGAGGCCTTGATCGCCGACCGTGCCGCCGCCGAGCCCGACACCCTCGTCACCGTCGCCGGGATGCACTGCGAGTCCGGCGACGTGATCGTCCGCGACGCGATGCTGGCGGCACCCGCGGTCGGCGACGTCCTCGTCACCCCGGCGACCGGCGCCTACGGCCACGCGATGGCCAACAACTACAACGGCGTCACCCGGCCGCCGGTGATCTTCTGCCGCGACGGCGAGGCCCGTGTGATGGTCCGCCGCGAGACCTACGACGACCTGACGGCGCGCGATGTCTGAACTGACGGCGGTGGGGGAGGCCGTGGAGGCGGGCGAGGGGTCGAAACCGGTGCGCATCGGCCTGCTCGGCCGCGGCAACGTCGGCGCCGCCTTCGCCGACCTGCTCGCCGATCGCGCCGACGCCGTGGAGGCGGCGACCGGCTGCCGGCCGGAGCTGGCGGGCGTGCTGACCCGCGGCGAAGGCGATTTCGCCGCGATCCTCGAGCGCTCCGACCTGGTCGTCGAGCTGATGGGCGGGACCGAGCCCGCCCGCGAGTACGCGCTCGCCGCGATGCGCGCCGGGCGCCCGTTCGTCACCGCCAACAAGCAGCTGCTCGCCCAGCATGGCGACGAGCTCTTCCAGGTCGCCCGCGAGTCCGGCGTGCAGCTGCGCTTCGAGGCGGCGGTCGCGGCGGTGATCCCGATCGTCCGCACGATCCAGGAGGGCTTCGCCGCGACCGAGATCGAGAAGGTCTACGGGATCGTCAACGGCACCACCAACTTCATCCTCAGCGAGATGGCGGCGAGCGGCGCCGGCTACGAGGACACGCTGGCGCGGGCCCAGGAGCTCGGCTACGCCGAGGCCGACCCGACCGACGACGTCTCCGGCGCCGACGCGGCGGCGAAGATGGCGATCCTCGCCCGCCTCGCCTTCCACACCCCGGTGACCCTCTCGGAGGTCTCCTACGAGGGGATCGAGGCGATCCAGCCCGACGACCTCGCCTTCGCCAAGGAGCTCGGCCTCTCCTTGAAGCTGCTCGGCGTGGCGGAGCGCCGCGGCGAGGGGATCAGCGTTCGCGTCTTCCCCTGCTTCCTCTACTCGGGCCACCCGCTGGCGCCGATCGAGGGCGCCTTCAACGCGGTGATGATCCAGGCGCCGGCGATCAACGAGGTGACCCTGTCGGGACCCGGCGCGGGCGGCCTGCAGACGGCGAGCGCGGTGCTCGGCGACGTCGTCTCGATCCTCGCCGGCGACGCGCCGGTGCACGAGACGCGCGCCGAGCTGCCGATCGTCGCCGACGTCCCCAGCTCCTTCTACCTGCACCTCGAGGTCGCCGACCGGCCCGGCGTGCTGGCCCGGATCGCGACCGTGCTCGGCGATCACGAGGTCTCGGTGAAGAGCGTCGTCCAGCGCGGGATCGGCGAGGACGCGCGGCTGGTGATGGTCCTCCACGAGTGCCTCGAGTCGAGCTTCGCGGCGGCGGTCGAGGCGCTCAACGGGCTCGGCGAGCTGCGCGGCCCGGCCCGCCGGGTCCACGTGATCGAGGAGCAGTTCTAGGTGGACTGGGCGGGGGAGGGGGCGAGTTGCCGGAACGCGGCCTGATCGAACGCTACCGCGACCGTCTGAACCTGGAGCCCGACGACCCGATCGTCAGCCTGCAGGAGGGCTCGACGCCGTTGATCCCGTCGCCGCACCTGTCCGAGCGGGTCGGCGCCGAGGTCTTCCTCAAGTTCGAGGGCGCCAACCCGACCGGATCGTTCAAGGACCGCGGGATGACCGTCGCCGTCTCGCGGGCGAAGGGGCGCGGGGTGGAGGCGGTGATCTGCGCCTCGACCGGCAACACGGCGGCGAGCTGCGCCGCCTACGCGGCGCGGGCCGGGCTGCGCGGCGCGGTGATCGTGCCGGAGGGGAAGATCGCGATCGGCAAGCTCGCCCAGGCGCTGATCCACGGCGCGCGGGTGGTGGCGCTGCGAGGCAACTTCGACGACGCCCTGCGGATCGTCCGCGAGCTCTCCCGGAAGCACCCGATCGAGCTCGTCAACTCGGTCAACCCCTACCGGATCGAAGGCCAGAAGACGGGCGCCTTCGAGGTCATCGACGAGCTCGGCAGGGCGCCCGACGCGCTGGCGATCCCGGTCGGCAACGCCGGCAACGTGACCGCCTACCACCGCGGCTTCACCGAGATGGAGGCGACGCCGATCCTCTACGGCTTCCAGGCCGAGGGCGCGGCGCCGCTGGTAAGCGGCAAGCCGGTGGAGAACCCGGAGACGATCGCCTCGGCGATCCGGATCGGCAACCCGGCTCGCTGGGAGGAGGCGATGGGCGCCTTCACCGCCTCCCGCGGCCGGGTCGCCGCCGTCTCCGACGAGCAGATCATCGACGCCTACCACTACCTGGCCAGCTGCGTCGGCGTCTTCTGCGAGCCCGCCTCGGCCGCCTCGGTGGCGGGCCTGCTCGCCCACGGCCTGCCGACCGTCGAGGGAGACGCGAAGCCGGAGACCGTGGTCGCCGTCCTCACCGGGCACGGCCTCAAGGATCCCGACACCGCGCTCGGCAAAGCCCCCGCGGTGATCAGCTGCGAGAACGAGCTGAGCGCGGTCGAGCGCGCCGTATTCGCGTAGTTCGGTAATACAGTACCAACTAGTATTGAACTACCATACTGCGTGGTACTGTAGAGCAGTACATGGCCCAGCTGAATCCCTTTGTCTTCAACCGGCCCGTGGGCGCCGAGGACCTGATCGATCGCGACCGGGAGGCGGAGCAGATGCTGAGCCTGGCCGAAGGCGGCCACGCGGTGCGGCTCTCCGCCCCGCGGCGCTACGGGAAGACCAGCCTGCTGCGCAGGCTCGGCGTCGAGGCCGAGAAGGCGGGGATGAACTATGTCGAGGTCGATTTCTACGGCGTCCTCTCCCGGGCCGATGTGGCGGTGCGACTCGAGGACGGCTACTCGAGGCTGCGGCCGGCGCCCCAGCGGATCGCCAGGGCGGCGATCCAGACCCTGCGGCCGGCGGTCAGCGTCGGCGCCGGGGGGGTTCGGGTCGAATCCCGTCCGCGGCTCGAAGAAGGGATCGATCGCCGGCTGATGGGGCTGCTCGACCTGCCGCTGCGGATGTATGAGCGCCTCGGGCAGCGGACGCTCGTCGCCTTCGACGAGTTCCAGGCGCTGCTCGCCGTCGATCCCGGCATCGACGGGCTCTTTCGTAGCCGGATCCAGCGCCACGGCGACGCCGCGAGCTATGTCTTCGCCGGATCGCATCCCGGCCTGATGGCCCAACTGTTCGGTGCACACGAGCGGCCTTTCTTCGGACAGGCCCGCTCGCTGCCCCTCGATCCGCTCCACGACGCGGACATCGTCGAGCACGTCGGCGAGCGCTTCGCCTCCACCGGCCGTGAGGTGGGGCCGACGATCGAACCGCTGCTCGATCTCGCCGCGGGGCACCCGCAGCGGGCGATGCTCCTGGCGCATCACCTCTGGGAGCGGACGCCGGATCGCGGCACGGCCGGGGCCGAGCATTGGCAGGCGGCCCTGCGCGCGACCTTTGCCGAACAGGACGATGCCCTGCGCGCCACCTGGGATGCGCTGGAGACGAAGGAGAGGGCGGTCTTCACCGCCCTGGCGACCGGCGAGCCGATCTTCGGCGCGCGGACGCTGCAGCGATTCAACCTCTCGAAGGGCGGTGCGCAGCACGCCCGCGCGGCGCTCGCCCACGCCGGGCACATCCAGCAGCTGGACGACGGCTGGCGGCCGGTCGATCCACTCTTGGCGCGCTGGGTCGTCGATTTCCAACACAATGCGGACGAGGATCTCCTTCGATGACCGCCCGCCGCCGACTCGTCCGCGTCCCCGCCTCCTCGGCCAATCTCGGGCCGGGGTACGACGCGATGGCGGCGGCGGTGGCGCTGCACCTGGAGCTGGAGGTCGAGGAGACGGGGGAGTTCTCGGTCGACCCTGGCGGGCTCGCGGTCTCGGTCGGCCGCGACAACCTGGTCGTGCGGGCCTTCGAGACGCTGCATCCCGCCGACGGGATCGCCTTCCGGCTGCGCAGCGAGATCCCCCTGGCGCGTGGGCTCGGGTCCAGCGCGGCGGCGATCGTCGCCGGGCTCACCGCCGCCGATCACCTCTTCGAGCTGGCGCTCTCGCGCGAGGAGATGCTCGCCCGCGCCACCGCGATCGAGGGCCACCCCGACAACGTCGCCGCGGCGATCCACGGCGGGTTCGTGGTCTGCGACGCGGGGCCCTTCGCGGCGCGCTTCGACCCGCCGGAGGGGCTGGAGGGGATCGTCGTGATCCCCGGCGAGGAGGTCTCGACGCGGCGCGCCCGCGCGGCGATCCCGGCCGAGCTGCCGCTCGCCGACGCGGTCGCCAACGTCTCCGCGGCCGCCCTGCTGGTCCTCGGGCTGCGCAGCGCCGACCTCGACCTGGTCGGCCGCGGCCTCCACGACCGCATCCACCAGCCGCGTCGGCGCGAGCTCTACCCGCGCTCGATGGAGATCGTCGACGCCGCGGCCGGGCTCGGCGCGCTGGGGGCGACGATCTCCGGCGCCGGCCCGACCGTCCTCGTCTGGACGACCTGGGAGGAAGCGGGCGGCGTCGCGGCGGCGCTGCGGGAGCGGACCGACGGCTGGGCCGAGGTGCGTCGCCTCCCCTTCGAACCGCTCGGCGCCGACGTCCCCGAGCTCTGACCGCCCCCGCCAGCTGTTCTTTATCTACGGCATTCCGGCATAAGGAACAGCTGGCGGGAGGTTTCTCTATCGGCGGGGGCACGGATAGAGTCGCGGGCATGCCTACCTTGCCGAAGTCGAAGTTGATCCTCGTCGCCCTCGCCGTCGTCGCGCTGGCGGCGCTGCCCGCCACCGCGAGCGCGACGCTCTCCTACACCAAGGGGTTCCGGCACGCGCGCGTCTACTACGCGAACGACAACGGCAAGGGGGCGCACGAGATCGGCCGCGGCGGCAACCCGCACGTCTCGCCGAACGGGGAACTGATCGTCTACGAAGGCGAACCGAAAAGGGAAACGGCGCCGATGAGGCTCTACTCGACGGCCACCGGCAAGACCGAGACGCTGCTGCCCAAGTGGCGCGAAGGCTTCGTCTTCGCCTGGTCGCCGGACTCGACCATGGTCGCGGCCATGCGCGGCGGCGGCCTCAACAGCCCTGGTTCGCTGGTCGTGGTCGACGTCGAGACCGGCAGGCAGATCAAGGTCGCGACCGGCTACGTCAGCGGCGTCAGCTTCGCGCCGGAAAGCGACGAACTCGTCTACGGGATATCGAAGACGCTGAGCGTTCAGCTGAAGAGCAACGTCTACCGCTACTCGATCGCGAGCGGTCGCTCGGTCGCGCTCAGCCACGACCACAACGCGTCGTATCCGCTCTGGGGCCCGACCGGGCAGATCGCCTTCGTCCGCCAGCTTGGCGCCAAGCGGCGCAAGTACGGGCCGAAGCTCGAGCTGTACCAGATGAACGAAGAAGGCCAACGGATCAGCCGGCTGACCAAGACCAAGGTCTCGCCGCTTTCCCTGGGCCTGATCCCGCTTGCCTGGTCGGAAAGCGGCAGCCGGCTGCTGGCCGAGTTCACCGGTGAGGACCAGAGCTACGCGGTCGCCGTCAACGCGGTCACCGGTGCCCAGAAGGCGCTCACCGACAACCCTCAGATGGGCCTGATCGGCGGCGGGATCTCGGCCGACGGCAAGACCGTGCTCGGCACCACCGGGCTCGGCTTCGGTCCCAGCCCGCACCCGAAGGTGGTCACCGTCCCGTTCAAGGGCGGCAAGGAGAAGGTGCTCGTGAAGGGCGCCTACGAACCTTCCTGGGGCGGCTGAGATGATCGATCCCACGGCGCTCCCACGGGACGCTCAAGGGTCTCGGGGGGACGGCGGGGGTCCGAAGCCCCGCACGGGTGACGTGAGGGAGGAGTCGTGAAGTCCACGACTCCTCCACGGTCACGAAGACG
>DASZZB010000019.1:0-13919 GCA_035545115.1 Solirubrobacterales bacterium | reverse complement strand
GACCGCGCTCCGGCGGGGTTAACGCAGGTCGACCGCGGTGGTCGGGATGATGGTCGCTTGGGCCGGGACGGAGACATCGCGGCGCTGCTGCTGAGCGCCGAGGAGGCGGCGGCGATGGAGGCGCGCGCCGGCACCGAGGCGGCGGTGCTCCTGGCGCTCTTCGGCTGGCCGGAGCGGCCGGGGCTGATCTTCACCGAGCGGCGCGCCGACCTGCGCCGCCACGCCGGCGAGGTGTCGTTCCCCGGGGGCCGTCAGGACCCGGGGGACGCCGACCTGGAGGCGACCGCGCTGCGCGAGGCGCGCGAGGAGATCGCCCTCGAGCCGGCGGCAGTCGAGATCGTCGGCGCGCTGCCACCGGTCTCCACCTTCGTCACCGGCTATCGGATCCAGCCCTTCGTCGGGCTGGTCCCGGGTCCGGAGGACCTCGACCTGCGCCCCGCCCCGAGCGAGGTCGAGACCGTCCTCGCCTTCACCTTGGATCGACTGCGCGAGGGCTATGAGATGCGGCGCCTGATCCGCCGCGGCGTCCCGATCCACACCCCTACCTACGAGGTCGACGGGCAGATGATCTGGGGCGCGACGGCGCGGATCCTGGGGGACTTCCTGAAGCGGGTCGACTAGCGACGGGCCAGCAGCTCGACGGCGGTCGTCTCCAGCTCCTCGACCCAGCGGGCGCCTTCGCCGCGTGGCGTCTCGGTCACGGCGACGGGGATGCGCCAGGTGCGCTCGGCGTTGCGGACGAGCTCCGCCCCGGCGGCGAGCAGCTCCGGATCGACGCTCCCCACCCCCTCGTAGACGAAGCCCCTGACCGGGGTTTCGACCAGGCGTTCGAGCAACGCTTCGAGGCGCGGGCCGTGGATCGCGGCAAGGTTCTCCGCCGGGCCGGCGGCGGAGCCGAGCAGCCAGATCACGATGGCGACGTCGCCGACCAGGTCGAGGACCTGACCCGGCCGGTCGGGATCGGCGCGGGCGGGCTCGATGCCGGCCGCCTCGATCGCCTCCAGCCCCTCGGCGTCGCGGCTGGTGCCGCGCACCGCCCAGCCCTCGTCACGCAGCTCGCCGCCGAGCGCGCGGCCGCTGCAGCCGCAGCCGACGATCAGCGCTCTTGCCACGCGGGGGCGCGGCGGCCGTCGGCGCGGCGCTGTTCCTCGGTCGCGCCGGGGCCGGGGCGGCCGTGGACGTTGTGGGCATCGACCGGCTCGCCGCAGACCGAGCAGACCTGGACGGCGTGGAATGCGTGATCGCCGTGGACGAGCTCGAGCGGCGGGCCGTTCTCGGCGGTGTAGCGGTCGCCCCAGGCGAGCAGGGCTAGCAGCACCGGCTGCAGCTCGCGTCCCTTCTCGGTCAGCACGTACTCGAAGCGCTCCGGGTGCTCGCTGTAGGGGTGGCGCTCGACGATCCCCTCCTCGGTCAGCGTCGTGAGGCGCGCGCTGAGGACGTTGGTGGCGACCCCGAGCGAGGCCTGGAACTCGTCGAAGCGGCGACGGCCGAGGAAGAGGTCGCGCAGCACCAGGAGGGTCCAGCGCTCACCGAGGAAGGCCAGCGGCTTGGCGATCGAGCAGTTCTTCTCGGCATAGGCGCCTATCGCCATACAGCCAGTGTAGCGAGCAACTTGCTTTTTACAACCTACGTCTGTTGCCGTGGCATCCCCACCGCAGCCTGACCCCCCGCCAGCTGTTCCTTATGCCCGGTATTCCGGCATAAGGAACAGCTCAACGGTGGGCGCGTAGCTGCGCCTTCCAGCGCTCGTCCTCGACGACGCGGGCCTCGATGTCGGCCTCGGTCAGCTCGGGGGCGCCGCGGCGCCGGCGCATCTCGTTCTGCGCCTCCAGCATCTGGCGGACGTCGTCGATCTCGTTCTGGACCTCGACCGCCGGGGAGCGGGTCGGGAACCAGTCGATGAGGTCGGCGTCGTCGCCCGGGTAGAGGTGGCCGACGACGACGATGACGCCGACGATGAAGAGCAGCACACCGACCGTCCCCAGGAGAGCCAGCACCGTTCCAGCATACGCCCGGTCCGGCCCGGGGTCAGGTAGCCTCGCCGCCATGACGACCGGCTTCACCGAGATGGCCAGCGTCGACGGGGGGATCGGGCCGACCGCGGAGGCGACCATCGGCCTCAAGGACGACGGCCTCTACCGTGGCGACGGCGCCTTCGAGGTGATCCGCATCTACGACGGCCGGCCCTTCGCGCTCGACGACCACCTGGCGCGGCTCGAACGCTCCGCCGCCGCGCTGCGGCTCGAGTTCGACCGCGCGGCGCTGGGCGCCGAGATCGCCGCGCTGCTCGACGCCGCCGGGCCGATCGACGGCCAGCTGCGGCTGATCGTCACCCGCGGCGGGCGTCGCATCGCCGCCACCGAGAACGTCCCCGCCCACGGCGAGACGATCAGGATCGCCTCGGTCACCTACCAGCCGACGGTGATCCTCGACGGCGTCAAGTCGCTCTCCTACGGCGCCAACATGCAGGCGACGCGGCTGGCCAAGGAAAAGGGCGCCGAGGAGGCGCTCCTGGTCCGCCCCGACGGCGTCGTGCTGGAGCCGCCGACCTCCTCGATCTTCTGGGTGGCCGACGGTGCCCTCCGCACCACCGCGCTCGGCGAGGGCGTCCTCGCCTCGATCACCCGCGACCGCCTGCTCAAGGCCATTCCCGGGATCGAGGAGGGCACCTGGACCCTGGAGGAGGTGAAGGGAGCCGAGGAGGCCTTCCTCGCCTCGACCACGCGCGAGGTCCAGGCGGTCGCCGCGATCGACGGCGTCGCCCTCCCCGCGGCCCCCGGCCCCCGCACCCGCGAGGCGCAGGAGGTCTTCGCCGCGGCGCGCGACCGCGAGCTGGGCGCCGCACAGACCTGAGACATCGCACCGAAAGGCAGGACATGGACTTCAACCTGAGCGACGAGCAGAAGCTGATCTCCGAAGCGGCGCGCGAGTTCGCCGAGCGCGAGATCCTGCCGCGGGTCCGCGATAACGACCGCGCCGAACGCTTCGACCGCGAGCTGGCCCGCAAGCTCGGCGAGGTCGGCTATCTCGGGGCAACCGTGAACGAAGCCTACGGCGGCCGCAGCCTTGACTACATCGGCTACGGGCTGATCGTCGAGGCGATCGGCCGCGCCGACTCCTCGGCCCGCACCATCGTCTCGGTGGTCACCTCGCTGGTCTCCACGCCGCTGGAGAAATTCGGCACCGAGGAGCAGAAGCAGCGCTGGCTGCCGCGGCTCTGCTCGGGCGAGGCGCTCGGCTGCTTCGGGCTGACCGAGCCCGACACCGGCTCCGACGCGGCCAACCTGCGCACCCGGGCGACGAAGACCGACGGCGGCTGGTCGATCAGCGGCCAGAAGATGTGGATCTCGCTCGGCAGCGTCGCCGAGTTCGCCCTGATCTTCGCCCAGACCGACCCGGAGAAGAAGCACAAGGGCCTCGCCGCCTTCATCGTCCCCACCGACTCCGCCGGCTTCACCAGCGCCGAGATCCACGGCAAGCTCGGCCTGCGCTCCTCCGACACCGCCGAGCTCTCGCTCGACGCGGTCGAGGTCGGCGACGACGCCCTGCTCGGCGAGGTCGGCGACGGCTTCAAGGTGGCGATGACCGCGCTCGCCGCGGGTCGCTACAGCGTCGCCGCCGGCTGCGTCGGGATCTGCGACGGCTGCGTCGAGGCCTCGGTCACCTACGCCAAGGAGCGCCAGCAGTTCGGCGTGCCGCTGGCCCGCTTCCAGCTGGTCCAGGAGATGATCGCCGACATGATCCTGAAGCGGGACGCGAGCCGGATGCTCGTCCTCCGCGCCGGGATGCTGAAGGACGAAGGCAAGCCGAACACGACCGAGACCTCGGTCGCCAAGGTCTTCGCCACCGAGTCGGCGGTCGAATGCGCCAACCTGGCGATCCAGGTCCACGGCGGCTCCGGCTACGTCGACGACTACCCGGTCGAGCGCTACCTGCGCGACGCCCGCGTGACCACCCTGTACGAGGGCACCTCGCAGATCCAGAAACTGATCATCGGCCGCGAGGCGACCGGGATCAACGCGATGACGCCGATGGTCGAGCGTTAGGGGCGACGACGGCGGCGATCGTCGACCAATTGCGGGGAAAGCGGCGCCCGGCCGAGGATGTCCTCGGCCACATCGCGGTCGGCGGCGACGTGATCGTCGGGGCCGCGAACGGTGAACCGAAGACGATCGTCGACGCGATCGAGGCGGGTGCGGCCGACCTGACCGAGGAGGTGCGCCTGCACCAGATGCTGCCCTTCCGCGACCGTCGTCACTTCGGCGGCGAGGTCCCCGGCGTCCGGCACGTCTCCTGGTTCCTCTCGCCGCACGACAAAGACGCCTTCCACCGCGGCGAGTGCGACCTGGTGCCGAACAACTTCAGCGAGGTGCCGGCGCTGATGCGCCGCACCACGGTCGAGCCGCTGGTGATCGTCGCCGTCTCGCCGCCCGACGAGCACGGCTGGTTCAGCCTCGGCACCAACTCCGAGTACTCGGCGGCGATGATCGGCGAGCTGCCCTTCTTCCTCGAGGTCAACGCGCAGATGCCGCGCACCTACGGCGAGAACCAGGTCCACGTCAGCCAGATCCTCGGCTGGTGCGAGGCCGACTACCCGCTGGTCGAGCTGCCCGGTCGCGAGCCGCGGGCGGAGGACCGCAAGATCGCCGAGCTGGTCGCCGAGCGGATCCCCGACGGGGCGACGATCCAGGCCGGGATCGGCGCGATCCCCGACCTCGTGCTCGGCCTGCTCGGCGACCACCGCGAGCTGGGCATCCACACCGAGCTGCTCGGGACCGGCTTCGTCGACCTGATCGAATCCGGCGTCGCCACCGGCTCGCGCAAGCGCACCCACCGCAACAAGGCGATCACCACCTCGGCCGGGGGCTCGGCCCGGCTCTACGAGTTCGTCGCCGAGAACCCCGGGGTCGAGTTCTGGCCGGTCGACCAGACCAACGACCCGAAGCTGGTCGCCCAGGAGCCCCACTTCAACGCGATCAACGCGACGATCGAGGTCGACTTCCTCGGTCAGTGCGCCTCCGAGAGCCTCGGTTCCGACTACTGGTCCTCCTCCGGCGGCCAGCCCGACTTCGCCCGCGGCGCCGTCCTCTCCGAGGGCGGCCAGGCGTTCATCGTCCTGCACTCGACGGCGGCCGGCGGCTCGGCCTCGCGGATCGTGCCCCGCCTCCACCCGGGCGCCGCCGTCACCACCTTCAAGAACACCGTCGACCACGTCGTCACCGAGTGGGGGGTCGCCGAGCTGCGCGGCAGCTCGATCGCCGAGCGGACCCGCCGGCTGATCGACATCGCCGACCCCGGGTTCCGCGACGAGCTGCACGCCGCCGCGCGCGAGTGCGGCTACCTGGTCTGAGCCGACCTCAGTCGGTGAGGCGCAGCATCACCTCGTCGACGTAGCACCAGCTCCAGTCCTCGCCCGGCTGGGCGGAGCGGATGATCGGGTGCCCGACCGAGCGGAAGTGCGCGGTCGCGTGCTTGCCCTGCGAGTTGTCGCAGCAGCCGATGTGGCCGCAGGTCTGGCACATCCGCAGGTGGACCCAGCTCATCCCCAGCCGCAGGCACTCCTCACAACCCGCGACCTCCTCGGGCGGCCCCAGGTACCGGATGGAGTCCAGGTGGCTGCACTCGGCGGGCATGCCGGCGAACCTAGTGGGTCGGCTCGGCCATCTCGGCGGGCTCGCCGCCGGGGAACCAGTGGGCCTCGACCGGCGGCGCCGAGTCGCGCAGGTAGCGCTCCGCGTCGAGCGCCCCCATGCAGCCGGTGCCCGCCGCGGTGACCGCCTGGCGGTAGGTGTGGTCGACGACGTCGCCGACCGCGAAGACGCCTCCCAGGTTGGTGCGGGTCGAGCCCGGCTCGGTGACGATGTAGCCGTCCTCGTCGGTGTCGACCTGGCCCTTGACGACCTCCGAGCGCGGCACGTGGCCGATCGCGACGAAGGCGCCGGTCGCCTCGACGTCCTTCTCCTCCCCGGTCTCGGCGTGGCGGAAGCGGACGGCGGCCAGCTTGCCGTCGTCGCCGGCGCGGAACTCGAGCGGCAGGTAGGGCTTCAGCGTGTCGATGTTCTCGATCGCCAGCGCCCTGTCGCGCATGATCTTCGAGGCGCGGAACTCGTCGCGGCGGGTGACGATGGTCAGCTCGTCGGCGAACTTGGAGATGAAGATCGAGTCCTCCATCGCCGAGTCGCCGCCGCCGATCACCAGCACCCGGTGGCCTTTGAAGAAGGCCCCGTCGCACACGCCGCAGGTGGAGACGCCGCGGCCCGCGAGCTCCATCTCGCCAGGGATCCCGAGCCGTTTCGGCTCCGCCCCCATCGCCAGGATCACCGCCTTCGCGCGGTGCTCCTCGTCGCCGAGGAAGACCCTCTGCACGCCGCCGTCGGAGAGCTCGACCCGGTCGACGTCGTCGGTGACGAAGCGGGTGCCGAAGCGCTCCGCCTGGGCGCGGAACTGGCTCATCATCTCCGGGCCCATGATCCCCTCGGGATAGCCGGGATAGTTCTCGACGTCGGTCGTGTTCTGCAGCTGGCCGCCCCACTGGAAGCCCTCGAAGACGAGCGGCCCGAGGTTGGCGCGGGCGGTGTAGAGGGCCGCCGTGTAGCCGGCGGGGCCGCCGCCGACGATGATCACGTTCTCGACTTTGCTCTGGTTGACGACGTCGCTGCTCTCGCTCATCTCTGGCACCCGATCTAGGTTACGAAGTTCGATTCCTCGTCCAATACTTTACTTTTTATAGTACTGCCGCCACGCTCGATCGGCAAGCCCTCCTCTTCCCAGCGATGGACAGTGTTGCGCAGTTGGAAGAAGGCGACGACCCCGGGCGGGATCGGCATCCAGAAGGAGACCAGCCGGAAGATCAGGATCGCCGGGAAGACGGTCTCCTCGGGCAGGCCGAAGAGGACGAAGGCGCCGATCATCCCGGCGTCCACCGCCCCCACCCCGGCGGGCGCCAGCGGGAAGAGGTTGGCGACCATGCCGAGGAAGAAGCCCTGGACGACGACGGCGAGCGGGACGTGGATGCCGAGCGAGTGGAAGGACGCCCAGAGGACGCCGATGCTGGTCGCCCAGAAGCCCGCCGCGCCGAGCACCGCGAGGCCCCCCTTGCGCGGATGGGTGAAGAGGGAGAGCGCGAAGCGGAAGCCCTCCCCCAGCGTCTCCGGCACCCGCGAGGCCCATTCGACGAAGCTGCGGGTGTGCTCGCCGTGGGCGTGCGGCATCAGCTTCGCTTCGACGTCGGCGGGGATCAGCGTGATCAAGACGCCGAGCGCGATGAGGACGCCGGCGACGGCGGCCGGGATGATCGTCAGCTCGACCGAGTTCTCGCCGTTGAGGACCCCGGTCCGCAGCAGCAGGCCGAAGACGATCAGCGCCAGCGGATAGAAGGCGTAGTGGAGGCTGATGAAGGCGACCATCCGGCGGGCGACGTCGCGGCGCCGCATCCCGGCTTTTTTGAGCGCCCACCAGGTGAGCGCCACGCCGCCCGCGCCGCCCGCCGAGAAGAGCAGCGTCGCCGCCACGCCCGCCATGTTGATCTCGTAGGTCTCGCCCCAGGTCAGCTTCAGGGCGTCACCGCCGACCACCGCCTTGAAGAGGGCGATGTAGGTGGCGTAGGAGGCGATGCTGAAGGCGACGGCGATGGCGATCCAGACCGGCTCGGCGTCGCCGAGCCTGCCGACCGCATCGCCGAGCCCGACCAGCTTCGGGAAGAGGAAGTAGATGCCGATCAGCAGGACGACCACCACGACGGCCGTCTGCAGCAGCCGCCTCGTGGTGAAGATCGGCAGTTCGGTCAGCCCCGTACCGCCGGTCCCTCTCTCTGACCTTGCGTCGTCCGGCACTTCAGCGGAGACGCTACCGAGGGCGCCCGCCGGCGATCCGCTCGAGGCGCCGGACCACGGCGCTGACCCGTCCGACCGTCGGCGCGAAGACCGGATCGGCGCCGCGCACCGCGGCCACCAGCCCGGCGCCGGCGAGCAGGTCGGTGACGTAATGCTCGCCGAGGTAGACGAGGCCGAAGCCGAGGGTCAGGGCGTAGCCCCAGCCGACCGCCCCCTCCTCGGGGCTCGCTTCGGAGAGCGAGACGGCGGCGGCGACCGAGGTGGCGAAGTGGAGCGAGGGCATCGCCGCCCAGGGGTTGCCGCCGAGCGCCGCGTAGAGGCGGCCCCAGGCCCGCCCCCAGAGCGGTTCGCCCACCTCGACCATGATCCGCCGCACCGGCTCCTCGGTCAGCCCCTCCTCGGACGCCCACCAGGGCGGCGCGGTCGGCGCGGCCCAGTAGCCGACGGCGCCGACGTCGAAGACCGCCGCCATCTGGCGGGCGGCGCGGGGGAAGCGCTCCGGGTGGCGGACGAGGATCCAGGCGAGGACCGTGTAGGGCTCGAAGAACCAGAGCCAGTGGGCGATGGTGAGGAAGCGGTCGAGCGCGGCGGTGCCGCGCCGGCCCGCGAGCCAGGTCTGCAACCGCGCCCCGGGCAGGCGGCCGAGCCCGATCCGCGAGTCGATCTCGATCGGGTAGCGGGTGTAGAGGCGGCGGCGCAGGCGCTCGGGGTCGTCGAAGGGCATCTCGTGGACGATGGTGAACGCCCACATCTGCATCGCGAAGAGGGCGACGTCGCGCCTGGGGGTGCGGGGCGAGAGCACGGCGACGGCGAGCGGGCCCGCGGCGCTCACCGCGAGGGTCACCGGACCGGGGACGCGGAGGCGCCTTCGCACCAGCGGAAGGGCGATCGCGGTGCCGACCGTGGCGATGGCGCCCGCCCGGACGGCCAGGCCGAGTGCACGGGATGGCCGCGGACGCCTCCTCATAGGGTCGGCGAGTATAAGAGCCCGCCTCCAGGTCGGCGACGGCCGGGCGGACCGCATCCGCGCCGCTCGCCGTGATTAGAATGGCCGCGCCTTGACGCCGCACTCGCCTGGCACCGGCCAGATAAACACGCTCATTTGGATCGGCTTCTTCGCCGCCCTGATCGTCGTCGTCATGATCAACCTCGGCCTGTTCGGCGCGGTCCGCCGTTTCCGCGGCGGGCGCGGCCGCACCGCGAACGCCACGGCGGGCGCCCCGCGGCTCCAATTCCGCGTCGCGGGCGCCCTCGCGGGCTTCGCTCTCGTGCTCTTCGTGCTGGCGGTCATCTTCACCGGCAACGCGCTCTCGACGCCGAAGACCACCGCCGCGGGCCTCGCCTCGCTGAAGGGCGAGCCGCTGGTGATCAAGGCGACCGGCCAGCAGTGGCTGTGGCGCTACGACTACCCGAACGGCGCCTTCAGCTACTGGAAGCTGGTGATCCCGGTCGACACCGAGATCGAAATGAAGCTCGAATCGACCGACGTCGTCCACACCTGGAGCGTCCCCGACCTGGCGCCGAAGGTCGACGCGGTCCCGGGCAAGGACGTCCACGTCATCTTCCGCGCCGACTCCGAAGGCGAATTCTCGGGCCAGGCGGCGACCCTCTCGGGCCAGGCCTACGCGCCGATGCGGACCATGGTCGAAGTGGTCAGCCCGCAGCGCTACGAAGAATTCATCGTCGAACAGCAGAAGGGCATCAGGAGCGGTCAGGAAGACGCGGAGAAGATCGAGACCGAAAAACTGCAGGAAGAAGAAGCGGCCGAAGGCGGCGAAGAAGGCGAAGTCGAGAAGGAAGGGCCGGCCGAAGAAAACGAACAGCCGATCGGCGAAGGGAACGAAGCGGAGGAAGAATGAACGAGACCCCCCGCCCCGAGATCGCCGTCGACGGCCTCCCGTCCCGTGGACGGGTCGGCTGGTTCCAGATGGCCACCAGCGCCGACCACAAGGACGTCGCCAAGATCCTCATGGTCGGCTCCGGCGGCTTCCTCTTCATCGCCGCGCTCGAGCTGCTGCTGATGCGGCTGCAGCTGGCGATCCCCGAGAACACCTTCATGGAGCCGTACACCTTCAACCGCATCCTCTCGCTCTACGGCGCCACCTCGATCTTCTTCTTCGCCCTGCCGCTGGTGATCGGCCTCTTCCTCTACGTGGCGCCGCTGCAGGTCGGCGCCCGCGGCACCGCGCTGCCGCGCCTCTCGCAGATCGGCGGGGCGCTCTGGGTGGCCGGTGCGGTCGTGCTCTACGCGGGCTTCCTCTGGACCCCGTCGGAGGCCGGCGTCAACCCGCTGCCGCCGCTCTCCGAGCTCGCCTTCCTGAGCAACAACGGGGTCGACGCCTGGCTCACCGCCTGCGGCTTCGCGACGCTCGGCTTCGTCCTGATCGCGATCGACCTCGCGACCACGCTGCGGGTCGACCGGGCACCGGGGATGGCCTGGCGGCGCGCCCCGATCTTCGCCTGGACCGCCGCGGTCGGCTCCTGGCTGATGCTCTTCATCGGCCCGATCCTGCTTGCCGCCTTCACGATGCTGATGATCGACCGCAATTACGGCGGCACCTTCTTCGCCGACGGTGGCGGCGGGGCGCCGATCCTCTGGCAGCACTTCACCTGGATCTTCTACTCGGGCGCCTACATGCTGGTGCTGATCTTCGCCTTCGCCGCGGTCGCCGAAATCTTCTCGGTCTTCTCCCGCAACCCGATCTTCAACCGCGGCGCGGTGATGGGCTCGATCGCCGCGGTCGCGGTGATCGGCACGCTGGCCTACATGCAGAACATGTACACGGCGCCGATCGGGCTCGGCTGGAAGTACTTCGGCATGCTGATGTCGCTCGCCCTGATCGTCCCGATCGGGCTCATCTTCTTCAACCTGATCGCCACCCTGAAAGACGGGGCGCTGTGGATGCGGGCGCCGCTGCTGTTCGCGGTCGGGGCGCTCGCGGTGATCTCGCTCGGCCTCGCGGCGGAGCTGCAGCAGTCGCTGGTCGGCGCCGCCTGGTACCTCAAAAACACCACCGATTCGACCGCCGCCACGCACTTCGCGCTGATCGGCGGCGCCGTCTTCGGCGGCTTCGCGGCGCTCCACCACTGGTTCCCGAAGATCACCGGCCGCACGATGGGCGAGCAGCTCGGGCGGATCTCCTTCTGGACGCTGGCGATCGGCACGCTGGTCGCCTTCGTGCCGATGGCGCTGGCGGGCTGGGATGACGGCCAGGTCGTCGACGCCTACAAGTTCTTCGACCACACCGGCGTCAACTTCCTCAACCTGCTCGCCTCGATCGGGGTGCTGATCCTCTTCGTCGGCGTCGTCCTCGTCTTGGTCAACGCGGTGGCGAGCGTCAAGGGCGGCGCCCGCGCCGGCCATGATCCGTGGGGCGGCGACACGCTCGAGTGGTTCACCATCTCGCCGCCGCCGCCGCACAACTTCGACGTCCGGCCCGACGTCACCAGCGACCGCCCGCTGCGGGACATCCGCGCGGCGATCGCCCGCCGCGCCCACGAGGCCGAGGAGCGCGCGGCCCGTGAGTCCCAGCCGGTAGCCTGAGCCCTATGCAATCCGGCGCCACGACGGCCGGAGCGGCGCCCCGCCCGGCCGCGCTCACCGTCGCCCGCGACTACCTGACGCTGACCAAGCCGACGGTCCAGTCGCTGCTGCTGCTGACCACGGTGACGACGATGTACGTGGCGGGCGACCCGTCGCTGCGCCTGATCCTCCTCACCTGCCTCGGCGGCGCCCTCTCGGCGGGCGGCGCGGGCGCGATCAACCACGCCGTCGATCGCGACATCGACCGCACGATGAAGCGGACCGCCGACCGGCCGGTCGCCTCGGGCCGGGTCTCCCCCACCGCCGCGATCGCCTTCGGCAGCCTGCTCGGCGCCTCCTCCTTCCTGCTGCTGGCGACCCAGGTGAACGTCCTTGCCGCAGCGCTCTCGCTCTCCGGCCTGTTCGGCTACGTCTTCGTCTACACGCTCTGGCTGAAGCGCTCGACCCCGCAGAACATCGTGATCGGCGGCGCCGCGGGCGCGGTGCCGCCGCTGGTCGCCTGGGCGGCGGTCACGGGCGGCCTCAGCGGCATGGCCTTCTACCTCTTCGCGATCGTCTTCTTCTGGACCCCGCCGCACTTCTGGGCCCTCTCGCTGCTGATGAAGGACGACTACGCCGCGGCCCGGGTCCCGATGCTGCCGGTGGTCGCCGGCGAGGACGAGACGCGGCGCCAGATCATGCTCTACACCGTCCTCCTCTACGCGGTCACGCAGCTGCCCTTCTGCGCCGGCGGGCTCGGCGTCGCCTACCTGGTCCCCTCGATGCTCCTCGGCGCCGTCTTCATCGGCTTCTCCTACATGCTGCTGAGGACCAAGGACCGCCGCTGGGCGCTCCGCACCTACCTCTTCTCGCTCGCCTACCTGGCGCTGCTGTTCGTCTCGATGGCCGTCGCCGCCCACGCGTAGGGCCGGCCCGGAAAGGGACGGGGGCGTCCCGGCGGACGGGGGCGTCCCGGCGGGCCGTCGAAGTGGACGGGGTGGCGGGACGGTCAAGGGACACGATCGTCGCGGTTCTCGAACGGTCAGGAAACTGCACGTATAGTTATCCGTGTATGGGACGAGTTTCTATACGTGCAGTTTCCTGACCGTTGAAGACGTAGGTACCCCTGTGCCGTACGCTCCGTCCCTCGGCCCGCCAGACGCCTCAGCCTGTGACGGAGCCGCGCAGCCCCGTCCCGGGCGTCTCGGAGGCGGCCACAGCCTGCCCGGGTCGCCTCCGAGACGCCCGGGCCTCACATCCCCCGACCGCACCGGGACGAGCCCTTGCGCCCGCCCGGACTGATAGAAATCCGGCTGTGGATCGCGAGACCGCACGCAGGAACATGACCGCCGGCCTGGTCGCCGGCGGCTTCTCGGCGGTGGTCTTCGCCCTCTGCTTCATCGTCGCCCTGCTCTGGATCGCGCACTGATGAGCGAGCATCGACAGGTCCCGCCGGCCGGCGAGACGATCCAGCTGCCGCGTCCCTCCTGGGGACCCGCCTTCTTCGCGCTGGGGGCGATCGGCGCCGTCGGCGGGATCTACGCCAACGGCTTCGTCTTCTCCGCCTTCATCTGGTCCTACATCGGGATCATCGTCCTGCTCTTCGGCTTCCGGGCCATCGTCCGCGGCTCGGTGCGCAACTACTTCCATCTGCCCCGGCGCCAACAGACGCGTTCAACCACGCTGCCGGTCGAGCAGATCCAGCTCGAGACCAGGGCACCGGGCGCAGCTCCGCGACCCTGAGACGCCTCTCCCAGGCCGCCCCCGGCGAGCCTCAGCCCTGTTTGGGCAGCGCAAATTCGCTCGTCGCGCCTTCCGACGTCCAGCAGCGGACGATGTCGCGCATCGAGAGGACGCCGACCACCTCGCCCGCCTCGAAGACGACCAGGTGGCGGACGCTGCGCCGCGACATCTCCGCGGCGGCGTGCTCGAGGCTCCAGTCGGGGGCGGCGGCGATCACCGACTCGGTCATGTGGCCGGCGACCGGCTCGGCATCGGGATCCTCGCCCGCGCCGATCGAGAGCAGCAGATCGCGCTCGGTGACGATCCCGGGGGTCGGCGCCTCGTCGTCGATCACCAGCGCGGCGCCGACGTTGCGCTCGACCATCGCCACGGCCGCCTGACGCAGCGTGTGCGACGGCCCCACCGTCACCGAGACCTCCGACATGCCATCCCTCACCTGCATCGCTGCCTCCTTGTGGACGAGCCTTCCCGATAGTGCGGATCGGTGCAAATGTACCCCTTCGGCGACGGCCGGCAAACGCCGTGTCGGGTGCCTCGACATATAGACTCCCCGGCGCCTCGGCAGTATGCAGAACCTCCCCAAGCCCATTCGCCTGCTCGCCCCCCTCGTGGCCTTGGTCGCGACCGTCGTCGTGATCTCCGGCTGCGGCACGACCACCCCCGACATCGCGCGCGGGCGCGTCCTCTTCACCAAGGACTGCGGGGTCTGCCACACGCTCGCCCAGGCCGGGACGACGGCGACGATCGGCCCGAACCTCGACGACGCCTTCGCCGCGGCGCGCGAAGTCGGCATGGACGGCGCGACGGTCGAAGGGGTCGTC
>DASZZB010000018.1:0-9875 GCA_035545115.1 Solirubrobacterales bacterium | reverse complement strand
CTGCGCCATGCGGTAGATGTCGTCCTTGCGCTTCCAGGCGCTGCCCTGCTGCTGGTTGGCGTCGAGGATCTCGCCGGCGAGCCGCTCGGCCATCGAGTACTCGCGGCGGGCGCGGGCGTACTGGACGAGCCAGCGGACGGCGAGGGTGCGGGCGCGCCGCGCCGGCACCTCGACCGGGACCTGGTAGGTCGCGCCGCCGACCCGGCGGGAACGGACCTCGAGCACCGGGGTCAGTTGTTTGACCGCGGCTTCGAGCGTCTCGACCGGGTCGTCCCCGGTGCGCTCGCCGACGATCGCCAGGCTGTCGTAGACGATCCGCTCGGCAAGGCTCTTCTTGCCGTCGGTCATCACCTTGTTGATCAGCTGCTGGACGAGCCGGTTGCGGTGCCGGGCGTCGGGATCGACCGGCCGGATCGTGGCGGCGGAGCGGCGCGGCATCGGCTCAGCTTGCTTTCACGCCGTAGCGGGAGCGGGCCTGCTTGCGGTCGGAGACGCCGGCGGCGTCGAGCGTGCCGCGGACGACCTTGTAGCGGACGCCCGGCAGGTCCTTGACGCGACCACCGCGGATCAGGACGACGGAGTGCTCCTGCAGATTGTGACCCTCGCCCGGGATGTAGGTGGTGACCTCCATCCCGTTGGTCAGCCGGACACGGGCGATCTTGCGCAGCGCCGAGTTCGGCTTCTTCGGGGTGACCGTGGCGACGCGGGTGCAGACGCCGCGCCGCTGCGGGGCGGCTACGCGCTTCTTGCGACCTTGGCCCGACTTGAGGCCCGGCGTCGTGGTCTTCTTCTTCGGGCGCTTGCGGCCCTTCCTGACGAGCTGATTCGTATTAGGCACGGCCGCGCATAGTAGAGCACGCCGCCCAAGACCATCCCGCCGGCCGCCGCCAGCTCCGCCGCGAAGCCCTTTTCCAGCACCGCCGCGGCGCCCGCGAAACGCGAGGACTGGGCGCCGACGTCGAGCCCGGACGGCAGGTCGACGAGCAGGATCACCGCCAGCGACCCGGCGCCGGCGACGATCGCGCCGAGCGCGGCGCGCCGACCCGCGCGACCGCCGCGCCTGACCATCGCCAGCCCCAGCAGCACCGCGATCGCGCCGACCGGGACGAGGACGTAGGAGTGGGCCTGGCCCGCTGTCTTCAGGTCGATCGTGGGCGGTTTCGTCACCGCGGCCAGGCCGACGTAGCCGGGGCCACCGATCTGCACCCCGTGGTAGTCGAGGAACTGGGAGACGACGAGGAGCGCGCCGGTGGCGACGATCACCAGACCGATCGCGCGCCGCGGCGTCAGCACCGCGGCCGCCGCGGTGGTGACCCGCACCGCCGCCCGGCCGCCCGCGCGCAGCGCCGCCTCGGCGAAGGACAGTGCCAGGAAGAGGAGGCGCAGCAGCGGCCGCAGCCCGCGCCAGAGGAGGGTCGCCGCCGCGAGCAGCGCCGGCGGGGCGACCCGCCAGGCCCGCCGCAACACCGGGTAGGCGCGCTCCAGGGCCCGGTTGGCCACCCGGTCGACCCGCCCGCTGAGCACCATGACGCGAGCTCGGAGCGCTGCTATCATCGCGCCTCGCTCAGGCCGTTTTGCCGCTGTTCGCTTTGCCGGGCCCGCTGGGGCCTTTTTTTTGCGCCGATCCCGAGCAGCGCCGGCTCGTCGCCGTTTCACGCTGAGCGACCCCGCAGGACACGCACGACCGCAGCCGCACCGAAACCAAAGACTTCAACCCCACCGAACGGAACCATGGCACGCAGCTTTCCCCTCGAGAAGACCCGGAACATCGGGATCATGGCGCACATCGACGCCGGCAAGACGACGACCACCGAGCGCATCCTCTACTACACCGGCCGCACCCACAAAATCGGCGAGGTGCACGAGGGCGCCGCGGTCATGGACTGGATGGAGCAGGAGCAGGAGCGCGGGATCACGATCACCTCGGCGGCGACCGCCTGCGAGTGGAAGGGCCACCGGATCAACATCATCGACACGCCCGGCCACGTCGACTTCACGGTCGAGGTCGAGCGCAGCCTGCGGGTGCTCGACGGCGCCGTCGCCGTCTTCGACGCCGTCGCCGGGGTCGAGCCGCAGTCGGAGACGGTCTGGCGCCAGGCCGACAAGTACGGCGTGCCGCGCTTCGCCTACATCAACAAGATGGACCGCACCGGCGCCGACTTCTACAACGCGGTCGAGACGATGAAGGACCGGCTCGGCGCCAACCCGGTGCCGATCCAGCTGCCGATCGGCGCCGAGGGCGATTTCCTCGGCATCGTCGACCTGGTGCAGATGAAGGCGCTGGTCTGGAAGGACGAGCTCGGCACCGAGTTCGAGGTCGAGGAGATCCCCGCCGACCTCGCCGACAAAGCCGAGGAATACCGCGCCGCGCTGGTCGAAGCCGCCGCCGACTTCGACGAAGAGATCATGGAGGCGTTCCTCGGCGAAGAGGACATCGCGGTCGACAAGCTGAAGGAGGCGATCCACCAGGCGACGCTGGCGACCAAGATCACCCCGATCCTGGCCGGCTCCTCGTTCAAGAACAAGGGCGTGCAGCCGCTGCTCGACGCGGTCGTCGAGCTGCTGCCGTCGCCGCTCGAGGTGCCACCGGTGAGCGGCGAGGAGCCCGCCGCCAAAGGCGAGTCCGAGCCCCACGAGGCGTCCCGCCCGGCCGACGACAGCGGGCCGTTCGCGGCACTCGCCTTCAAGATCATGTCCGACCCCTACGTCGGCAAGCTCACCTACTTCCGCGTCTACTCCGGCAAGTTGCAGGCCGGTGGGCGCGTGCTGAACGTCAAAACCGGCCGCACCGAGCGGATCGGTCGCCTGCTGATGATGCACGCGAACTCCCGTGAGGAGATCGAGGAGTGCTACGCGGGTGACATCTGCGCGGGCGTCGGCCTCAAGGAAACCGCGACCGGTGACACCCTGGCGGCGCCCGACGCACCGATCGCGCTGGAGTCGATCGAATTCCCGGAGACCGTGATCGCGGTGGCGATCGAGCCGAAGACCAAAGCCGACCAGGAGAAGATGGGCAACGCCCTGCAGCGGCTCGGCGAGGAGGATCCGACCTTCCGGATCGAAACCGACGAGGAAACCGGCCAGACCCTGATCCACGGGATGGGCGAGCTCCACCTCGAGGTGATCGTCGACCGGATGCTGCGCGAGTTCAAAGTCGAGGCGAACGTCGGCAAACCGCAGGTCGCCTACCGCGAGACGATCCGCAAGCGGGTCGAGAAAGTCGTCGCCCGCTTCGTCCGCCAGACCGGCGGTCGCGGCCAGTTCGGCCACGTCGTCATCAACCTCGAGCCGGCGCCCGGCGAGGGCTTCGTCTTCGAGAACAAGATCCGCGGCGGCGTCATCCCCGGCGAATACATCGGTCCCGCCGAACAGGGGATGGAGGAGGCGCTGGAGAACGGCGTCAAGGCCGGCTACCCGATGGTCGACGTCAAGGCCGAACTCGTCGACGGCTCCTACCACGATGTCGACTCCTCGGAGATGGCGTTCAAAATCGCCGGCTCGATGGCGATCCAGGAGGCGGCCCGCAAGGCGAACCCGGTCCTGCTCGAGCCCGTGATGGCGGTCGAGGTGGTGACCCCCGAGGACTTCCTCGGCGATGTGATCGGCGACCTATCGCGGCGGCGCGGCAAAGTCCAGGGCCAGGATCAGCGCGGCAACGCGCTCGCCGTCCAGGCCTTCGTGCCGCTCGGCGAAATGTTCGGTTACGCCACCGATCTGCGATCCTCGACCCAGGGCCGCGCCACGTACACGATGCAGTTCGAGATGTACGAGGAGGTCCCCTCGAACATCGCGGAAGAAATCGTCGAGACCCGCTCCGGGGAGCCGGCGGGTACGGCTGCATAGGACAAACGACGGCGATCGACGGGCCGCCGGACAGGCGGACCGCTGCCGGAGGCGCAACCTGGCTATATTTCCCAGGTTCGCCCGCAGGCAGGGAAAAAATCCCTGCCAGGCATCGCTCAAGCAACTCAAGCACTTAAACCAGACAGAAACACGACCTTCGAAAGGCGAAACGGAAAGAGATGGCAAAGGAGAAATTCGAGCGCGATAAGCCGCATGTGAACGTCGGCACCATCGGTCACATCGACCATGGCAAGACGACGCTGACGGCCGCGATCACCAAGACCCTCTCGACCGTGGGCGGTGCCGAGGCGCAGTCGTTCGAGGAGATCGACAACGCTCCCGAGGAGAAGGAACGCGGCATCACGATCGCGACCTCCCACGTCGAGTACGAGACCGACAACCGGCACTACGCCCACGTCGACTGCCCGGGCCACGCCGACTACGTCAAGAACATGATCACCGGCGCCGCCCAGATGGACGGCGCGATCCTGGTCGTGTCCGCCGCCGACGGCGTCATGCCGCAGACCCGTGAGCACATCCTGCTCGCCCGTCAGGTCAACGTGCCGTACGTGGTCGTCTTCCTCAACAAAATCGACATGGTCGACGACGACGAACTCGTCGAGCTCGTCGAAGAGGAGGTCAAGGACCTGCTCAACGAGTACGACTTCCCCGGCGAAGAGACGCCGATCATCAAGGGCTCGGCGCTGAAGGCGCTGGAAGGCGACGAAGAGGCCCAGAAAGCGGTCTTCGAGCTGGCCGCGGCGCTCGACTCCTACATTCCGGAGCCGACCCGCGAGCTCGACAAGCCCTTCCTGATGCCGATCGAGGACATCTTCTCGATCACCGGTCGCGGCACCGTCGCCACCGGGCGCGTCGAGCAGGGCATCGTCAACACCGGTGACGAGGTCGAAATCGTCGGCATCCACCCGGAGACGAGCAAAACCACCGTCACCGGCGTCGAGATGTTCCGCAAGATCCTCGACCAGGGCCAGGCGGGCGACAACATCGGCGCGCTGCTCCGCGGCACCAAGCGCGAGGAGATCGAGCGTGGCCAGGTTCTCTGCAAACCGGGTTCGATCACCCCGCACACCAAGTTCAAAGCCGAGGTCTACTGCCTGAAGAAGGAGGAGGGTGGTCGCCACACCCCGTTCTTCTCCGGCTACCGGCCCCAGTTCTATTTCCGCACCACCGACGTGACCGGGATCGCCAACCTCCCCGAGGGGACGGAGATGGTGATGCCGGGCGACAACGTCGAGATGACGATCGAGCTGATCCAGCCGATCGCCATGGATCAGGGCCTGCGGTTCGCCATCCGCGAGGGTGGCCGCACCGTCGGCTCGGGCGTCGTCTCCGAGGTCATCGAGTAGCGACTCCTTGCAGCACCAGGGGCGGGGCCGTGACGCCCGCCCCGACCGCCCTCCGGGGCGGACAACCGCAAAGACATACGACCGGGGCGGCGCCCCAATAGCAAGGGGCCCCGCCCTCTTTGCGCCTCAAGACCGAGACGAGAAGAAAGAACCAAGTGGCAGCCATAGCGGCACAGAAAATCCGAATCAGGCTGAAGGCCTACGACCACGAGGCGATCGATCGCGCCGCCCGCGAGATCGTCGAGACGGCCGAGCGCACCGGCGCCACGGTGTCCGGTCCCGTGCCCCTGCCCACCGAGAAAAACGTCTACTGCGTGATCCGCTCCCCGTTCAAGGACAAGGACTCGCGCGAGCACTTCGAGATCCGCACCCACAAGCGCCTGATCGACATCCTGCAGCCCTCGCCGAAAACGGTCGACTCGCTGCAGCGCCTCGACTCGCTGCCCGCCGGCGTCGACATCGAGATCCGCCTCTAGGGAGTGACGATGGCGGCGATCCTCGGCAAGAAGCTCGGCATGACCCAGGTCTTCCAGGAGGACGGCACGGTCGTGCCCGTCACCGTGATCGAAGCCGGCCCCTGCAAGGTGACCGCGGTCCGCGACGCCGAGCGCGACGGCTACGCCGCCGTCCAGCTCGCCTTCGGCGAGGTCAAGCAGGGCAAGCTCTCGAAGCCCGAGGAAGGCCACCTGAAAAAGGCCGGCGCCCCGCCGCTCCGCCACCTGGTCGAGTTCCGCGACGAGGACCTCGGCGCCGAGGAGGGCCCGAAGATCGGGGACGACGTCACGGTCGAGGGCTTCGAGGCGGGCCAGAAGGTGAAGGTCGCCGGGATCACGATCGGCAAGGGCTTCCAGGGCGGCATCAAGCGCCACAACTTCAGCCGCGGCCCGGTCACCCATGGCTCCCACAACGTCCGCGCCCCGGGCTCGATCGGCGCCAGCGCCTTCCCCGCCCGCGTCTTCAAAGGGATGCGGATGCCGGGCCAGATGGGCAACAAGCGCCGCACCCAGCGGGGCCTCGAAGTCGCCCAGATCGACGCCGAGCGCAACCTGCTGCTGATCAAAGGCTCCGTCCCCGGCGCCAAGAACTCGATCGTCGAGGTGCGGAGCGATGTCTAAAGCCACCGTGCTCGGCAAGTCGACCAAAGCCGATCTTCCGAAAGAGGTCTTCGCGGAGCCGTTCCACCGGTCGCTGGTCTACGAGGCGGCGCGCGCCGACCTCGCCTCGCGACGTCGCGGCACCGCCTCCACCCTGACCCGCGGCGAGGTCGCCTTCACCACCGCCAAGGCCTGGCGGCAGAAGGGGACGGGCCGCGCCCGGGCCGGCTCGCTCGGCGTGCCGAACCGCTTTGGCGGCGGCGTCGCCTTCGGCCCGAAGCCGCGCCACTACACGGTCAAGGTCAACCGCAAAGCCCGCCGCCGGGCGATGCGCTCGGCGCTCTCGGTCCACGCCGAGCGCGATTCGGTCGCCGTGCTCGACGCGTCCGGGTTCGAGACGCCCTCGACGAAATCGGCCGCCCAGGCGCTGGCCAGATGGGGCGCCAAGAGCCCGACCCTCGTCATCCTCACCGCCGAGGAGACCGGCGCGATGAAGAGCTTCCGCAACATCCCCCGCACCACCGTGCTCGAGGTCGGCGCCGCCGGCGTCGCCGACGTGATCGGCGCCGCCGCGATCGTCATCTCCGAAACGGCGCTGGCGACGCTCGAAGAGCGCCTCGCCGGCAGCGGGAAGAAGGAGGTGGCGGCCTGATGGACGCCCGCACGATCCTCGTCCGCCCGGTGATCTCGGAGAAGAGCTACGCGCTGATCGCCGAGGGCAAGTACACCTTCCGGGTCGACGACCGCGCCCACAAGACCCAGATCGCCCAGGCGGTCGAAGAGGTCTTCGGCGTCGACGTCGCCGCCGTCCGCACCGCCAAGGTGCGGTCGAAGCCGAAGCGCCGCGGCCTCACCAAAGGGCGCACCCGCGCCTGGAAGAAGGCCGTCGTGCAGCTCGCGCCGGGCGAGCGGATCGAGTTGTTCGAAGGCGGACAGACCGCCTAGGGAGTGAGCTGAGATGCCGAACCGCAAAACCAAACCGACCAGCCCGGGACGCCGCTTCGCGACCTACCCCCTGCGCGAGCAGGTGACCGCGTCAGAGCCGGAACGGAAGCTGACCGAAGGCCTGAAAAAGTCAGGTGGCCGCAACGTCAACGGGCGGGTCACCGCCCGCCACCGCGGCGGCGGCGCCAAGCGGCGCTACCGCAAGATCGACTTCAAGCGCCTGAAGGACGGCGTTCCCGCCAAGGTCGCGACGATCGAGTACGACCCCAACCGGTCGTGCTACATCGCCCTGCTCCACTACGCCGACGGGCACAAGGACTACATCCTCGCCCCGGCGGCACTGAAAGTGGGGGACTCGGTCAAGTCGGGCCCCGAGGCCGACATCAAACCGGGCCACGCGATGGCGCTCGGCCAGATGCCGACCGGCACGATCGTCCACAACGTCGAGCTGATCCCCGGCCAGGGCGGCAAGCTCGGCCGCTCCGCCGGCACCGCGATCCAGCTGGTCGCCAAGGAGGGGGAGATGGTCACCCTGCGCCTGCCGAGCACCGAGATGCGGATGGTCCGCGCCGAGTGCCGCGGCTCGATCGGAGTGCTCTCCAACGCCGAGCACCAGAACCTCAAGGTCGGCAAGGCCGGTCGCAGCCGCCACAAGGGCAAGCGTCCGCAGAGCCGCGGGGTGGCGATGAACCCGGTCGATCACCCGCACGGCGGCGGCGAGGCCCACCACACCCCGGGCGGCCATCCGGTCACCCCGTGGGGCAAGCCGACGCTCGGTTACCGCACCCGCAAGAAGGGCAAGCAGTCCGACCGTTACATCGTCCGCGGCCGTCGTCGCGGCAAGAAGAAGGGCGGTCGCTGATGGGTCGTTCGACCAAAAAGGGCCCGTGGGTCGAAGAGCGCCTGATGGCGCGGATCAACGCGATGAACGAGGCCGGCAAAAAACAGATGACCAAAACCTGGTCGCGGACCTCGACGATCTTCCCCGAGATGGTCGGCCACACGATCGCCGTGCACGACGGCAAAAAACACGTGCCGGTCTTCATCTCGGAGTCGATGGTCGGTCACAAGCTGGGCGAGTTCGCGCCGACCCGGACCTTCCGCTCGCACGGAGGGCGCGACTGAGCAGGACGCTGGACCGACCGATGGCAGACGAGAAAGATAAAAAAGAGAAAAAAGTGGCGGCTCCGAAAGAGGAGAAAGCCGCCGAGGCCAAAGCCGAGAAACCGGCCAAGAAAGCGCCTGCCAAAAAAGAGTCGAAACCGAAAGCTGCCAAAAAAGACGCGGCCGAGAAAAAAGACGCGAAACCGGCGAAAAAAGAGAGCGCGAAAAAAGAGCCGAAAGCCGACAAAAAAGAGGCCAAAGGCAAAGACGAGAAACCCGCGAAAGAGAAAAAACCGCGCCGCCGGGCCAAAAAAGCTGCCAAAGCCGACGAGAAACCGGCGAAACGCGCGCCGCGGAAGCCGGAGGAGCTGCCGGTCGTCCGGGCTCGTGCCCGCTATGTCCGCGTCGCCCCGCGCAAGGCGCGCCTGGTCGCCGACCAGGTCCGCGGCCTGCACATCGAGCAGGCGCGGGCGCTGCTCGCCTTCTCGCCCCGTGGCGCCGCCCGCGACATCCACAAGCTGATCGACTCGGCGGCGGCGAACGCCGAGAACAACCACGACCTGGTCGGCGACGAGATGCGGATCGCCTCGATCACGGTCGACGAAGGGCCGACCCTGCGCCGCTACCGCCCCCGGGCACTCGGCCGGGCGACCCCGATCAACAAGCGAACCAGCCACATCGCCGTGGCGCTGACCCCGGTCGAAGACTAGGAACGAGAAAGAGCATGGGACAGAAGATCCACCCCGAGGGTTTCCGCGTCGGCTACATCCACGACTGGAAGTCGAACTGGTTCGAGGAGAAAAACTTCGCCGACGTCCTCCAGGAAGACCTGGCGATCCGCGACCACATCGAAAACAAGCTTTCGCACGCGGGCCTCTCGAGCATCACGATCGAGCGCCGCGGCGAGGTCGCCGTCGACATCCACACCGCCCGGCCCGGCATCGTGATCGGCAAATCGGGCTCCGAAGTCGACGCGCTGCGCAAAGAGCTGCACAAGCTCACCGGCAGCCCGGTGAAAGTGAACATCCGCGAGGTCAAACGCCCCGAGCTCGACGCCAAACTGGTCGCCCAGTCGATCGCCGAGCAGCTGCAGAACCGGGTCGCCTTCCGGCGGGCGATGAAACGCGCCCTCACCTCGGCGATGCGCTCCGGCGCCAAAGGCGTGAAGGTCCAGGTCTCCGGCCGCCTCGGCGGCGCCGAGATGGCGCGGACCGAAAGCTACTCGGACGGCCGCGTGCCGCTCCACACGCTGCGGGCAGACATCGACTACGGCTTCTTCGAGGCCCGTACGACGACCGGCCGGATCGGCGTCAAATGCTGGATCAACAAGGGCGAGGTGATGCCCGAGGGCTTCCGCTCCGACATCATCAACCCCGACGAGGCTCCGCCCAGCCGCGGCGGCGGTCGCGATCGCGACTCGGGTCGCGGCGGCCGGGGCGATCGTGACCGCGGCGGACGCGGGCCCGGCGGCGGCCGTGGACCCGGCGGTGGCCGCGGCCCGGGCGGTCGTGGCGGCCCCGGC
>DASZZB010000017.1:0-3598 GCA_035545115.1 Solirubrobacterales bacterium | reverse complement strand
GGCGTGCGGCCGGCGATCAACGTCGGCATCTCGGTCTCCCGGGTGGGCGGCAACGCGCAGACCAAGGCGATGAAGAAGGTCGCCGGAAAACTGCGCCTCGACCTCTCCCAGTACCGCGACCTCGAGGCCTTCGCCCAGTTCGGGTCGGAGCTCGATCCGGAGACGCAGAAAGCGCTGACCCGCGGCCAACGGCTGGTCGAGCTGCTCAAACAGAAAGAGCGCGAGCCGCTCGCCGTCGCCGACCAGGTCGCCTCGATCTACGCCGGCACCGGCGGCTACCTCGACCGGATCAAGGTCGAGCGCGTCGGCGAGTTCCTCGGTGACCTGCGGGTGCGCCTGCACTCCGAGGAGAAAGCGCTGCTCGACCGGATCGAAGAGAGCGGCAAGCTCTCCGACGAGGACGAGGAGGCGCTCGGCAAGGCGATCGGCTCCTTCGTCGACGACTTCGGGCCGGACTTCGACGAGAACGGCGAGCCGGTCGAGGCCGGCGAGCTCGGCGGCAGCGCCGCCGAGAAGCCGGCCAAAGACGAGAAGCAGCCGGACTCCGACGCCTCGGAGACCGAGACGCAGGACGACACCGCGGAGGCGACCGCGGCGTCCTAGTACCGCCGCAGTCGGAGCACACTCATGGCCACGCTCAAAGAAGTCAAAGGTCGCATCGCGTCGATCAAGAACATCCAGAAGATCACGCGGGCGATGGAGATGGTCGCGGCGGCGCGCCTGCGCCGCTCCGAACAGCGGATCGAAGACCTGCGTCCCTATGCCGAGGGGATGCGCAAACTGACCCGGATCGCCTCCGCCCAGGCGGGCGGCATCCCCCGCGTCCCGGTCCTCGCCGAGCGCGAGAACGTGCAGAAGGTCGGCATCGTCCTCGTCACCGGCGACCGCGGTCTGGCGGGCGCCTTCAACTCGAACATCATCCGCGAGGGCCTGCGCTCCGCCGCCCGCGTCCGCGAGGAGGGGGCCGAGCCGGTCTTCTCGGTCGTCGGCCGCAAGGGCGTCTCGGCGCTGACCTTCCGCAAGCAGGAGCTGGCGGGGGAATACACCGGCTTCACCGACCGACCGGCCTTCTCCGACGCCCGCCAGATCGGCGAGGAGCTGACCGCCCGCTACGTCGACGAGGAGGTCGACCGGGTCGAGATGATCTACAACCGCTTCGTCTCGCCGCTCACCCAGTACGTCTGGCGCCAGACCCTGCTGCCGCTACAGCAGGCCGAGGTGGTCGGCGAGGGGGCCGAGGAGGAGGAAGAGGCGACGACCGAGGACACCGCCGACGAGCCGCAGGGCCGCTCCGAGTGGTTCTACGAGCCCGACCCGGAGGAGCTGCTCGGTCGTCTGATCCCCGAGTACGTGACGATCTCGGTCTACCGGGCGCTGCTCGAGTCCTCCGCCTCGGAGCTCGGCGCGCGGATGACCGCGATGCGCAACGCGGCCGAGAACGCGGAATCGATCAACGACGAACTGACCCTGGAGATGAACCGGGCCCGGCAGGCGCAGATCACCCAGGAGATCCTCGAGGTCGTCGGCGGCGCCGAGGCGCTGAGCTAGTCCACCCACCAAATTTCGAAGACCAGGAAAAGGACCCAGATCAAATTGGCTGAGAACGGCAACGGCAACGGAGCAGGGCAGAACATCGGCAGCGTCGAGCAGGTCACCGGAGTGGTGGTCGATGCGGTCTTTCCCGATGGGCTGCCGGAGATCTACTCGGCGATCGTGATCGAGAGCCGCGGCAACGACGAGGGCGACAACACCGAACTGGTCTGCGAGGTCCAGCAGCATCTCGGCGACGATCGCCTCCGCGCGGTCGCGATGGACGCCACCGACGGCGTGCAGCGCGGCGACAAAGTGGTCGACACCGGTGGCCCGATCACGGTGCCGGTCGGCGACGTGACCCTGGGCCGGATCTTCAACCTGCTCGGCGATCCGATCGACAACGGCGACGACGTCCCCGCCGACACCGAGCGCTGGCCGATCCACCGTCCCGCGCCGAAGGCCTCCGACCTGACCCCGACCCAGGAGATCCTCGAGACCGGGATCAAGGTCATCGACCTGCTTGCGCCCTACGCCAAAGGCGGCAAGGTCGGGCTGTTCGGCGGCGCCGGGGTCGGCAAGACCGTGCTGATCCAGGAGCTGATCCGCAACATCGCCGAGGAGCACGAGGGGCTGTCCGCCTTCGTCGGCGTCGGCGAGCGCTCGCGCGAGGGCAACGACCTCTGGCTCGAGATGAAAGAAAGCGGCGTGATCGACAAAACGATGCTCGTCTTCGGCCAGATGAACGAGCCGCCCGGCGCGCGCCTGCGCGTCGCCCTCTCCGGCCTGACGATGGCCGAGTACTACCGCGAGCAGGGCGGCCAGGACGTGCTGCTCTTCATCGACAACATCTTCCGCTTCGTCCAGGCGGGCTCCGAGGTCTCGGCGCTGCTCGGGCGCATGCCCTCGGCGGTCGGCTATCAGCCGACGCTGGAGACCGAGATGGGTGGCCTGCAGGAGCGGATCACCTCGACCGACCGCGGCTCGGTCACCTCGATCCAGGCCGTCTACGTCCCCGCCGACGACTACACCGACCCGGCCCCGGCCTCGGTGTTCGCCCACTTGAACGCGACCACCGCGCTCTCGCGGGCGATCTCCGAGAAAGGGATCTACCCCGCGGTCGACCCGCTCGACTCGACCTCGACGATCCTCAAGCCCGACGTCGTCGGCGAGGAGCACTACCGCACCGCGACCGAGGTCCAGGAGGTGCTGCAGCGCTACAAAGAGCTGCAGGACATCATCGCCATCCTCGGCATCGACGAGCTCTCCGACGAGGACCGCCAGACGGTGTCTCGCGCCCGCAAGATCGAGCGCTTCCTCTCGCAGCCGTTCTTCGTCGCCGAACAGTTCACCGGCCGCTCCGGCGAGTACGTGCCGGTCTCCGAGACCGTGCGCGGCTTCCGCGAGATCCTCGACGGCGAGCACGACGACCTCTCCGAGGGCGCCTTCTACATGCAGGGCGGCATCGACCAGGTCACCGAGAACGCCGCCGCGAAAGCCTGAGGAGCGACGTGGCCGAGGAGCACATGCTGGACGTCGAGGTCCTCACCCCGGAGGGGGAGGTCTTCAGCGGCGAAGTGCGCCAGCTCTCGACCCGCACCGAGGTCGGCGAAGTCGGCATCCTCGCCAACCACGCCCCCGTGCTCGGCGCCCTGCAGCCGACCACGCTGCGCCTCCACGTCTCCGACTCGGAGACCAAGCAGTGGGCGCAGTCGCACGGCTGGCTGCAGGTCTTCGCCAACACCGCCCGGGTCCTGGTCGAGGAAGCCGTCCCGCCCGAGGATCTCGACGCCGGCGCGCTGAAAGAAGAGCTCTCCGACGCCGAACGCCGCCTCTCGGAGTCCGAGTCCGGCTCCGCCGAGTGGGCGCGGGCGGTCAAAGACAAACAGCGCGCCGAGACGTTCCTGCGGATCGCCGAGGGATGAGGGGAGCCCCGACGGGCTCGCTCAGAGCGTCGCGTCGGCGGCCCGGCCGATCCCGCCCCGGCGGAATTGAGTCGGGCGACCTTCGGTCGCGCCTCCCGATGATGCTGCGCGCCTATGGCGCGCAGGAATCAGATTGCATATCG
>DASZZB010000016.1:0-7082 GCA_035545115.1 Solirubrobacterales bacterium | reverse complement strand
CCCCAACGACCGCCGCGCCGCCGCGGCGGTCGTCGCCGCAGGCCGCTGCTGGAGGAGCCGCCGTCGACGCCGGCCACGCCCGCCGAGCCCGAGGCGACCAAGGTCAACTCCGGCGCCACGGTCCGTGAGCTCGGCGAGGCGCTCGGCCTCGCCCCGGCCGAGGTGATCAAAAAACTGATGATGATGGGCGAGATGGCGACCCTCACCCAGACGCTCACCGACGAGACGATCCGGGCGATCGCCGACGAGTACGACCGCAAGATCGAGATCGTCCGCGCCGCCGACGAGGAGCCCGAGGAACCGGAATTCGCCGACGCCGAGGAGGACCTGGTCGACCGCCCGCCGGTGGTCACGATCATGGGACACGTCGACCACGGCAAGACCTCGCTGCTCGACGCGATCCGCGAGACCGAGGTCGCCGCGGGCGAGGCCGGCGGCATCACCCAGCACATCGGCGCCTACCAGGTCCACCACGAGGACAGGACGATCACCTTCCTCGACACGCCGGGCCACGCCGCCTTCACCGCGATGCGCGCCCGCGGCGCCAAGGTCACCGACGTCGTGGTCGTGGTGGTCGCCGCCGACGACGGCGTCATGCCGCAGACCAAAGAGGCGATCGACCACGCCCGCGCCGCCGACGTGCCGATGCTGATCGCGGTCAACAAGATCGACAAAGAGGGCGCCAATCCCGAACGGGTCCGCACCGAGCTCGCGCAGGAGAACATCACCCCGGAGGAATGGGGCGGCGACACGCTCTTCTGCGAGGTCTCGGCGAAGACCCACCAGGGCCTCGACGACCTGCTCGAGAACATCCTCCTGGTCACCGAGCTGGAGGAGCTCTCGGCCAACCCCGACGCGCCCGCCTCCGGCAACGTGATCGAGTCCCAGCTCGACCCCGGCCGGGGACCGGTCGTCACCGTGCTGGTCCAGCGCGGCACGCTGCGGGTCGGCGACTCGCTGGTCGCCGGACCGCAGTGGGGCCGGGTCCGTGCCATGCACGACTTCCGCGGCGAGGTGGTCGAGGCGGCGGTGCCGGGGATGCCGGTCGAGGTGCTCGGCTTCGACGGGGTCGCCGACGCCGGCGAGTTCGTGCAGACGGTGGAGAACGACCGCGAAGCGCGCCGCCAGGCGCAGGAGCGGGCCGACCGCCTCCAGCGCGAGGCGCTCGCCCGCCGCAACGCCCGCAAAGTCAGCCTCGACGAGGTCTTCGCCCGCGCCCAGGCAGGCGACATCAAGGAGCTCGACATCGTCCTCAAGGCCGACGTCGCGGGCTCCCTGGAGGCGCTCCAGGACGAGCTGGCGAAAGTGCCGCAGGAGCGGGTCGCGATCAACATCATCCACTCGCAGACCGGCGGCATCAACGAGTCCGACGTGATGCTGGCCTCGGCCTCGGAGGCGATCATCATCGGCTTCAACGTGCGGCCGCTGGCCGACGCCCGCCGCGCCGCCGCCCGTGAGGGCGTCGACATCCGCACCTACTCGGTCATCTACAAGATCACCGAAGACCTCCGCAACGCGATGGAGGGCCTGCTGGAGGCAGTCGAGGTCGAGGAGACTGTCGGCGAGGCGGTTGTCAAAGAGACCTTCAAAGCCTCGAAAGTGGGGCGGATCGCCGGCTGTCAGGTGGCGGAGGGCAAAGCCGTGCGCACCGCCAGCGTGCGCCTCCTGCGCGAAGGCACCGTCGTCTGGACCGGCAAGCTCGCCTCGCTGCGTCGCTTCAAAGACAACGTCGCCGAGGTCGAGGAAGGCCAGGAGTGCGGCATCGTGCTCGACGGCTTCGCCGACGTCAAAGAGGGCGACGTGCTCGAGTTCTTCCAGACCAAACAGGTCGAGCAGACCCTCGAGTAGGCGCTGATGGCCGGCGCTCGCATGCGGCGCGTCAACGAGGTGCTCCGCGAGGTCGTCGGCGGGGTCGTGTCCGGTGAGCTCGCCGATCCGCGGCTCGGATTCGTGACCGTGACCGGCGTCGAGACCAGCCCCGACCTGCGCTCGGCCAGGGTTTTCGTCAGCGTTCTCGGCGACTCGACGGAGCGCGACGCTACGCTGGATGCCCTGCGTTCGTCCCACGGCGTCATCCAGTCGCGGATCGCCGCCGAGACGAGGATGAAGCGGACCCCGACCTTGACCTTCCATTACGACGACACGATCGAGAAGGGTGTGCGGATCTCCCGGCTGCTCGAGGAGACCGAGGAATCGAACGACGTCGAGCGGATGGTCGCCGAGCTGCGCGCCCACGACCGCTTCCTGCTGACCGCGCACGAGGGCCCCGACGGAGACGCCCTCGGCTCGTTGCTCGGCATGCACCGCCTGCTGCGCAAGCTCGGCAAGGACTCGGTGATGTTCCTCGCCGCGAAGGAGTTCCCGCTGCCGATCGAGTACCGGTTCCTGCCCCTGGAGGAGGTCTTCCACGAGGCTCCCGCCGACCTGGCCGACCGCGTCGTCGTCTTCCTCGACTGCGGCAACATCGACCGCATGCCGGTCGAGTTCCTGATCGAGGGCGGCAAGCGCAAGCTGAACATTGACCACCATCACGACAACACCCGCTTCGGCGACGTCGACCTGGTCCTGCCGAGCGCCTCCTGCACGGCCGAGATCGTCTACGACATCGCCTGTCGGCTCGGGGTGCCGATCGACGCCGAGATGGCGATACCCCTCTACGTCGGGCTGATCACCGACACCGGCAAATTCATGTACGAGAACACCAGCGGCCACACCCACCGGGTCGCGGCGGAGCTGATCGAGGCCGGCGTCGACGTCGACGACACCTACCGGCGCCTCTACGAGCACGTGCCGATCGAGAAGCTGCGGCTGGTGGCGCGGGCGCTGGATGGAGTCGAACGGCACTGCGACGACCGCCTCGCGATCAGCTACATCTCGGCCGCCGACTACGCCGCCACCGGAGCCGGCGAGGAGATGACCGAGGGGGTGATCGACCACCTGCGCTCGATCGACGGGGTCAAGGTCGCCGCCGTGATCCGCGACCTCGGCAATCGCGGCCGCGCCGCGCGCAAGGTGAGCCTGCGCTCGAGCGAGGGCGACGTCGACGTCTCGGCGATCGCCCGCAAGCAGGACGGCGGCGGCCACAAGCGCGCCGCCGGCTTCTCGACCGACGACGATCTCCCGGCCCTGGTCGAGTTCATCTGCGGCGAGGTCGACGCCCAGCTCGGCAGCTGAGCGCCCGCGATGCCCGCCGCCGATGCCGCCGGGGCGGTCCTCCTCCTCGACAAGCCGGCCGGGAAGACCTCGCACGACATCGTCGCCGCGGTGCGCCGCGAGCGCCGCGTCAAGGTCGGGCACGCCGGCACCCTCGACCCGTTCGCGACCGGCCTCTTGCTGGTGCTGCTGGACGGGGCGACGCGGCTGCAGCGCTTCCTGGTCGGGCTGCCGAAGACCTACCTGGCGACGGCGCGGCTCGGCTGGACCTCCTCGACCGGCGATCCGGACGGCGAGCTGACCGAGACCGGGATCGTCCCCGGCTCGCTCCAGCTGCCGACCGGGACGGTGCGCCAGCGGGTGCCGATGACCTCGGCGGTGCGGGTCGGCGGCGAGCGGCTCTACAAGAAGGCCCACCGCGGCGAGACGGTGACGACGCCGGAGCGCGACGTCGAGGTGCACCGCGCGGAGCTGCTCGCGAGCGGCGACGGCCTCGCCCATTACGAGATCGAGTGCAGCGCCGGGACCTACGTGCGGACCCTGATCGAGACGCTCGGCGACGCCTACTGCTCGGACCTGCGCCGGATCGCGGTCGGGCCGTTCCGGGTCGAGGACGCCGGGCGCGAGGTGGCGATCACCGAGGTGGCGGAGCTGGTGCCCGCCGTCGGCGGGGCGCTTCGGTGAGAATGGCGGCGCGCTGATGTCGATCAAGGTCACGCCCCTCGACCAGGCCGAGCCGCGGGCCCGCGACGTCGCGATCGGCACCTTCGACGGGGTCCACCTCGGTCATCGGGCGGTGATCGAGGGCTCCGACACCGTCCTCACCTTCGAGCCTCATCCGCTCGAGGTGCTGAAACCGGAGGTGGCGCCGAAGCTCATCCTCTCGCTCGAGGTGAGGCGCGACGTGATCGAGGGCCTCGGGGTCGAGGAGCTGGTCGTGATCCACTTCGACGAGGACTTCTCGCACCGCACCGCGGAGGAGTTCATCGAGTACGCCTTGGTCGAGAAGCTCGGCGCGCGCCGCGTCTCGGTCGGCGAGAACTTCCATTTCGGGGCCAAGGCGAAGGGCAGCCCGGCGATGTTGGCCGCCCACCCCGAGTTCGAGACCCGGGTCCAGAAGATGATCGAGGTCGACGGCGCCGTCGTCTCCTCGTCGCGGATCCGCAGGCAGATCGAAGCCGCTGACATGGTCGGCGCGCGCCGCTGTCTCGGCGTCCCCTACATGGTCGAGGGGGAGGTGGTGGGCGGCGACCGGCGCGGCCGCGACCTCGGCTTCCCGACCGCCAACCTGGTGCCCGACGGCCGCCTCGTCACCCCGGGGGAGGGCGTCTACGCGGCCTTCGTCAACGGCCACCCGGCGGCGGTCAACGTCGGCACCCGCCCGACCTTCGACAGCGACCTGGGCGTCCTGATCGAGAGCCACCTGATCGACTTCTCCGGCGACCTCTACGGCCAGACCCTGCGGGTCGCCTTCGTCGAGCGCCTGCGGGCGGAGGTGGCGTTCGAGGATGTCGGTGAGTTGGTGGAGCAGATGCGGAGGGATGTGGAGGATGCGCGGCGGATCTGCGCGGATTTCACGGAGGCGGCGGCGCGAGGGGGGTAGGGACGGGGGTTGTGAGGAGGCCGGTGGCATGCCCCTCCGCCTGAAGCCGTCGCGCAGCTGGATTGGCCGCAAGGGCTCGAGTCTTGGCCCGTAGCTTCATTCGGAGGGGCATGCCACCGGCCTTCGAGCCGTCGCCCCGATTCGGAGCCGCGGCTCGGGCGTGCCTCGACCACGTCCTGTCCCTTTTTAAGCTGAAGAAAAGGATGGAGCGCCGCGAGCAATCCCCACGGGTCACGTTCTGAGCCCTCCCGATGGGCCTCCCCGCAACGCTAGGAACCCTTCCCGCTGTGCTACCTTGCTGCGAGCCGCGGCCCCTGAGGGCGCGGCGCTTTTACGAGATGAGCCTTACCAAGGAGAAAAAGAGCGAGCTGATCGGCAAGTACGGCCGCGGCGACGGCGACACCGGCTCGGCCGAGGTCCAGGTCGCGCTGCTGACCGAGCGGATCAACGAACTCACCGACCATCTCCGTAGCCACGCCAAGGACCACCACTCGCGGCGCGGCCTGCTGATGCTGGTCGGCAAGCGTCGACGGATGCTCCGCTACCTCGAGCGCACCGACCTGGAGCGTTATCGCGCCTTGGTCGCCGAGCTCGGCCTGCGTCGATAGGACGGCGATGATCGCGGTCGGCGACGCGGCCCCCGACTTCACCGTCAAAGACCAGGACGGGGAAGAGGTCACGCTCGCCGACTTCAAAGGCCGCAAGGTCCTGATCGCCTTCTACCCGCTCGACTTCAGCCCGGTCTGCTCGGATCAGCTCTCCCTCTACCAGGAGGGTGTCAAGGGCGAGCTCGCCGCGGCGGGCATCGAGCTGGTCGGCCTCAGCGTCGACAGCCCCTACGCCCACAAGGCCTTCCAGGAGAAGCTCGGCATCGACACCGTGCTGCTCTCCGACTTCGAGCCCAAGGGCGCCGCCGCCAGGGCCTTCGGCTCCTACATCGACGGCGCCGGGATCGCCAACCGCACCCTCGTCCTCCTCGACGAGGACGGGGTGGTCGCCTGGACCTACGAGTCGCCCAGCCCGGGCGAGTTCCCCGGCCCCGACGTCGTCCGCCAGGCCCTCCAGGCCTAGCCATCCTCCCGTCAGCTGTTCCTTATCCCCAGCATTCCGGCATAAGGAACAGCTGCGCGGCGTGGCCGGCCAGTTTCGCCTACAAGGTGCAGGGCTGTACTCTTTGCTGCGAAAGAGAACGAGAGTTCTGTGAAAGCGATGGCCGTCATCCGGACGGCCGGAGGTAAAAAAGACGAATGAGCATGTTTGACGTGACCCGGGTCACGGCGGATGTCGGCGACAGCACGATTTCCTTCGAGACCGGCAAACTCGCGAAGCAGGCGGGCGGCGCCGTCGTGGTGCGCAGTGGCGACACGATGGTCCTCAACACCGCCACGATCGGCGGGCTTCGCGACGTGGACTTCCTTCCCCTCACCGTCGACGTCGAGGAGCGCATGTACGCCGCGGGCAAGATCCCCGGCTCGTTCTTCCGTCGCGAGGGCAAATCGGGCGAGAAGGCGACGCTGACCGCGCGCATGATCGACCGGCCGATCCGTCCGCTCTTCCCGAAGGGCTGGCACTACGAGACCCAGCTGGTCGCGATGCCGCTCTCGGTCGACCAGGTCCATCCCTACGACATCCTGGCGATGAACGGTGCCTCCGCGGCGCTGGCGATCTCGCCGGTCCCGGTCGCCGCCCACGTCGGCGCGGTGCGGATCGGCAAACTCGACGGCGACTTCGTCGTCAACCCACCCGAGGAGTCCCACGAGGAGCTGGAGCTCGACCTGATCGTCGCCGGCACCGACGAGGCGATCCTGATGGTCGAGGCGGGCGCCCAGGGCGTCACCGAGGCCGAGATCCTCGACGCCCTCGACATCGCCCACGGCGAGATCAAGAAGCTGACCGCCGCGATGGAGGAGCTGCAGCAGAAGGCGGGCAAGCCCAAGCAGGACCACGAGGAGCCGAAGCTCGACGAGGGACTCCTCGCCGAGATCCGCTCCTCGCATGGCCAGGCGCTGGTCGACGCGATCGCGACCGAGGGCAAGCTCGAGCGCTACGAGGCGATCGACGAGGTGAAGGCCGCCGTCGTCGCCCGCTACGCGCCTGACTCGGGTGACGAGGACGCCGTCGCGGCCCGCAAGGCCGAGGTCGGCAGCGCCTTCGACGCGATCGAGAAGGAAACGATCCGCAAGGCGATCGCAGTCGACAAGAAGCGGCCCGACGGTCGCGCCCAGGACGAGATCCGGCCGATCGAGACCGAGGTCGACATCTCCCCGCGCGTCCACGGCTCGGCCCTCTTCACCCGCGGCGAGACGCAGATCCTCTCCAACGTCGC
>DASZZB010000015.1:0-5137 GCA_035545115.1 Solirubrobacterales bacterium | reverse complement strand
CGGTTCTGCAGCTGGGACTTCTCGTCCTGCATCGAGACGACGATCCCGGTCGGTTTGTGGGTGATCCGCACCGCCGAGTCGGTCGTGTTGACCGACTGGCCGCCCGGCCCGGAGGAGCGGTAGACGTCGATCTGCAGGTCGTTCGGGTCGACCTGGACGTCGACTTCCTCGGCCTCGGGCAGCACCGCGATCGTCGCGGTCGAGGTGTGGATGCGGCCCTGGCTCTCGGTCTCCGGCACCCGTTGGACGCGGTGCGTGCCGCCCTCGAACTTGAAGACCGAGTAGGCGCCCTCGCCGCGCACTTCGAAGGTGACCTCCTTGAAGCCGCCCGCCTCGGAGGCGGACTGCGAGAGGACATCGGTGGAGAAGCCGCGCAGCTCGGCGTAGCGGGTCAGCATCTTGTAGAGGTCGCCGGCGAAGAGCGCCGCCTCGTCGCCGCCGGTGCCGGCGCGGATCTCGACGATCACGTTCTTCTCGTCGTTCGGGTCGCGCTCGACCATCGCCAGGCGGATCTCCTCTTCCAACGCCTCCAGCCGCGCCGGCGCCTCCTCGACCAGCTTGCGCAGCTCCTCGTCCTCGTCCTCGGCGAGCAGCTCGCGCGCCCCTTCGAGGTCGTCCTTGAGCGTGACGTATTCCTCCGCCACGTCGCGAGCGGATTTCAGCTGTCGGTACTCGCGCCCCACCTCGGCGTAGCGCTTCCGGTCGGCGATCACCTCGGGGTCCGACATCTGCGCCTCGAGCTCCGCGAAGCGGGCGCGAATCTGTTCCACCAACTGCTCGATCATGCGACCGAGTTTAGGCGGGAAGGGCTAGGCGACGATCTCGATCGTCTGATCCGAGTGCAGGTCCTCGGGCTTCTCGCGCGAGAGGACCGCGTTCAGCGAGGCGATCGCCACCGCCAGCTGGTCCAGGTCGGGCTCGCGCGTGGTCAGGTTCTGCAGCATCAGTCCCGGCCACATCACCGCCCGCACCCAGGCTTTGCGGCGGTTCTTGCCCGCCCACTTGATCACCTCGTAGGAGAGCCCGGCGATCACCGGGATGCCGACGATCCGCGAGATCATCAGCCAGTACCAGGCGGGCAGCCCGAGCGGGGCGAAGATGAAGATCGCCAGCACCATCACGATCAGCAGGAAGCTGGTGCCGCAGCGCGGGTGCAGGCGCGAGTAGAGCTTCGCCCGCTCCGGGGTCAGCTCGTCTTCGGCCTCGTAGCAGGAGATCGTCTTGTGCTCGGCCCCGTGGTACTCGAAGGTCCGCCGCAGGTCGGGCATCCGGCTGATCGCCCAGATGTAGCCGATGAAGATGCCGGTGCGGAGCAGGCCCTCGACCAGCCAGAAGAGGAAGGGCGAGCCGAGCCGGTCCTTGATCAGGCTGGTCACCCCGACCGGCACGACGAAGAAGAGCCCGATTGCCAGGATCAGCGAGAAGGCGATCGTGAGGCCCCAGACCCAGCCGCCGATCTCTTCCGGCTCGCCGTCCTCGTCGTCCTCGATCTGGGCGTTGGCGGAGATCGCCAGGGCGCGGAAGCCGATCTTCATCGATTCGGCGAGGGCGACGACGCCGCGGATGATCGGCACCCGCCAGAGATGGTGGCGCTTCGCCCACGGGGTGAGCGGTTCGGACTCGACCTCGATCTGGCCCTCGGGCGTGCGCACGGCGACCGCCCAGGTCGAGACGCCGCGCATCATCACCCCCTCCAGCACCGCCTGACCGCCGACCGGCGCGTCGCGCTTGGCGACCAGCGCCCCGTCGGGCATGCGCAGCGGATCCCCCCCGGTGCCGTCGTCGGAGGGGGTGCTTTGTGGCGCCTGTTGTGCGGAGCCCGCGATCGGGCTCACGGTAGCTACCGCCTGCCGGCCCGGTGTTTGGCGGCGCGGCGCTGGAAGCGCTCGACGCGGCCGCCGGTGTCGACCAGCTTCTGCTTGCCGGTGTAGAACGGGTGGCACTCGGAGCACAGCTCGACGTGCAGGTCGTCTTTGGTCGACCGCGTGTAGAACTGGTTGCCGCACGAGCAGTGCACGTTGGCGAGGGTGTATTCGGGGTGGATCGAAGCTTTCACGCCTACGAGTTTAGAGCAGTGCGCAAGGGGGCTCGGAGTGGGTCACTCGAGAGGCGCTCGATGGCTGGGAAGGGGCGCTGAAGGGACGCGGCCATCTCGGCGGCAGCCCTGGCAGGCTGTGGCCGCCGCCGAGATGGCCGAGGATCAATGGACGACCGAGGTTCGGGCGAGCGGCGGGATCGTGGTGGAAGGTGCGCCGAGGCCGGCGGCCGTCACGGATGGTTGCGGATCTCGAACGGTCAGAAAACTGCACGTATAGAAACCGGTCCTATAGCCCGATAACTATCCGTGCAGATTCCTGACCGTTAAGACGTGGAAAGACGTGGCATCTCTGTGCCGTACGCCCCGTCCCGCCCGCAGACGCCTCACCCATGACGGAGCCCGCGCGAACTACCCGTCCCGGGCGTCTCGGAGGCGGCCACAGCCTGACCGGGTTGCCTGCGAGACGCCCGGGCGCCGTCCCTAACCCGGCAGCGGCGCGGCGAAGCTGTCGATCAGGGCGAGCAGGACGGTGGTGACCTCGGCCCGACCGGCCGGATCGGAGGAGCGGGCGAGCAGCATCGCCGCCTCGTCGAGCGCCCCGAGCAGCAGGTGGGCGGTCGGCTTGACCGGCAGCGGGCGGATCTCCCCCGCCTCGATCGCCGCGACCAGGCTCGCTTCGATCAGGCCGAGGCCGTTGGTGGCGGAGATCTCGCGCCAGCGGTCCCAGCCGAGCACCGCCGGCGCGTCGTGGAGCGCGATCCGCTGGAAGCCGGGCTCGGCGCACTCGTCGAGGAAGGCGGCGACGCCGGCCTTCATCGCCGCCAGCGGGCTGTCCATCTCGGAATCGAGGACGACGTGGGCGACCCGCTCGGTCGACTCCGCCTCGACCTGTTCGTAGGCGGCCTCGAGCAGTCCCGGCTTGCCCGCCGGGAAGTGGTGGTAGAGAGCCCCCCGCGTGAGCCCGGCGGCACGGACGATCTCCTCCGCGCCGACCGCCTCGTAGCCACGCGCGGCGAACAGCTCGCGCCCGGCGGCGATCAACGCCTTGCGGGTCGCTTCGGCGCGCTGGCCCTGGGTGCGGCGCGGGCGACGGTCGGGCTGTTGACTTTCATTCATGTTGTATGTATGTTGCCAGACACTTCATGAGCATGGGCGAGGTTCGAATTCCGCAGGGAACTATCCGCTACCGGGAGGCGGGATCCGGGCCCGCGATCGTCTTCGTCCACGGCTATCTGGTCGACGGGCGACTCTGGGACGGCGTCGTCGCGGCGCTCTCCGACCGCTTCCGCTGCATCGCCCCCGACTGGCCGCTCGGCGCCCAGACCGTCGCCCTGGATCCCGGTGCCGACCTCACCCCGCCCGGGGTCGCGACGATCATCGAGGACTTCCTCGCCGCCCTCGACCTCGACGACGTCACCCTCGTCGGCAACGACTCGGGCGGCGCGATGTGCCAGGTGCTGGTCGCCCGCCGCCCGGCCCGGGTGGGACGCCTCGTCCTCACCAACTGCGACACCCACGAGAACTTCCCGCCGGGGATCTTCAAGGCGCTGCCGCCGCTGGCCAAGCTGCCCGGCGGCGTCGAGCTGTTGTCCCTCCCCTTCCGCGTCCCGGCCGTCACCCGCGCCGCCTTCCGGCCCTTCGCGAAGCGCAAGCCGCCCGCCGGCCTGGTCGAGTCCTGGGCGCGGCCGGGCATCGCCGACAAGGCGGTGCGGCACGACCTCGCCAAGGTCACCCGCGGCATGGACAAGCGCCACACGCTCGCCGCCGCGGCGGCCCTGCGCGGCTCCCGGTTCCCCCTCCTCCTCGCCTGGGCGCCGGACGACCGCTTCTTCCCGATCGGCTACGCCGAACGGCTCGCCGCCGAAGTCGGCGGCGCGAAGCTGGTCCGGATCCCCGACGCGGCGACCTTCGTAGCGCTCGACCAGCCCGACCGCCTCGCGGCGGCGATCGCCGACTTTGCGCCGTCACCGTGACGGCCGTCACGAACAACTGTTCGCAAAATCCGCAAACTGCAACTTTTTCGTCCGACGAGGGGGTGAATCTTCATCAAACCCCTATCCAGGACGGAGAGCCATGTCCAAGCAGATCTTCGACCAGGACCGGCCGCGGAGCACGATGGCCCGGTTGCTCGACGAAGCCTTCGCCGGCTGCGACGAGTGGACCATCGCCCCACCGGTTCAGCGGCGGAGCACGCTCGACTTCAGGCCTCGTGTCGCCAGCTCGTCGAGGATCCTCGGCAGAGCCGACGCGGTGCGCTCCCAAGAGTTCCGCGCGCTGTAGAAGTCCGCGTCGTGCAAGAGGACGATGTCGCCGGGGCGGATCCCCGCGGTCGCCTTGCGGGCGATCGACTCCGCGGTCGCCCGTCGCGTCCAGTCCCGTCCCCACTTCGACCACAGCACCGGCCGCCAGCCGCGTGAGCGGATCGCCCGCAGCCCGGCGCCGCTGAAGATCCCATAAGGCGGTCGGTAGTCGACGATCGCCTGGCCGCTCGCCTCCTCGATCGCCGCCCTCCCCCGCTCGGCGTCGTCGAGCAGCGCCCGCGGGGTCAGCCGCAGCTGGTTGCGATGGCGATGGCAGTGCAGCTCGACCCGGTGACCGGCGGCGACGATCTCGGCCGCCAGCGCCGGGCGCCGCTCGACCTGCTCGCCGGCGAGGAAGAAGGTGGCCCGCTGATCGGCCTCGCGGAGGATCTCCAGCACCGCCGGGGTGCCCTGCGGGTGCGGGCCGTCGTCGAAGGTGAGGGCGGCGCCCGGGTTGCCCTCGTCGCGGAGGACGAGCGGGAGTCGCCGGCCGACCGCCGGGACGATCGGCGCCAGGGCCGGCCCCGCGTGCGGGATCGCGACGGCGAGGCCCAGTGCCCCCGCAGCGGCGACGCGACGCGGCGAGCGCCCGCTCAAGGAGTGGACTGAGCTTCGGCTTCGGCCGTTTCGTCGGCCGCGGCGCGCGACGATTCGGTCGGCCCGAGCTTCTTCGCCGCCTGGGTCGCCTGCGGCACGTCGTTGTCGCTGCCGATGTGGATGCGGCTGGTGACCGGGTTCAGCGGCTTCAACGGGCTCTCGCGGTGGACCGCGGAGATCACCAGCACAACCGCGATGATCG
>DASZZB010000014.1:0-14859 GCA_035545115.1 Solirubrobacterales bacterium | reverse complement strand
GTGACCGGGGCTGCGGCGATGACCGCATCGGCCTCGGGGGCCTCGGCTAGCGCCGCGATCAGCGAGTCGAGGAGCTCTGCGGTCAGGAGCGGGCGCGCCGCGTCGTGGATCGCGACGAGCTCCGTCCGCACGGAGCCCAGGGCGTTGGCGACGCTCTCGGCCCGCGTCGATCCCCCGGCCACGGTCTCGACCCTTTCCAGGCCGTCGAGCCCGTGCTCATGCCCCGCCGGGACGGCGACGACCACCCCTGCGACCGACCCGCAGGCCAGGCAGGCATCGAGCGACCAGGCGATCATCGGCCGCCCCGCCAGCGGTACGAAGGCCTTCGGGCCGCCGGCCCCGAGGCGCTCCCCGGAGCCGGCGGCCGCGAGGACCGCGGTGACCTGCGGCTTGGTGCCCTCAGGCGGAGGCGGTGGCGGCGAAGCGCTCCTCCAACAGCCCGTCGAGGTATTCCTCGGCGCCATCCTCGTCCTTGTCGAGCGCGTACATGAACTCCGACGCGAGGATCTTCTTCGCCCGGGTGTACATCTGCTTCTCACCCGTGGAGAGACCCTTTTCCATCTCCCGCAGAGCGAGATTGCGGACGACCTCGGCCAGCTCGAAAACGTCGCCGGTCTTGATCTTCTCGCGGTTGTACTTGAAGCGCCGGTTCCAGTTTTTCGGCATCTCGGAGACGTCGTCGGTGAGGACGGCGGTGACCTTTTTGATTTCCTCCTCGTCGATCACGCGCCGCAGACCGGCCTTGCCGGCGTTCTCACAGGGAACCATGACGGTCAGCTCGTTATGGAGGATTTTGATCGTGAGGTATTCACGCTCACTGCCCATCAGCTCCCGCGTTTCCTTGGTCATCACCAAGCCGGCCCCGTGATGCGGGTAGACGACCTTGTCGCCCTCCTCGAAGTCGCAGACGTACTCGACGTCCTCCTCGAAGACCTCTTCCACGGTGGCCTCGTCTAGCTCGGAAATCGGTGGCTCCTTTCGTCGTGCGACGGCGCTTGTCGCCGTCAACTCTGTAAGTACCGGTCCACGAGATCGACCTCCTGCAGCCGGCGCAGGCCCTCGCGGATGTCCTTGGCCCGTATGGGACCGACTCCGTCGACGGCGGCGAGGTCGGCGTCGGGGGCCGCAAGGACCTCCTCCAACCCGCCCAGCTCGTGGGTGATCTTCTGGACGACAAGCTTGGGGATCCGCGGGACGCGGCCGAGCACCCGGTAGCCGCGCGGCGAGACCGGCAGCTCGAGGGTGTTGGTCTTGCGGTCGTAGCCGAGCAGCTCGGCGAGCCGGCCGAAGTCGAGCACGTCCTGGTGGGGAAGCCGGGAGAGCGCCTGCAGCATCGCCGCGAGGCCCTCCTCGGAGTCCTCGACCGCGTAGTCGCGGACCAGCGCGGTCTTGTCGGCGGCGACGCCGACCATCGTCTCCTCCAGCTGCATCTCGATCAGCCGCCCCTCGGTGCCGAGCTCGACGATGTAGCGCTCGACCTCGACCGCCATCCGCGTCACCAGCTCGGCCCGCTGCAACGCGGCGAGCGCGTCGTGGAGGACGGTGCGGCCCTCGAACTCGAGCACGGTCAGCCGCGCCGACACCTCGTCGAGCCGCTGCCGGTACTTCTCCAGCGTCGCCAACCCCTGGTTGGCCCTGGCGAGCACCGCCGGGATGTCCTGCAGGATGTACTTGGCGCCCTCGACGTAGAGCGAAACCACCTCGCGCCGCTGCGAGACGGCGACCACCAGCGCGTCGGTCTGTTTGGAGACGCGCTCGGCGGTGCGGTGCCGGGTACCGGTCTCGGCCGAGAGGATGGTCGGGTCGGGCATCAGCTGGACGTTCGCCCAGGCGATCTTGGTCGCCTCGGCGTTGAGGACGATCGCGCCGTCCATCTTCGCCACCTGGTAGAGCATCGCCGGCGTGTAGTCGATGTCGAGGCGAATTCCGCCGGAGAGCAGATGGGAGATCTCGTCGAGCTCGCCGACGACGATCAGCCCGCCGGTGTGGGCGTGGACGATGTTGTCGATCCCCTCGCGCAGGGCGCCACCGGGCGCGACGACGTCCAAAGCTCGTAGCAGTCGGGGATCCTGACGTTCCGACAACTCATGAAGCGCATCCCCTGACATTGAGGCCATCCCTTCAATTATGGCAAAAAGGGCTCTGGAATGCGGTTAGGCGGCGCCGACCAGGTCGCGCTCGGGATCGATCCCCCAGCGGCCGCCGACCGCGGCCAGCTCGGGGCTGAGCGGCCAGCGATCGGGCTGCTCGTCGCCCTCGAAGTCAGGATGGGCGCCCTTCAGCGCCATGCGGCCGGTGTTGTCGCCGATCGCCCTGATCGCGGCGACATCCTCCTCGGAGAGCCGCGGCTCGGCCGGGATCGCGGCCAGCTCGGCGCGCTCGGACTCGATCGTCCGCGCCTCCGGGCCGAGCTCCTGGATCAGGGTCGGGGCGACGCACTCGACCGCCGGGTGGGCGCGGTTCCACTGGCAGGCGAGGCCCATCGGGGTGAGCTCGGCCCGCTCGGCGAACGGCCGCAGCCGCTCCAGCTTCTCGAGGCCGGCCTCGATCCAGCCCGCCGGGCGGAAGGAGCGGTGGTCGGTCCGTCCCAGCTCCATGCCAGGGCGCAGGTCGTCCCAGAAGAGGCCGCCGTAGTCGACCACGCGGGTGATCACCTTGACCTCGTGCCGCGCCGCCGCGTCGAGCACCAGCTCCCCCGGCCAGGGCTCGAGCGGGTTGAGGATGATCATCGCCCAGTCGATCCGCTCGCCGAAGCGCTCGAGGCAGGAGATCAGATCGAGGGTGAAGCCGTTGGCGGGCCCGGGCGCGACCCCGATCCTCGCCGTCAGACCCGCGTCGCGGAGCGCCGCCATCCCGTCCCAGACGGCCTCCGAGGTGTAGCCGGTGCGGTCGGGGTTGTGCAGCAGCAGCAGGTCGAGCCGGGAGGCGCCGAGCCGCTCGAGCTGGGCCTCGACCGCCATCCGCAGATAGGACGCATAGTCGCCGGGGCCCCGCAGGGCCGGGTCGGTGAAGCGCGGGAAGCCCTTCGGCCCGTTGCGCTCGCCCGTGTAGAAGTCGTGGCCGACCGCCCCGACCAGCGAGTAGGCGTCGCGCCCGACCCCCTCGAGCGCCCGTCCCAGCACCCGATCCGCCTCGCCCTGCCCGTAGGCGTCGGCGGTGAGGACGGTGTCGATCCCCTCCCCCGGCCGCAACAGGGCGACGAGCCGGTCCTCTTCGATCGCCTCACCGAAGTGGAGGAACCGGCCGCCGCTCCAGGTGCCGATCGCGCTGCGGCCGGGCTCCCTCACTCTGCGACCTCGATCAGGACCCGGAGTCGCCCGGCTCGGAGCCGGCGTCCTCGCCGTGGACGCCGTCGCCGCCCTTGGCGCCGACGCCGACCTTCGGCCGCTCCTCGTCGAGCGGGGACTTGCTGCTCGGCGGGATGATCTCCAGGCGGAGCGGCTGGTCGTCCTCGTCGCCGGAGGCGTCGCGGGTCACCATCACGGTCGAGCCGGGCGTCATCGGCCCCGCCCGCAGCACTTCGTCGGCGAGCGGGTCCTCGATGTAGCGCTGGATCGCCCGGCGCAACGGGCGGGCGCCCATCGAGGGATCCCAGCCTTTGTCGACCAGCAGGTCCTTGGCCTCGTCGGTCAGCTCCAGCTGCAGTTCGTGCTCGGCGACCTGGACGCGGACCCGGGCGATCATCAGGTCGATGATCTCCTTGACCTCCTCCTTGGCCAGCTTGTGGAACACGATGACCTCGTCGATCCGGTTGAGGAACTCCGGCCGGAACACTTTTTTGAGGTCGCCCATGATCCGGTTCTTCATGTCGTCGTAGGACATGCCGGTCTCGTCGGAGACGGTGAAGCCGATCGAGGTGTTCTTGGAGATCTCGGCGGCGCCGATGTTCGAGGTCATGATCACGATCGCGTTGCGGAAGTCGACCGTGCGGCCCTGGGCGTCGGTGAGGCGCCCGTCCTCGAGGATCTGCAAGAGGATGTTGAAGACGTCGGGGTGGGCCTTCTCGATCTCGTCCAGGAGCAGCACCGAGTACGGCTTGCGGCGCACGGCCTCGGTCAGCTGGCCGCCCTCGTCGTAGCCGATGTAGCCGGGGGGCGAGCCGACCAGGCGGCTGACCGCGTGCTTCTCCATGTACTCGGACATGTCGATGCGGACCATCGCCTCCTCGTCGCCGAAGAGGAAGTCGGCGAGCGTGCGGGCGAGCTCGGTCTTGCCGACCCCGGAGGGGCCGAGGAAGATGAAGGAGCCGGCCGGCCGCTTCGGGTCCTTGATCCCGGCCCGCGAGCGGCGGATCGCCTTGGAGACGGCGGTGATCGCGACCTCCTGGCCGATCACCCGCTTGTGGAGTTCCTCCTCCATGCGGATCAGCTTCTTGGTCTCGGCCTCGGTCAGTTTGAAGACCGGGATGCCGGTCCACATCGAGACGATGTCGGCGATCTCCTCCTCGCCGACGGTCGGCCGTTCGCCGTTCTCGCCCTCCGCCCACTCGTCTTCGAGCTGGCGCTTGCGGGTGGTCAACTGGCGCTCCTGATCGCGCAGGTTGGCGGCTTTTTCGAACTCCTGCGCCTCGATCGCGGCCTCCTTGTCGCGCCGCGTCACCTCGATCTCCTCCTCGAGGTCGCGGTAGACCGGCGGCGTCGACATGCTCTTGATGCGCAGCCGCGAGCCCGCCTCGTCGATCAGGTCGATCGCCTTGTCGGGCAGGAAGCGATCGGAGATGTAGCGGTCGGCGAGCTCGGCCGCGGCCTCCAGCGCTTCGTCGTTGATCGTCACCTTGTGGTGCTGTTCGTAGCGCTCGCGCAGGCCCTCGAGGATGCGCACGGTGTCCTCCGGCGAGGGCTGGTCGACGCGGATCTGGGCGAAGCGGCGCTCCAGCGCCGAGTCGCGCTCAAGGTACTTGCGGTACTCGTCGAGCGTCGTCGCGCCGATCGTCTGCAGCTCGCCGCGGGCCAGGGCCGGCTTCAGGATCGAGGCGGCGTCGATCGCCCCCTCGGCGGCGCCGGCGCCGACCAGGTTGTGGAGCTCGTCGATGAAGAGGATGATGTCGCCGCGCTGGGTGATCTCTTTCATCACCTTCTTGAGCCGCTCCTCGAACTCGCCGCGGTACTTCGAGCCGGCCACCAGGGCGGCCAGGTCGAGCGTGTAGATCTGCTTGTTCTTCAGCAGCTCCGGCACCTCGCCCGAGTTGATCCGCGCGGCGAGGCCCTCGACGACGGCGGTCTTGCCGACGCCCGGCTCGCCCAGCAGCACCGGGTTGTTCTTGGTGCGGCGGGAGAGGATCTGCATGATCCGCTCGATCTCGGTCTCACGACCGATCACCGGGTCGAGCTTGCCCTCCTCGGCGAGGCGGGTCAGGTTGCGCCCGAACTGGTCGAGCAGTTTGGAGGACTTTTTGCCCTCGCCCGAGCCGCCCGAGCCGGAGCCGCCCTGACGACGGCCGCCGGGGCCGGAGAGCATCCGGATGACCTCGTTGCGGATCTTGTCCGAGTCGGCGTCGAAGTCGAGCAGGATGCGGGCGGCGACGCCCTCGTTCTCGCGGACCAGGCCGAGCAGGATGTGCTCGGTGCCGATGTAGTTGTGGCCGAGGCTGAGCGCCTCGCGCAGCGCCAGCTCCAACACCTTCTTGGCGCGCGGGGTGAACGGGATCTGCCCCGAGGTGACCTCCTCGCCGGAGCCGACGATGCGGACGACCTGCGAGCGCACCCTTTCCACGGTGATGTCGAGGGACTCGAGGACGCGGGCGGCCAGCCCCTCCTCCTCGCGAAGGAGGCCGAGCAGGATGTGCTCGGTGCCGATGTAGTTGTGCTTGAGCGTCCGCGCCTCCTCCTGCGCTAGGACGACTACCTGACGAGCCCGCTCAGTGAATCGCTCGAACAAATGAAAACCTCTTCTTGGTCGCATCCGGGAAACGCCCGGATTGAAGACGGCGACGCCTTCTCCACCATCGGATGACGCCGTTTCGTCCTCTTACTCTACCGGGCTCGGATGTCCGGCTTCCTGCACATCTCAGGCGCTACTTGCGGGCTTTTGGACAGGTCTACGTGCGCATTGCGGGGAACAAGAGCACCTCGCGCAGGCTCCGGGCGCCGGTGAGCATCATCACCAACCGGTCGATCCCGAGGCCGACGCCGCCGGTCGGCGGCATCCCCTGTTCGAGCGCCTGGGCGAAGGCCTCGTCGTAGGGCTGCGCCTCCTCGTCGCCGCGGGCGATCTCGGCCGCCTGCTGCTCGAAGCGGCGGCGCTGCTCGTCGGGATCGTTCAGCTCGGAGAAGGAGTTGGCGATCTCGACCCCGCCGACGAACGCCTCCCAGCGCTCGACCAGCCCCGGCTCGGTGCGGTGCGCCTTGGCGAAGGGCGAGAGCTCGACCGGATAGTCGAGGACGAAGGTCGGCTGGACCAGGCCCGGCTCGACGTCGCGCGAGAGCAGACCATCGACCAGCTTGCCCCAACCCTCGCCGGGGTCGGGCTCGGTGCCCATCGCCTTGGCCAGGGCCTCGCGGGTCGGATGCTCGGCGATGTCGATGCCGGAGCGCTCGAGGATCGCCTGGCGCAGGGTGATCCGCCGCCAGGGCGGCGCGAGGTCGATCTCGACGCCGTCGCGCTCGACCACCGTCGTCCCCAGCGTCCGCTCGGCGACGGAGGCGACCATCCGCTCCAGGTCATGTGCCGTCTTCTCGTAGTCGGCGTAGGCCTCGTACCACTCGAGCATCGTGAACTCGGGGTTGTGCTTGTGCGAGACGCCCTCGTTGCGGAAGTCCTTGCCGAGCTCGTAGACACGGTCGATGCCGCCGACGATCAGCCGCTTGAGGTAGAGCTCGGTGGCGATCCTCAGGTAGAGATCGCGATCGAGCGCGTTGTGATGGGTGGTGAAGGGGCGCGCCAAGGCGCCGCCGTAGAGCGGCTGCAGGACCGGCGTCTCGACCTCGACGAAGCCGTGTTCGTCGAGGAAGCGGCGGATCTCGGTGATCGTGCGGGCGCGGACGGCGAAGAGCCGGCGGCTCTCCTCGTTGGCGATCAGGTCGAGCTCGCGGCGGCGGAAGCGGGTCTCGGTGTCCTCGAGGCCGTGGAATTTGTCGGGCGGCGGCCGCAGGCTCTTGGCCAGCAGGCGCCAGTGGTCGATCGCCAGCGACAGCTCGCCGCCACGTCGGGTCGCCATCGCCGTGCCCTCGACGCCGACGATGTCGCCGATGTCGAGGTCGACCAGGAGCGCGTAGGCCTCCGGGCCGAGCAGATCCTCGCGGGCGTGCAGCTGGATCTGGCCGCCCCCGTCGCGGAGATCGATGAAGCAGGCCTTGCCGTGCCCGCGCCGCGCCGCGATCCGTCCCGCCACCCGGTGCCGCGAGTCGGTCTCGGCGCCCGGCTCCAGCCCCTGGTGCTCGGCGCGCACCGCGGCGATCTCCTCGCGGTCGGAGAACTCGTGCGGGAACGGCTCGATTCCGGCGTCGCGGATCCGCCCGAGCTTCTCGCGCCGGTCCTTCAGTACATCGGAAAGTTTTGGCTCCTCACTCACCGGGCTGTTCCTTATCACCAGCTATCCGGCAAAAGGAACAGCCAGGGAGCGGCGGGTCAAGCTTTCTCGATTTTGGTGATTTTCAGTTTTTTCTTGGCGCCGCGCGGCGGTTCGACCGTGACGATCTCGTTGCGCTTCTTCCCGATCAGGGCCTTGCCGATCGGCGACTCGTTGGAGAGCTTGTGCTCGAGCGGGTTGGCCTCGGTCGAACCGACGATCTGGAATTTCTGCGAGTCGCCGGTCTTCTGGTCTTTGACGTGGACGATCGAGCCGAAGCCGACCTCGTCGGTGCCGATCGCGCCCTCGTCGATCACCGTGGTGCGGCGGAGGCGCTCTTCGAGCTGGGCGATCCGGCCCTCGAGCAGCGCCTGTTCGTTCTTCGCGTCGTCGTATTCGGCGTTCTCGGAGATGTCGCCGAATTCGCGCGCCTCTTTGATGCGCGCCGCGACCTCGCGGCGTTTGGTCGTCGAGAGGAACTCGATTTCCTCTTTCAGCTTCTCGAGCCCCTCGGGGGTGATGACAGCCTGACGACTCACTTGCACAACCTCGCTTTGCGTGGAAAGAGTCCCGACGAAGGGACTCCGAGACCGAACCGAAATCGAAAAAAATGCCCGGAAACGACCCTCCTGCCATCGCCGTCCCCGGATCAGGGAGCGCGGGAGTATAGCGAGGCCGTTACGGCGGTCAAACGGGCCTGTCAGGCGACCGGAATGGGCGTCCGCACGCCCTCGATCAACTGCCTGGCGCGACTCAGGTCGGCGCTCCTCTGCAACTCCTCGACGATCTCCTTCGACGCGCCGATACCTTCGACGTACCAGGGGTAGAACTTGCGTAGATAACGCTCGGCCCGCTCCGTCCCCAGATGCTCCTCGGCGCGGTCGAGCACCCAGAGCAGCTCGGTCGCCACCTCGTCCGGGGTCGGCGGGGCGGCGCGGCGGCCGGTCAGCTCCTCGAACACCCAGGGGTTGCCGAGGCTGCCGCGGGCGATCATCACCGCGTCGGCCCCCGACTCCTCGTAGGCGCGGCGCGCCGCGGCGGCGTCGGCGAGGCCGCCGGAGACGATCACCGGGACCCGCAGCCGTTCGGTCAGTTCCCGCGTCAGCGCGTAGTCCGGTCGACCTTTGTGGCCCTTGGTCGCGACGCGCGGATGGAAGCCGATCGCCGCGACGCCCGCCTCCTCGGCGAGGCGGATCGCCAGGTCGAAGCCGGAGCGGTCCCCCGCCTCGATCCCCGAGCGCAGCTTCACCGTCACCGGCAGGCCGCTCCCCTCGCGGGCGGCGCGGGCCAGCGCCAGAGCCAGCTCCGGGTCGCGCAGCAGCTGCGCCCCCGCCCCGGTCTTGCGCACCTTCGGCACCGGGCAGCCCATGTTGATGTCGATCAGGTCGGCTCCCGCGGCGGCGGCGATCCGGGCGCCCGAGCGCATCACCTCGGCATCGTGGCCGAACAACTGCACCGAGACCGGGTGCTCGTCGGGGTGGACGACCATCAGCTCGCGCAGGGTGCGCTCGTTGCGGTAGTGGAGGGCGAAGCTGGAGACCATCTCGGAGACGGCGAGCCCCGCCCCGTGGCGTTTCGCCTGCAGGCGGACGAACCAGTTGCCGATCCCGGCCAGCGGCGCCAGGAGCACCCGGTTGGCGATCGGCACGCCGCCGATCTCGAAGGGCTCGGTCAGCTCAGGGCGCGTTGCGCTCATGGATCAGCCGCAGCCCTTTCAGGGTGAGCAGATCGTCGACCTCGTCGATCGTCTCGCAGAAGGGGACGACCGCCCCGGCGTAGCCGCCCGTGGCGAGCACGTGCGGGTTCGGCAGTTCGTCTTCCATGCGGTGGACGATGCCGTCGATCAGCCCGGCGAACCCGTAGATGAAGCCGGAGTTGATCGCCGCCCTGGTCGAGCGGCCGATCGCTTCCTGCGGTTCCTCCAGGTCCATCCGGGTGATCCGCGCGGCCCGTTCGATCAGGGCGCTGAGCGAGGGCGCCAGGCCGGGCCCGATCGCGCCGCCGAGGTACTCGCCGGCGGCGGAGACCGCGTCGATGTTGATCCCGGTGCCGAAATCGACCGAGATCGAGGCCTCGCCGAAACGCTCGTAGGCGGCGATCGCGTTGACGAGGCGGTCGGCGCCGACCTCGGGCGGGTTCTCGATCCGGATCGGCATGCCGCTCTTCACCCCCGGCCCGACGGTCAGGCAGCGGGCTTCGAGGTAGCGCTCGGTCATCTGCTCGAACTGGCTGCCGAGCGGCGGCACCACCGAGGAGACGACCACCGCGTCGACGTCGCCGAAGCTCATCTCGCTGAGGTTGAAGAAGCCCGCGATCCGCTCGCCCAGCTCGTCGCCGGTGGCGCCGGACCGGGTCTGGAAGCGCCAGTGCTCGACCAGCTCCTCGCCTTCGAAGGCCCCGAGGTGGGTCTGGGTGTTGCCGATGTCGACGGCCAGCAGCATGCGCGCATAGGATCGTCTCATGGCGACCCGCCTCTACGTCATCCCGGCCTCGCACCCGGCGACCACCGCGGCGCTGATGCTCGACTTCAAGGGCATCCCCTACAAGCGCACCGACCTGATGCCGGTCGTCTCGAAGGGCGCCCTGCGGGCGGCGGGCTTCCCCCGGGTGACGGTGCCGGCGCTGAAGATCGAGGGCGAGCGCGTGCAGGGCTCGCGGGAGATCGCCCGCGCCCTTGACCGGATCAGACCCGAGCCGCCCCTCTTCCCCGCCGACCCGGACAAGCGCGCCGCCGTCGAAGACGCCGAGCGCTTCGGCGACGAGGAGCTGCAGCACCCGATCCGCCAGCTCCTCTGGTGGGGCTTCAAGCACGAAAAGGAGAACCTGAGGAGCTACTCGGCGGGCGCCAGGCTGGGCGTCCCGATCGGCCTCGCGATCAAGACCGGTGGCCCACTCGTCGCCCTCTCGGCCCGCTTCAACGAAGCCACCGACGCCAACGCCCGCGCCGCGCTCGCCGCGCTCCCCGACCTGCTCGACCGGGTCGACGCCTACATCGCCGACGGCACGATCGGCGGCGCGGAGCCGAACGCCGCCGACCTCCAGATCGCCACCTCGATCGGCCTCGCCCTCACCCTGGACGACCTGAAGCCGCTGATCGAGCCCCGTCCGGCGGCCGAGCTGGCCCACCGGATCGTCCCGAACTACCCCGGCCACACGCCGCCGATCTTCCCCCCGGCCTGGCTGCCCCCGGCGCCGGCCGCCACAACCTGAGCTGACCACTCGACATCACTAGTCTCAGCGCCTGTTCCGGCGGGCGGGCATCGGTCAGGATCCGGCTGGGAGGCAAGATGCGGTTTGCGTACATGGATGAGACCGGCAACACGGGTCGTCGTTTCGATGATCGTGACCAGCCGATCCACATGATCCTCAGCCTCGTCGTCGACGAGTCGAGGGTCGCCGACCTCCATGAGCACATGCGCGAGATCGGTCGTCGCCACTGCCCCGATGACTGCGAGGGAAGTGACTTCGAGTTCCACGGCGGCGACCTCTTCAGCGGGGCGGGGCTGTTCGCCCGCCGGTCACCGGAGGAGAGGATCCAGGCCTACGACGATGTCCTGAGAGGGATCGAGCTGGCCGGAGGCGAAGTGATCGTCCGTGGCGTGCACAAGGCGGGGCTGGATCGCCGTTACGCAAACCCGTACCACCCGCACGATGTCACTCTGATGTTCACGATCGAGTCGATCGAGCGGATGGCGCGCGAATGCGACTGCCAGGTCCTGCTCGTCGCCGACGAGGCGAAAGAAGTCGAGGATGCGGCACTCCGTGACCTCGTCAACTATCAAGAACTCGGCACGCGATGGGGGTGGCGGACCGAGAAGATCGAGCGGATCATCGACACGATCCACTTCGTCCCCTCGCACCGCAACTGCGCCATCCAGCTGGCCGATTGCGCGACCTACATCGCAGCAAGGGTCCGCAAGATGGACGACGGGACGATCAAACGCGGCCGGTCCGCCGAGGCAGTCGACGCCCTTTGGGAGACCCGCATCGCGCCCTACGTCCGCATCAACGAAGTCTGGTATCCGGCCTGAAAAAGAGGGATCCCAACTCATGGGATCCCTCGAAGTTATGCCGACCGAGGGCTGACGCCTGAAGCTCGCTGTCGCGAACCTTCTCTCAGCCAGCGCTCCGAAGGTAGCAGCAGAAGAGGATGGTCAGCGGATAGCGAAGGCAGGATCGCGACTGAAGCTGTCGCGCTGGCGGACCCGCCCGTCGGGACCATGGAGGATGTATTCGACCCTGTTCGCGCGCGCTAGCTGGCGACCCACCTGAATTGCCTCCCTGCGGTTCGGGTACCGATGCGAGGCAACCTCGCCGTCGATCTCGACCACCCAACCGCTGCTGCCAGGAACCACGTGTACGTTCTTGCTCATTGCTCCCCTTTCAAGGTCTGTAGACCTCGATATCAAGTCTGGCAGGGGCCTCAGATGCCCCCGCCGGGCTGAAAACGCGGATTACGCGAACGGGCCGCGCTGCTCGACCCGCTGCTCGTCCTCGGGCAGGGCGGCGAGGGCGTCGGCGAGGATCGTGCCGTCGGGGAGGGTCAGGCCGGGGTCGAGCTCCAGCAGCGGGGCGAGGACGAAGCGGCGGTTGCGGACCTGGGGGTGCGGCAGGGTGAGGCGGTCGGTCTCCAGCTCCAGGTCGCCCAGCAGGAGCAGGTCGACGTCGAGCGGGCGGGGGCTGTGGCGGGGCAGGTCGAACTGCCGGCCGCGCTCGGCCTCGACCGCCTTGCAGGCGTCGAGCAGCTCCTCGGGCTCCAGCGCGGTGCGGATCCGCAGCGCGGCGTTCAGGAAGTCGGGCTGGTCGAGGATCTCGCCGACCGGCTCGGTGACGTAGGTCGAGGAGACGGCGAGGACCGCGACGCCCGCGGCGGGCAGCAGCCGCACCGCCGCGCGCAGGTGCCCCTCGGGGTCGCCGACGTTGGAGCCCAGGCCCAGATAGCCGACCCGCTCGGACACGGACGGGCGCGCCCTAGTCCTCGGAGGGGTCGTCGTCGACGGCCCGCTCCTGGGTGATCTCGACCGCGACCTCCTGGATCGCCAGCGGCACCGGCGGCTCCGGCTTGGCGGCGCGGACGCGGACCGACTCGCAGCCGTAGCGCTCGATCAGCCGTTCGCCGACCACATGGGCGAGACGCTCCAGGGTCCGGTAGCTGCGCTCGGTGGCGACGAAGGCGACGATGTCGCAGACCTCGGCGTAGTCGACGGTGTCCTCGAGGCGGTCGGTGAACATCGCGTCGCAATCGGGAACGTCGAAGGAGATGTCGAATTCGAGCCGCTGGCCGACCTCCTGCTCGGCTTCGCTCACCCCGTGGTGGGTGTAGATCGAGAGGCCGCGGAGCTCGACTTCGGCGCTCGACTCGACGCCGCCGTTGCCGGCGTCCGGGTTCATCGGGTGCTCCTCGCTGCCGGGCACGCCATGGAACCTATCCAAGGAGCTCGCTCGCCACGTCGAGCGCCTCGGCCATCTCGCGGACGTCGTGGACGCGGAGGACCGCGGCCCCGGCCGCGGCGGCGAGGATCGAGGTGGCGATCGTGCCGCCGAGGCGCCCGTCGGGGGCCGAGCCGTCGGCGCGGCCGATGAAGCTCTTGCGCGAGGTGCCGACGACCAGCGGCCGTCCGAGCGCGGCGAGCCCGCCGAGCCCGCGCAGCAGTTCGAAGTTGTGGCGGTCGGTCTTGCCGAACCCGATCCCCGGGTCGAGCCAGATCCGCGATTCATCGATCCCGGCCGCCACCGCCGCCGCCAGCCGCGCCGCGAGGAAGTCGCGCACCTCGGCGACGACATCGTCGTATTCGGGGTCGACCTGCATCGTCCGCGGGTCCCCGGCCATGTGCATGAGGACGAGACCGGCGCCGCGGTCGGCGACCAGCGCCGCCATCTCGGGGTCGCCGCGCAGCGCAGTGACGTCGTTGACGATCGTCGCCCCGGCGTCGAGCGCGGCCGCGGCCACCGAGGCCTTCGAGGTGTCGACCGAGATCTCGGCGCCGGCGCCGGCCAGCCCGGCGACCACCGGCTCGATCCGGCGCAGCTCCTCCTCGGCGGGAACAGGGTCGGCCCCCGGCCTGGTCGACTCGCCGCCGATGTCGAGGATCGCCGCCCCTTGAGCAGCGAGTTCCTTGCCATGCTCGATAGCCGCCCCCGGATCGAGGTACAGCCCCCCATCTGAAAACGAGTCGGGGGTGACGTTGACAACCCCCATCAGCTTCACGTCCATCGGCGGAAGTATGTCCAGCGCCCCTCCCGCGGGTGGCGCGGTAGGGGGAACCATGCCGAGGAAGCTTTAGCTACCGGAGGCATGGTGGGCCCCTGCCGCGACAGGACCCGCGGGCCGGAGCGCCCGGTCCCTAACTCTTAACTTGCATCCCCCCCGGCGAACCCTGGACGCGGACGCGGCAACGGACGCGCACCCTCGCGAGCCGCCGGCTCCGGCTCTGCCACCGGCTCGGCGGGCGGGGTCGACTCCTCGTCGTCGTGGAAGACCTCGTCCTCGGGCTTGCCTTCGAGCAGGGCGACGAACTCGTCGGCCTCGATCGTCTCCCGCTCGAGCAGCAGCTTGGAGATCCGCTCGAGCTGCTCGGAGTTGTCGTCGAGGAGGCCCTTGGCGGTCTGGTGGGCGCTCTCGACGATGCGCCGGATCTCGTCGTCGATCTCGCGGGCGATCTCGTCGGAGTAGTCGGGCTCGGAGGAGAACTCGCGGCCGAGGAAGGGCTGTCCCCGATCGTGGCCGAAGACGCGCGGGCCGAGCCGCTCGCTCATACCGAAGCGCATCACCATCTGCTTCGCCGACTCGGTGACCTTTTCGAGGTCGTTCGAGGCGCCGGTGGTGATTTCGCCGAAGACGATCTCCTCGGCGGCGCGGCCGCCCAGGGTCATCGCCATCGTGTCGGTCAGCTCGGAGCGGGTGGTGAGGAACTTGTCCTCGGTCGGCAGGCTGATCGTGTAGCCGAGCGCCTGGCCGCGGCTGATGATCGAGATCTTGTGGACCGGATCGGTGTTCTCCAGGAGCTGGCCGACGATCGCGTGGCCGACCTCGTGGTAGGCCGTGACGAGGCGCTCTTTTTCGCTCATCACACGGGTTTTCTTCTCCGGTCCGGCGATCACCCGCATGATCCCCTCCTCGAGCTCTTTCATCGAGATCTCGCGGTTGCCCGAGCGGGCGGTCAGCAGGGCCGACTCGTTGATCAGGTTCGCCAGGTCGGCGCCGGTGAAGCCGGGGGTCTGGCCGGCGAGCGTGTCGAGCTCGATTTCGCGGCCGAGCGGCTTGCCGCGGGTATGGACCTCGAGGATCTTCTTGCGGCCCTTGCGGTCGGGGCGGTCGACGACGACCTGGCGGTCGAAACGGCCGGGCCGCA
>DASZZB010000013.1:0-12933 GCA_035545115.1 Solirubrobacterales bacterium | reverse complement strand
GGGGTGTTCATCCGCTCGATGGCCAGCCGCGGCGCGCTGGGCGGCCTCAGCGAGGCGGCGCTGCAGGCGGCGCTGCTCATGGACGCCTCGGGGCGCGACCTCGTCCTGCTGGAGACGGTCGGCGTCGGCCAGGCGGAGATCGACATCGTCGATCACGCCGACACGATCGTCCTCGCGCTGATGCCCGGCTCCGGCGACTCGATCCAGGCGTTGAAGGCGGGGGTGATGGAGATCCCCGACGTCATCGTCGTCAACAAGGCCGACCATCCGATGACCGACACGATGGTGCGCGAGATTCGCGGCGTGCTGACGTTGTCCCACGAGCGGGGCGCCTGGAAGGTGCCGATCCTGCGCACCGAGGCGGCACGGGGCGAGGGGGTCGACGCGCTGGCCGAGAAGATCGACGAGCACCGTGCCTTCATCGAGGCGGCGGGGACGCTGGCCGAGCGCCGCGCCCGCAACCTGCGCAGCGAGGTGGTCGGGATCGCGACCTCGCGGATGCGCCGCCGACTCGAGGCCTGGGCGGCGGAGGACCCCGAGACGGCGGAGCTGCTGGAGCAGGTGGTGCGGCGTGAGCTCGACCCGGCGACGGCGGCGGGCCGACTGCTGGAACGGCACACCGATGGCTGATCCCCTCCATCGCAACGAGGCGATCGAGTGGGTCGGCGGCCCGCTCGCCGACCTCGGGGGCGAGGCGGTCGGCGAGGTGCAGAGCGTCTACATCGACTCGACCTCGCACGAGCCCGCCTGGTTGGTGGCGAAGCTGGGCGGCGGGCGACGGCGCTCCGGTCGCGTCGTCGCGATCCCGGTCGACATCTGCGCCGGGGCCCCCGGGGCCGGCGCCTGGGCGGCTGCCGACGCGAGCCGCCTGCGCGCCGCGCCGGTCGTCGATCCGAGTCGGCCGCTGCTGCGCGAGCACGAGCTGACGATCTGCGAGCACTTCGGCATCGGCGGCGAGGTCGGCCGGGCCGGCGCCGTGGCGCCCCTCGCCGCGGGCGCGATCACCGCCATCCCGCCCCGCAGCTGACTCCCGCCCCCTCCGGCGTTCGCACTTCTGGCCGCATAGCGGAGCCAACTGCGAACGCCACTTGGCGTTGAGCCGGGGGGCGTCACAGTCCCGTAAGAAAGTGTTGGCAGGCTTGTAGGGGATGGCCCTGCTGATCGTCTTCGGCTTCGTCGCCGGCGCCGCGACCGCGGTGTCGCCCTGCGTCGTGCCGGTGCTGCCGATTGCGCTCTCGGCGGGGGCCACCGGCGGGCATCGCAAACCGCTCGGCGTGGTCACCGGGCTGGTCGTCTCCTTCACCTTCGTCCTCTTCGCGCTGGTCTACGTGATCGACTCCCTCGGCCTCCCCGACGACCTGCTGCGGGACATCGCGATCGTCGTCCTCTTCGGCTTCGGGGTCGTTCTCCTGATCCCGCCGCTGGCGGCCCGGGTCGAGGCCTTCGGCCAGCGCTTCACCGCACGGGTCGGGGTCAAGCAGGGCGGCGAGGGCTTCTGGTCGGGGGTGGGCCTCGGCCTCAGCCTCGGCGTGCTCTACGCGCCCTGCGCCGGCCCGATCCTCGCCGCCGTGCTCACCGCCTCGGCCTCGCAGCCGTTCAACGGCGGCCGCCTGGCCGTCGTCATCGCCTACGCGATCGGCTCGGCGCTCGTCCTCTACCTGCTGATGCTCGGCGGCCGCCGGCTGGCGGCGCCGCTGGCCCGGCGCAGCGGCGCCTTCCAGATCGCGATGGGGGCGGTGATGGTGCTGGTCGCGTTCGCGATGTGGCAGGGCTACGACACCAAGTTCCAGTCGAACGTCACCGCCGATCTCCCCTCCTGGCTCACCAATCCCGCCGAAGGGATCGAAAAGAGCCACTCGGCGCAGGTGGCGCTCGCCCGGATCCGCGGCGGCGACGGCCACGGGATCGGCCTGAGGGCCGCCGAAGCGGAATCACGGCGGGAGGTCGAAAAGGCGCGCGTCGGTCGCGGCGAAAGCCCGCACTCGGGGAATGGAGGCGAATCCCGGCTGACCGCCGAAGACGAACAGGCGGTCCCGCTGGACGACTTCGGCGCCGCGCCCGAATTCACCGATACCGAGGACTGGTTCAACACCCCCGGCGACCGGCCGCTGACGATGAAGGGGCTGCGCGGCAAGGTCGTCCTGATCGACTTCTGGACCTACAGCTGCATCAACTGCATCCGCACCCTGCCCTATCTGAACGCCTGGTACCGGCGCTACGCCGAGGACGGCCTGGTGATCGTCGGCGTCCACACCCCGGAGTTCCCGTTCGAGCGCGAAGCCGCCAACGTCGATGAAGCGATCGAGACCGACGGGATCGGATACCCGGTGGTCCAGGACAACGAGATGGGGACCTGGAACGCCTACGGCAACCTCTACTGGCCCGCCGAGTACTTCGTCGACGCCAAGGGCCAGATCCGCTACGCCCACTTCGGCGAGGGCGAATACGGCGAGAAAGAAGAGGTGATCCGTGAGCTTCTGGCCGAAGCAGGTCACGCGCCGGGCAGGGAACGCTCGGGCGCCCACGGGATGGCCGCCGAACCGGGGGTGACGACGCCGGAGTCCTACCTCGGCTCGGAGCGCGCCGAGAACTTCACCAACGGCCTGATCACCCCCGGCCGACACACCTTCACCCTGGAACGGCCGCGGCCGAACGAGCTCTCCTACGGCGGCGAATGGACGATCGCAGAACAACCGGTGACGGCCGGCAAAGGCGCCCGCCTCGACCTCGCCTTCGGCGCCCGCCGCGTCTACCTGGTGCTCGGCTCCCCCGGCAGGCCGCGGCGGATCAAGGTCCTCCTCGACGGCAGGCCGATCGCCGCCGCCGACGACGGCGCCGACGTCCACAATGGCTACGTCAAGGTGACCGACGAACGCCTCTACAGCCTGGTCGAACTGCCGCGGGTGGGACACCACCTGCTCGAGCTCGTCCCCGAAGAAGGCGTGCAGGGATATGCCTTCACCTTCGGATAGCGCCGCCGAGCGGACCGCGACCGTGCTGGTCGTCGACGACGAGCCGACGATCGTCGAGATCGTCGGCCGCTACATGGAGCGCGCCGGGTTCGAGACCTACACGGCGCCCGACGGCTACAAGGCGCTCGACCTGGCGACCGAGCACCGCCCCGACCTCGTCGTGCTCGACGTGATGCTGCCTGGGATCGACGGGATCGAGGTGATGGAACGGCTGCGGGAACGGCCGGGGGCGCCGATCGCGGTGATCCTGCTGACCGCGCGGGGGGAGGAGTCGGACCGCCTGGTCGGCCTCCGCCACGGCGCCGACGACTACGTGGTGAAGCCGTTCTCGCCCGCCGAGCTGGTCGCCCGGGTCGAGGCGGTGCTGCGCCGCACTGCGCCGCCCGCCCGCGAGGAGGAGCCGCCGATCGTGCACGGATCGCTGCGGATCGAGCCCGCGGGCCGTCGCGTCACCCTCGACGGCGAGGAGGTGTCGCTGACGGTGCGCGAGTTCGACCTGCTCGCCTTCTTCGCCGGGAACCCGGGCCGCGTCTTCTCCCGCGACCAACTGATGGAGTCGGTCTGGGGCGAGCCTTTCTTCGACGACACCTCGACCGTCACCGTCCACGTCCGCCGCCTGCGCGCCAAGCTCGGCGACGATCCGGCCGAGCCGCGCTTCATCGAGACCGTGTGGGGCGTCGGCTACAGGTTCCGCCCGTGAGGCGCGCTGCGCCGATCGCCGTCGCCGCCTTCCTGGCGGGCGCCGCCGCGGTCGCGATCCCCGACCAGATGGGGCTCGCGCAGGTGGTCTCGGTGCTGGTCGCGGTGGCGGCCGCGGCGCTCGCCGCCGGGCTGGCGGTGCGCCAATCGATGGAAGAGCGGATGCAGCGCCAGGTGGAGGAGGCGCGCCGCGGCCTGGTCGCCGCCGCCTCGCACGACCTGCGCACGCCGCTCGCCTCGCTGCGGCTGTTGGTCGAGGCGATCGACGATGGCGTCGCGGGCGAGGACCGCGACCGCTACCTGGCCGAGATCCGCACCCACGTCGCCGTGCTCAGCGACCTGATCGACGACCTCTTCGAGCTCTCGCGGATCGAGGCCGGCGACATCTCCTGGACGATGCGCCGGGTCGAGCTCGGCGAGCTGGTCGGCGACACCGTCGCCGCCTTCCGCACCGCGGCGGCGGAGCGCGGCGTCCACCTCGCCGCCGAGCTGCCCGCCGGGGAGGTGGTCGCCGAGGCCGACGCCGAGAAGGTCCAGCGCGTCCTCTTCAACCTGATCCAGAACGCGATCCGCCACACCCCCGCCGACGGCAGCGTCACCGTGCGCGCCAAGGGCGGCCCGGGCGGGGTCGAGGTCGAGGTCGCCGACTCCGGCGAGGGGATCCCGGCGGGCGAGGGGGAGCGCGTCTTCGAGGCCTTCTACCGCGGCCAGCGCTCGCGCGGCGAGGACGGCGCCGGCCTCGGCCTGGCGATCTCGCGGGCGATCGTCGAGGCCCACGGCGGCCGCATCTGGCTCGAAGACGCCGAGCCCGGCACGCGCGTCCGCTTCACCCTCCCCGCGTAGCACCACTCCGCCAGCTGTTCCTTATGCCGGAATAGCGGTGATAAGGAACAGCTGGGGGCTCAGATCGGCTGCTGCATCGCCTCGAGGATCGACTTCGTCATGCTCGTCACCGGCATGTGGCGGAGCAGCTCGTCGCGGCCCCAGGTGGCCAGCCGGTTCTCGACGAACATCGCGCGGGCGAGGTGACGGGAGTCGGTCTGGTTGCCGCGCACGATCTTCTCGGTGCGCTTCACGTAGTGGTCGATCGCCAACGGGACGAGGCGGGCGTCGGCGCGCGAGAGCTCGTCGCCCAGCGCCGAGGCCGAGCGCAGCGCGCTGGACGCCCCGATCCCGGCGGTCGGCAGGAAGGCCGTCCCGGCGTCGCCGCAGAGGACGACCCGGCCGCGACTCAGCTCACCGGCGCGGACGTCGAGCAGCGGCCACGGCCAGAGGTCGTGGGCCGCGCCGAGCGCCGTGGCGATCTCCGGGATGTCCTCGGCCACCTGCCCCAGCGCGCCGCGCAGTCGGTCCAGCACCTCGCCCTCGCCGAGGCCGTCCTCGGGCCCGGCGGTCGCCGTCGGCACCGCGGCGACGAAGGTCGATTTGCCGGGCACCGGGTAGGCGCCGAAGAAGGCGCCCCGCAGCCAGTACTCGCGGACGAGGTTCGGCGGGAAGATCCCCTCGGCACCCCACCAGGTCCAGCCGACCCAGCCGGTCTCGAAGCGCGGCTGCTCGCCGAGCAGCTGGTCGCGAGTCCTCGAGTGGATGCCGTCGCAGCCGACCAGCAGGTCGAAGCGCTCGGCGCGGCCGTCGCTGAAGGTCGCCTCGATCTCCTCGCCCGCTTCCTCGAAGGCCTCGACCGCCGTGCCCATCCGCAGGTCGATGCGGTCGCCGCAGGCGCGGCGCAGGACATCGACCAGGGCGGCGTGGGTCGTGCAGTAGGAGGGCCCGTACTCGGTCAGCAGCTCACCGAAGTCGACGCTCTGGATCACCTCGCCACCGTGTTCGGCGAGCTCGTAGGTGCGCATCTCGGTGCTCGCCGCGACGAAGTCGTCGTAGGCGCCGAGCCCGTGCAGGACGGCCGACCCGAACGGGTAGAGGGCGAGGCTGTAGCCGTGCTCGCCGTACTCCGGCGCCTTCTCCACCACGACCGGCTCGCGGCCCTGGCGGCTCAGCTCGGCGGCCAGCGCCAGGCCGGCGACCCCGCCGCCGACGATCAGCACCCGCATCTCATTCCTCCCCGGAGCGTCCCGTCATCCCGGCTCAGCAGCCCAACTGCCGGGCGATCACCATCTGCTGGACCTCGTCGGTGCCCTCGCCGATCGTGAGGATCTTGGCGTCGCGGTAGAAGCGACAGACCGGGTACTCCTCGATGAAGCCGTAGCCGCCGTGGATCTGCACCGCCTCCTCGGTGGCGCGGACGGCGAGCCGGCCGGTGAGCAGCTTCGCCTGGGCGGCGGTGAGGGTGAACGACCGCTTCGCGTCTTTCTCCAGCGCCGCCCGCCAGGTGAGCAGGCGCGCCGCCTCGATCTGCGCCGAGAGGTCGGCGATCTTCGCCTGGATCGACTGGAACTTGGAGATCGACCGGCCGAACGCCTGGCGCTCCTTGGCGTAGGCGATCGCCTCGTCGAGCGCCCCCTGCGCCAGGCCGACGCCCATCGCGGCGACCCCGATCCGTCCGCCGTCGAGGATGTGGAGGAAGTTCTTGAAGCCGTCGCCGCGGCGGCCGAGCAGGTTCTCCTCCGGCACCCGGCAGTCGGCGAAGGAGAGCGGCCGCGTGTCGGAGGCGTTCCAGCCCATCTTGCGGTAGGCCTCGCCGATCTCGTAGCCCGGCGTGCCGGTCGGGACGATGATGTTGGAGATCTCCTTGCGCCCGTCGGCCTCGCCGGTCACCGCGGTGATCGAGACGCAGCCGGAGATCTCGGTGCCGGCGTTGGTGATGAACTGCTTGGCGCCGTCGATCGTCCAGCCGTCGGCATCGAGGGTTGCCCGGGTGTGGACGTTGCCGGCGTCCGATCCCGCCTCCGGCTCGGTCAGCCCGAACGAGGCGAGCCGCTCGCCGCTGCAGAGCCGCGGCAGCCACTCCTCCTTCTGCGCCGCCGTCCCCCAGAGGTGGATCGGCATCGTCCCCAGCGAGGTGTGGGCGGCCATCGTGATGCAGACCGAGGAGTCGACCCGGGCCAGCTCTTCGACCGCCAGCACGTAGGAGAGGGTGTCGGCGCCGCCGCCCCCGTACTCCTGCGGGAAGGGGATCCCCATCAGGCCGAGGCCGCCGAGCTTGGCGACGATCTCGTAGGGGAAGGACTTGGTGCGGTCGAGCTCCTCCGCCACCGGCGCGATCTCGGCGCGGGCGAACTCGCGGACGGTGTCGCGCAGCAGGCGCTGCTCGTCGCTCAGGTCGAAGTTCATCTCGTCTCCCTCGCGCTAGAGCTGCAGGCTCTTGGTCTGCAGCATCTCCTCCAGCCCGAAGCGGCCGAACTCGCGGCCGTGGCCCGACTGGCCGTAGCCGCCGAACGGGGCGATCGGGTTGAAGGCGCCGCCGTTGATCTCGACCTGACCGGTGCGCAGCCTCCGGGCCACGCCGATCGCGCGCTCCTGGTCGCCTGACCAGACACCGCCCGCCAGCCCATATTCGGTCGCGTTGGCGATCCGCACCGCGTCCTCGGTGTCCTCGTAGGGCTGGATCACCAGCACCGGGCCGAAGATCTCCTCGCGGCCGATCGTCATCTCCGGGGTCACCTCGGAGAAGACGGTGGGGCGGACGAAGAAGCCGCGCTCGAGGCCCTCGGGCGGCTCGGTACCGCCGGTGAGGAGCTTGGCGCCCTCGGCCTCGCCCTTGGCGATGTAGCCGCGGACGCGCTCGCGCTGGGCGGCCGAGACCAGCGGGCCGAGCGTCGTCCCGGGATCGAGCGGGTCGCCCGGGATGAACCCGGCCGCCGCCGCGACGGCCAGCTCCTCGACCTCGGCGAGTCGCTCGCGCGGGACCAGCATCCGGGTCAGCGCGCTGCAGGTCTGGCCCGAGTTGAGGAAGCACTTGGCGACCCCGTCGGGGACCGCGCGCGAGAAGTCGGCGTCGTCGAGGATCACGTTCGGCGACTTGCCGCCGAGCTCCATCGCCACCGGCTTCACCGTCGCCGCCGCCAGCTCGGACACCCGCCGCCCGGCGCGGGTCGAGCCGGTGAAGGAGACCAGATCGACGTCGGGGTGCGCGGCGATCGCCTCGCCGACCACCGGGCCGATGCCGGTGACCAGGTTGAAGACGCCCGCCGGCAGCCCGACCGACTCGATCACCTCGGCGAGGAGGAAGGCGTTCAGCGGCACGATCTCGCTCGGCTTCAGCACCACCGTGCAGCCGGCGGCGAGGGCGGGGGCGACCTTGGCGCCGATCTGGTTCAGCGGATAGTTCCAGGGGGTGATCGCGCCGACCACGCCGGCCGCCTCGCGCAGCACCCGCGAGTTGCCGACCTCCTCTTCCCAGCGCACTTCCTCGAGCGCCCCCGGCATCACCGCGAAGTGATTGATCCCGAGGCCGACCTGGATCATCTCGGTCAGCTTCTGCGGCATCCCGAGCTCCTGCACGATCGTCGCGGTCAGCTCCTCGGCGCGCTCCTGCATCCCGCTCGCGATCGCCGCCATCGCTTCGGCCCGCTCGGCGCGCGGAGTCTGCGACCAGCCGTCGAACGCGGCCCGCGCCGCCGCGACCGCGTGGTCGACCTCGACCGGCGTGCAGCCGGGGATCGTCGCGATCGTCTCCTCGGTGGTCGAGTTGACCACCGGCAACGGGTCCGCCCCCGCCGGCGCGACCCACTCGCCGCCGATGAAGATCTCCTCCCGCGTCCTGATGCCCGCTGCCGTAGCCATTCCCGCTCCTCCTTCGATCGTCGTCGCAGGAAAGCTACCGGGTGGGCGAATATAGCGGATAAGCGATTATTGCGGATCGGCTATGCTCCACCCATGGCAGACCAAAAGCCACAGGCGATCAAGCCCGCCTCCCTCGAAGACCGCACGCCCGGCGAACTCCTGCGCGAGGCCCGCATCCGCCACGAGCTCAGCCAAGAGCAGTTGGCGATCCGCGCCGGGACGACCCAGTCGGCGATCGCCCGGATCGAGCGCGACCGGACCTCACCGTCGATCAAGACGATGACCGCGCTCTTCCAGGCGATGGAGGAGGACTTCGTTTTTGGGGCCCAGCCGCGGGACTGGGGGGTCGACCTGACGCTCAACCACCAGACCCTCGGCTTCTCCCCGACCGAGCGGCTCGAGCATGGTCTCGGGTTTTCTGACGTCGTCCGCGAAATCCAGGGGGAGACTTCGGGGAGGAAGGCGGCTTAGACGGTGGCTGCCAACTCCAACCCCGGCTCTTCGTTGCGACTCCGCCCTCTCCTCGAGCTACTCAATCGCCACGCCGTCGATTTCATCGTGATCGGCGGCATTGCCGGCATCGTCCACGGGTCCGCCCATCCGACCTTCGACTTCGATGTCGTCTACGCCCGCGATGAGCAGAACCTTGAGCGGATGGCTGTCGCTCTCGCTGAATTGGGGGTGACCCTGCGAGGTGCTCCCGCCGATCTGCCCTTCCAAATCGACGCCCGCACCCTTGCCGCCGGCTGCAACTTCACCTTTGTCAGCGAGTACGGCAGCTTCGACATCCTCGGCGACGCCGCCGGGATGCGGGACTACGAGGTGATGCGCGCCGACTCGAAAAAGGAAACGCTCTGGGGAGTTCCGGTCCGCGTCGCCTCGATCGACGACCTTATCCGCATGAAACGCGCTGCGGGCCGACCCAAGGACAAGGCGATGGCCGAAGAGTTGATCGCCCTGGCAGAAGATCAGCGGCGCAGGAACTCGGGGAGCTGATCGGTCTCGGCCGGTGCGCCGGGGCCGGGGACGGCGGCGGCGTCGCGGGCGGTGAGGACCTCGCCGCAGCTTTCGCAGATGCCGCGGTCGGAGGCCTCGCCGCCGCATCCCTTGTGGATGACACGGAGGGGTGGGCCGTCGGGCCCGGCCGAGTGGCGGTCGCCCCAGTGCATCAGGGCGAGCAGGGAGGGCCAGAGGTCGAGGCCCTTCTCGGTGAGGAAGTATTCGTGGCGCGGCGGGCTTTCCTGGTAGGCGCGCCGCTCGAGGATGTCCTCGTCGACGAGGCGCTGGAGGCGGGCCGAGAGGACGTTGCGGGCGATCCCCAGCGAGGACTGGATCGCCGAGAAGCGGCGGTTGCCGTTGAGGACGTCGCGGACGATCAGCAGCGACCAGCGCTCGCCGATCACCTCGAGCGATTTGGCGAGCGAACAGGCCTGGCCAGGATAGTCGCGGCGGAGCACGGATGTGATCTTCGCACACTTCGGTTGCATCACGAAACCGAGTCGGTTAGGGTCGCGCACAGGACCAAGTTGCATGACGAAACCGAGCGCCCAGCTGAATGGAGGGGACGATGAGGTTGACCACCGCCAGACATAAGAACCGGTCCCGCTCACGCGGCCCGCGGATCGCGATCAGCCAGGACGAGATCACCGCCGATCTCAACTACCGCGGCGGCGAGCCGCGGCGCCCGGCCGCCGCGCCCGCGACCGGCCGGGGCCGCCGGTGAGAACGGCCGAGGCCGCGACCCGCTCGCGGACCCTGGAATGGTCGGACCCGGTGGCGACCGCCGCCGCCGGGGCCGAGATGGCGGGGCTCGACTATCTGCACGCCGTGATCGCCGGAGAGCTGGACGACCGCCGATCTCGATCCGGGGATCGTCCGTCCGCATTTACCCCCTCTGAGCGGGGGGTAAATGCGGATGCTCAGCCGACCAGGTTGCGGACCAGCTGGACCAGCAGGCGGACGCCGTAGCCGCTGCCGCCTTTGCCGGTGTAGGCGCGGTCGACGTTCCAGGCGGTGCCGGCGATGTCGACGTGCGCCCACGGGGTGTCGCCGACGAACTCCTCGAGGAACGAGGCCGCGGTGATGGTGCCCGCCTCGCGCTTGGTCGCGAGGTTGGAGAGGTCGGCGACCTTCCCTTTCATCATCTCCTTGTACTCCGGGTGGAGGGGGAGGCGCCAGACCAGCTCGCCGCTCTCCTCGCCCGCCGCCTCGACCGCCGCCGCCAGCTCGTCGTCGTTGGAGACCACCGCCGCATAGGTCGAGCCGAGCGCGATCAGGACGGCGCCGGTCAGGGTCGCCAGGTCGACGATCCGCTCGGCGCCCTGCTCGATCGCGTAGGCGAGCGCGTCGGCGAGGATCAGCCGGCCCTCGGCGTCGGTGTTGTTCACCTCGACCGTGGTGCCGTCGTATTGGGTGATCACGTCGCCCGGCTTGATCGCGGTGCCCGAGGGCATGTTCTCGGTCGACGGGACGACGGCGATCAGGTCGATCGGCAGGCCGAGCTCGGCGATCGCGGCAAACGCCTCGAGCACGGCGGCGGCGCCGGACATGTCGAACTTCATCTCCTGCATCCCGGCGCCCGGCTTCAGCGTGATGCCGCCGCTGTCGAAGGTCACCCCCTTGCCGACGAAGCCGAGCGTCGGGCCGTCGCCGCCGCCCGCGTAGCGGAGCACGATCAGCCGCGGGTCGACCGGACCGCCCTGGCTGACCGCGGCGAGGCCGCCCATCCCCTTGGCGCGGATCGCCTCGCCGTCGAAGACCTCGACGGTCACGTCGGCGGCGCCCGCGGCGATCTCCTCGGCGCGCCGCGCCAGGTCCTCGGGCCGGGCGAAGTTGGCGGGCGTCTCCTGCAGGTCGCGGGCGCGGTTCGCCGCCTCCGAGTAGACGCGCGCGGTCTCGGCCGCGCCGGCGAGCTCCGCCGGGGCGAGCACGGTCAGCGCTTCGAGCCGCGCCTTCGGCTCGTCGTCGCCGCTCCCCTTGAAGCGGTCGAAGCGGTAGGAGCCGAGGATCGTGCCGGCGACGATCGCCTCGACCGCCGTCGCGTCGTCCTCGGTCGCGGGCAGCGCCCAGGCCAGCGAGGTCGCCTCGAGCCTCGCCGCCTCGCCGGCGACCCGCGCCGCCAGCACGCGCAGCCTCTCGGCGTCGAGCTCCTCGCGCTCGCCGAGGCCGACCACGAGCAGCCGCTCCGGCTCGCCTGGGTAGAGCCGGGTCATCGCCTCGAAGCTGCCCTTGGCGTCCGCCGCGCCCGGCCCGGCGACCTCCTCGGGCAGCGAGGCGCCGGCGAAGAGGCCGACCGCGACCAACGCCGCCTCGGCGTCTTGCAGTGAGCTTCGTCTCACATCGACCCGCATCGCAGCGCGAGTCTAGAGAGGCGGGCAGGGCGGCCGGTGCCGCTATCGTCCCGCCGGCGAGGTGTCCGCACCAGCGGGCCGCCAACGAATAGGAGAGGAAAGGCCCCAGATGTCCAGCTCAGTGATCCTTGGTACCGCGCGCACCCCGGTCGGCAAGATGGGCGGCGCTCTGTCTTCGCTCGAAGCGCCCGAGCTCGGCGGCATCGCGATCGAGGCGGCGCTCGACCGCTCCGGCGTCGGCGCCGAGCAGGTCCAGCAGGTGATCTTCGGCCAGGTCCTGCAGGCCGGCCAGGGGCAGATCCCCTCGCGCCAGGCCCAGATCAAGGGCGGCATCCCCAAGGAGGTGCCCTCCGAGACGGTGAACAAGGTCTGCGCCTCGGGCATGCGGACGCTCGGCCTCGCCGACCAGGGGATCCGCGCCGGCGATCTCGAGATCGCGGTCACCGGCGGCATGGAGTCGATGAGCAAGGCCCCCTACCTGCTGCCGGACGCGCGGTTCGGCTTCCGGATGGGCGACGTCGAAGCGCTCGACGCGATGACCCACGACGGGCTCACCAACCCCTTCACCCACAAGCAGATGATCGCCGAGGCGAGCGAGGTCTCCGACGAGCTCGAGATCACCCGCGCCGACATGGACAAATTCGCGGTCCGCTCGCAGCAGCTGGCCGGCGAGGCGACCGAGGCGGGGCGGATCGCCGACGAGATCGTCCCGGTCGTGGTCAAGGGCCGCAAGGGCGACACGACGGTCGAGGTCGACGAGGCGCCGCGCCCGGAGACGACGCTCGAGGTGCTCTCGAAGCTGAAGGCGGTCGGCGGCGAGGGGGCGACCCATACCGCGGGCAACGCGCCCGGGGTCAACGACGGTGCCGGCGCGATCGTCGTCGCCTCCGAGGAGTGGGCCGAGAAGGAAGGCCGCAAACCGCTCGCCAAGGTCCTCTCCTACGCGATGGTCGCCGACGACTTCGCCTACCTGGCGCGGACGCCCGGCAACGCGGCGCTGAAGGCACTGGAGAAGATCGGCATGCAGCCTGGCGACGTCGACCTCTGGGAGATCAACGAGGCCTTCGCCTCGGTCGCGATCGGCTCGATGCGGATCCTCGGCATCGACGAGGAGAACGTCAACGTCAACGGCGGCGCGATCGCCTTCGGCCACCCGATCGGCGCCTCCGGCGCCCGCATCGACGGTGCGCTGGTCCACGAGCTGGGACTGCGCGGAGGCGGTCTCGGCG
>DASZZB010000012.1:0-4518 GCA_035545115.1 Solirubrobacterales bacterium | reverse complement strand
ATCGCCCGTTTCTCGGCGTCGTAGTAGACCCCGATGTTGACCTCGGAGTCGTTGGTCGCGGCGATCACCATGAAGGCGCCCTCGAGATCCTCGGGCCCGGCGTACTCGCGGCGGTCCCACTCGATCGAGCCCTCCTCGGCGAGCGCCTGCAGCTCCGGGTGCGCCTCAGGCGCCTGCAGGGTGACGTCGCCGCCGCAGGCGAGCAGGCCCTCGACCTTCTCCAGGCCGATGTCACCGCCGCCGACCACGAGGCACTTGCGCCCGCTCAATTTGAGGCAGGCGATGTAGAACGGCGTCTCCAGCATGTCGCGGACGCAGGACTGGTCGCAGATCCCCTTGCGGAGCTGGCAGACGCACTCCTTGCCGGCGTAGGCCTGGGCGGGCATGCCCGAAAGGTTAGTGATGCAGCTCGTCCAGCTGTTCCTTATCCCCAATATTCCGGCATAAAGAACAGCTGCGCGGGGGTGTGCGCCGGGGGGCGGGATCAGACGGCGGCGAGGGTCAGCTCGAGGCCCTGCTCGAGCGTCGTCCGGGGCGCCCAGTCGAGCTCGCGCTCGGCGACCGAGGCGTCGAGCGAGATCCGTTGCACCTCGCCCGCCCGCGGCGGTGCGAACCGCGGCACGAAGTCGTCACGACCCCCGAGCCTGGCGAGGACCTCGACCAGGTCGAGGACGCTCGCCTCGCGGCCGGTGCCGATGTTGACCGCGCCGCCGCGCCCGGAGGCGCCCGCCGCCAGCGCCGCCGCGACCACGTCGCCCACATATATGTAGTCGCGGGTCTGGCTGCCGTCGCCGTAGACGGTGGGCATGCCGCCGTTCTTCAGCAGGCCGCAGAAGATCGCCACGACGCCCGCCTCGCCGAGCGGGTCCTGACGCGGCCCGTAGACGTTGCCGAGCCGCAGCGACATCCCGGAGAGCCCGTGCAGCCGTTCGTAGAGGCCGACGTAGCCCTCCGCCGCGTACTTGCTCTGGCCGTAGCCGGAGAGCGGCGCGATCGGGGTCGACTCGGGCAGCGGCAGCCGCTTGTCGGCCCCCTCGCCGTAGAGGGCGCCGCCGGTCGAGACGAAGACGACCCGGCCGACCCCGTTCGCCCGCGCCGCCTCCAGCACGTTGGCAGTGCCGCCGACGTTGACGGCGGCGTCGAAGGCGGGGTCCTCGACCGACTTGCGCACGTCGATCTGGGCGGCGAGGTGGAAGACCAGCTCGGGCCGCGCCTCGGCGAGCACGGCGCCGACCGCGGCGCCGTCGCGGACGTCGATCTCGGCCAGCCGGGCGCCCGCCGCGAGCGCGCCCTCGAGGTTGACCCGGCGCCCGGTAGAGAGGTCGTCCAGCACCGTCACCCGGTCGCCGCGGGCGATCAGGGCGTCGACGAGATTGGAGCCGATGAACCCGGCGCCGCCGGTTACCAAGGTCCTCATCAGACCGCCGATCCTAAGTGACCGTCCGAGCGGATCGCCCGGCGCCAGGCACGGAGTCTCGGGGGAGAAGGCCGGGAGCACGGCAGCGCCGCCCTGCTACCCTCGCCGCCCGATGCGCCTCATCGTCACCGAGAAGAACAGCAGCGCGAAAAAAATCGCCGAGGTCCTCGGCGCCCCGAGCGGCGGCCCGAAGGCGGACAAGACCTACAAAGTCCCCTTCTACACCTGGACCGACGCCGAAGGCAACGAGGAGATGGCGATCGGCCTGAAGGGCCACGTGCTCGGCCCGGCCTTCCCGGAGGGCTACTCGAACTGGCAGAAGACCGACCTCCACGACCTGATCGATGCGGACCTGATCAAGGAGGCGACCGACAAAAACGTCGTCAAAGCGATCAGGAAAATGGCCAAAGGGGCCGACGAGCTGGTGATCGCCACCGACTTCGACCGCGAGGGCGAGCTGATCGGGCTGGAGGCCCTGGAGGAGATGCTCGACGCCAACCCGGCGCTCGGCAGCCGCGAGGACACCGCCGCGGGGACGCTGAAGATCCTCCGCGCCCGCTACTCGGCGACGACCAAGGAGGAACTCACGCGGGCCTTCGAAAACCTCGACTACCTGAGCTACCCGCTGGCCAACGCGGGCGCCGCGCGCCAGGACATCGACCTGCTCTGGGGGGCGACGCTGACCCGCGCGGTCTCGCTCTCGACCCGTCGCTTCGGCTCCAACTTCCTCTCCGTGGGGCGCGTGCAGAGCCCGACCCTGGGCCTGATCGTCGAGCGCGAGATGGAACGGCGCGCCCACGTCGCGAAACCGTTCTGGGAACTCTTCGCCAAGTTCGAGCATCCCGACGGCATCTTCGAGACGCACCACACCGTCGACAAATTCTGGGAGCAGGCCGAGGCCGACAAGGCGCTCGCCGGGACCATCGGGCCGGGCGTCGTCAAATCGGTGACGGCGCGGAAAAACACCCGCAAACCGCCGACCCCCTTCAACACCACCGCCTTCACCACCGACGCCTCGTCGCGGCTCGGGATCACCCCGGCGAGCGCGATGCGGATCGCCGAGGACCTCTACATGGACGGGTTCATCTCCTACCCGCGGACCGACAACACGGTCTACCCGAGCTCGCTGCCGACCCGCGAGCTGATCCGGTCGCTGACCAACGTCAAGGAGTTCGCGGCCGCCTCCGCCCTCAACGACCTGGCCGAGCTGAAGCCGACCCGGGGCAAAAAAGAGACCACCGACCATCCGCCGATCTACCCGACCCAGGCGATCCATCCGGGCGCCCTCGAGGGACCGAAGAAACGGGTCTACGAACTGGTCGTGCGGCGCTTCCTCGCCACCTTCAGCCCGCCGATGATCACCGAGTCGACGCGCGCCGACATCGAGGCCGGCTCGGAGACCTACTTCGTCCGCGGCTCGGTCGTCGTCGACCCCGGCTACGCCGGCATCTACACCTACGCCCGCTCCGCCGACGAGGAGATCCCGGCGCTGCAGGAGGGCCAGGAGCTGCAACTTGCCGCGGTGCCCGAGTTCCGCGCCGAGGACGACCCGGACGCCAATCCGTGGATCGTCGCCAAGGAGACCCAGCCGCCGTCGCGGATCTCGCAGGGCAAACTGATCGAGATGATGGAGGAGCGCGGCCTCGGCACCAAAGCCACCCGCGCCGACATCATCCAGAAGCTCTTCGACCGCGGCTACGTCTACGGCAACCCGCCGATCCCGACCGAGACCGGGATCGCCCTCTACGAGGCCTTCAAGCAGTACGTGCCGCGGATGGCGACGCCGGAGATGACTGCCGACATCGAGGCCGAGATGGACCGCATCGCGCAGGGCGAGATGACCAAATCGGAGGTCGTCGGCGACTCGCGCGAACTGCTCCACAAGACCTGGACGGAGATCGACGAGAAGAAAGAAGACCTCGCCAAGGTCGTCTGGAAAGGGATGGACGAGGACCGCATCCTCGGCCCCTGCAAAGCCTGCGAAGAAGCGGGCCGGACGAAGGAGGACGGCTCGCCGAACATGCTGCGGATCATCCGGGCGAAAAAATCGGGCAAACGTTTCGTCGGCTGCAGCGGCTGGCGGGCCGACGCCGATCCCGACGATCCGACCAGCTGCGACCAGACCTTCCCGCTGCCCCAGCGCGGCGACGTCTTCCGGCTCGAGGAACGCTGTTCGATCTGCGACCGCACGCCGCGGCTGAAAGTCCAGCCTTTCCGCGGTCGTCCCTGGAACCTCTGCCTGAACGACGACTGCGAGTCGATGCAGGAGATGAAGCGACGGCGGGCGGAGCGCGAAGCGGCGAAAAAAGCCAAAGAAGAGATGGAGAAGCAGCCGCAGCCGCAAGGCGACGAGGACGCGGCTCCCAAAAAAGCCCGCAAAGGCAAGAAAGCCAAAGTCTCGAAAGCCGACACCGCCACGCGCGGCGTCAAACGCGCCAAAGCGGCCGCCAAGGGCTGAGGTAGCGGGTGTTCATCTCCCTCGAGGGAGTGGACGGCTCAGGCAAGAGCACCCAGGCGCGTCTCCTGGTCGAGGCGCTGGGCGAGGGCACGGTGGCGATCCGCGAGCCGGGGGGGACCGACGCCGCCGAGCGGATCCGCACGCTGCTCGCCGACCCGGCGGTGGAGCTCGAGCCGCTGGCCGAGCTGCTGCTCTTCCTGGCGGCGCGCGCCGACCTCACCGAGCGGGTGATCCGTCCGGCGCTGGCGGCCGGGCGCGACGTCGTCTCCGACCGCTTCTCCGACTCGAGCGTCGCCTACCAGGGGGCGGCGCGGGGGCTGGGGGTGGGCGAGGTGATCGGCCTCTGCGACACCGCCACCGATGGCCTCTGGCCCGACCTGACGCTGCTTTTGAAGGTCGGTCCGAAGGTGGGCCTGGCCCGGGCGACGAGCGAAGACCGCTTCGAGGCCGAGGGCCTCGACCTGCAGCGGGCCGTCGCCGCGGCCTACGAGGAGATCGCGACGATCGCGAGCGACCGCGTCGTCACGATCGACGGGACCGGCCCGGTCGACGAGGTCCACGCCCGCGTGCTGGCCGCCGTCGAGGCCCACCGGTGACCATCACCCCCCAGCGCGTTCGCAGAAATCTTCGCTATCCGAAGATT
>DASZZB010000011.1:0-4225 GCA_035545115.1 Solirubrobacterales bacterium | reverse complement strand
GAAGCCTGCGGCCTCGGCGACCGCAGCGGCGGCGCCGGGGTCCTTCGGCACCGTCTTCGAGCGAAGCAGCGCCCTCGCGACCTCGCCGCGCACCGCCTTCGCCATGTGGGACACCGGCTTGCGCCCTCCCTTCGACTCGCTGAAGGCGCGCACCGCCAGGAGCGTCGCCCGCCGTGGCCGCCAGGCCGCCGCGTAAATGCCGGAGCGCATGTCGACTACCAGCGTCCCCTCCTCGTCCGGCAGGGCCGCCGCCAATGCCGGGCGCCAGAAGGCGGCGAGACCACCGATCCCGTCGAGCTTCGCTTTCGCCGAGAGCCGGTAGTAGGGGATGCGGTCTTCCGGCCGCACCATGCCCCAGAGGGCCGAGGCGATCAGCACCCGGCTCAGGGCGCGCTTCGGCAGCTCCGGCAGACGCAGGCGGTCGTAGAGCACCCCGGAGTAGACCTCGGCGGCCGGCCCCGCCGGGGCCGAGCCCAGCGCCGCGTCGACGGCGACCTCGCCCGCCTGCCCCGCCGACACCGCGAGCATCGACACCGCCCGCTCGAGCGGCAGCTCGGTGAGCGCGGCGAGCGCCCCGAGCAACTCCCGCCTCGGCCCGGTCAGCTCGGCGGCGAAGGCGAGCGCCTCGAGATCGACGGGCGCGCCGGTCGGCGGCGCGGTCTTCCCCTCCGACGGGGGCAACAGGATCAACATCGTGGCGGGACATTAGGCCTCCTTCAACGCGCGCCGTCGGCGGACTAGGGTGTCCGACGATGAGCGACGCCGCCCGCCTCGACCGGCTCGACCGGGAGTTCGTCTGGCACCCCTTCACCCAGCAGCAGGTCTGGAGCGAGGAAGAGCCGCCGATGATCGAGCGCGGCGAGGGCGTCTATCTCTTCGACGTCGACGGCAACCGCTACATCGACGGCACCTCCTCGCTCTGGTGCAACGTCCACGGCCATCACCACCCGGACCTCGATCGGGCCGCCCGCGAGCAGCTCGACAAGGTGGCCCACTCGACCATGCTCGGTCTCTCCCACCCCGGCGCGACCGAGCTGGCGGCGCGGCTGATCGAGATCGCGCCCGCGGGCCTCGCCCGCGTCTTCTACTCCGACTCCGGCTCGACCGCCGCCGAGATCGCGTTGAAGATGGCCTTCCAGTACCACCAGCAGCGCGGCGACACGGCCCGTACCCGCTTCATCCGGATGCGCGAGGCCTACCACGGCGACACGATCGGCTCCGTCTCGGTCGGCGGCATCGACCTCTTCCACGCGACCTACAAGCCGCTGCTCTTCGAGACGCTCGCCGCCGAGCCGGGCGACGCCGACCACATGGAGCGGCTCCTCGGCGCGCACGAGGGAGAGGTCGCGGCGGTGATCATGGAGCCGCTGGTCCAGGGCGCCGGCGGCATGATCCTCCACCCGGACGGCTACCTGCGCGCGGTGCGCGAGCTCTGCGACCGCCACGGGGTGCTGCTGATCTGCGACGAGGTGGCGACCGGCTTCGGCCGCACCGGCACGATGTTCGCGGTGCAGCGCGAGGGCGTCTCCCCCGACTTCCTCTGCCTCGCCAAGGGGATCACCGGCGGCTACCTGCCGCTGGCGGCGACGCTGACCACCGAGGCGGTGTACGAGGCCTTCCTCGGCGCGCCCGCGGAGGCGAAAACCTTCTTCCACGGCCACACCTACACCGGCAACCCGGTCGCCTGCGCGGTCGCGCTCGCCAACCTCGACGTGTTCGAGCGGGAGCGGACGGTGGAGCGGCTCGGGCCGAAGATCGAGCTGCTGGAGGCGCGCCTCGCCGAGATCGCGGCGATGCCGGGGGTCAAGGAGGTCCGCTCGCGCGGCGTGATGATCGGCATCGACCTCGGCGACCACGATCCCGAACTGCGGGTCGGCCACCGGGTCACGCTGGAGGCGCGCAGGCGCGGCGCCCTGGTCCGCCCGCTCGCCGACGTCGTCGTCCTGATGCCGCCGCTCTCGATCTCCGAGCCCGAGCTGGAAGACCTGCTCGACATCACCGCCGAGTCGATCGCCGCCGCCCTCGCCTCGCTCCCCTCCGAGCAGCCCGCCGCGTAGGGTGGGGCGATGGGGGAGCGTGACGACGGCAAGCCGGTGACGCCGCGCCCGGCCGCCTCGATCGTCCTCTTACGGCGCGGCGGCGGGCACGGGCGGCGGGCGCTCGAGGTCCTGCTGTTGAAACGCACCGAGAAGGCCGCCTTCATGCCGGGCGCCTGGGTCTTCCCGGGTGGCTCGGTGGATCCGGAGGACGGCGAGGGGCCCGACGGCTACCGGGCCTGCGCGGTGCGCGAGCTGCGCGAGGAGGCGGGGATCGAGCTGCCCGCCGACGAGGAGCTCGTGCCCTTCTGCCGCTGGATCACGCCGGAGATCGTCCCGATGCGCTTCGACGCCTGGTTCTTCCTCGCCCTCGCCCCGGCCCACGCACCGCCGAAGTGCGACGGCGTCGAGACCGTCGACGCGGGCTGGTTCAAGCCCGCCGCCGCGCTCGCCGCCGCCGGCGGGGAGATGACGATCCCCTTCCCGACCCGCATCCAGCTCGGCTGGCTCGGCGCCCACGCGACCGCCGACGCCGCCCTCGACGCCTACCGCGGCCGCTCCACCGAGCCGATCATGCCCGAGCTGGTCGGCGAGGGCGACGAGCAGCGCCTCGTCCTCCCCGGCCTGACCGACTCGATCCTCCTCACCGAGCTGACCGAGCTCGACTAGCTCGGCACGACCGGGGTCGAGTCGATCGCCGGGGCGTCGGGGAACGGCGCGAGACCGGCGTGCCAGGGTCCGGGCGGGTAGGTGTGGATGCCGCTCTCCTCCATCTCCGCCTGGATCCGCCGGAACAGCTGCCCGGCGTTCTTCAGCGCCGCTTTCAGCTCCTCCTCGGAGCGCTCCTTCAGCCGCCAGAGGAACCAGAGCTGGCGGTCGTTGACGCCGAAGTCGATCTCCCCGGTCATCGTCGTCACCCAGGCGAGGAAGCCGGGGCCGAAGAGCTCGCGCAGGGCGATCGGGTCGAAGTCCTTCGGCACCGTCGTCCAGAAGCGCTTGTTGAAGTCGAGCGACTCGAATTCGACCTTGCGCGAGAAGCGCTGCCGGACGACCTCGGCCCCCTCGATCGACTCGACGTTGAAGGCCGGGACGACCCGGGCGAGGTCCGGCATGTGGGCCTTGGCGAGGATCGCGGTCGGCAGCAGCGCCTTGTCGAAGAAGCCGCCCGTCTCGCGTTCGTCGGCGTCGCACGAGGCGCCCCAGAAGCCTTCGACCAGCTGCCCGGTGAGCCGGTTGGCGCCGCCGACGCAGAGCGCCACCGGCGCGTCCTTCGGATTGATCCCGCCGACCGGTTCGTAGGTGACCTCGTGACGCTCGCCGTAGCGACGCACCATGTCGGCCCAGTCCCGCGCTTCCTGCTTGGCGCCCATCGCCTGATCCTAGGCCCGAGGAAGCTCGTCCGCCGCGTGCCCGATCGGGGTAAGGTTTCCCCAAGCCGATCGAACCCTCGAGGGAGACTCAATGGTCATCGTCATCATCGTCGTCGTAGTCCTGATCCTGCTCGCGGCCTTCTATTACATCGCGAAGCGCAACGGGATCATCGCCTCCCGCAACCGCGTCGACGAGTCCTGGAGCGGGATCGACGTCCAGCTGAAGCGTCGCCACGACCTCGTGCCCAACCTGGTCGAGACGGTCAAGGGCTACGCCTCGCACGAGAGCGCGGTCTTCGAGAAAGTGACCCAGGCGCGGGCCGAGTCGATGTCGGCCCAGAGCGTCCAGGACACCGCCAACGCGGAGACGAAGCTGACCGGCGCCCTCACCGACCTGCGCGCCGTCGCCGAGCAATACCCGAACCTGAAAGCGACGGAAAACTTCCAGCAGCTGAGCCGGCAGCTGTCGGAGCTGGAGGACGAAATCCAGGCCTCGCGGCGGATCTACAACTCCAACGTGCAGTCCTACAACACCGACATCCAGCAGTTCCCGGGGTCGATCATCGCCAACCAGGGCGGCTTCACGGCGCGCCAGTACTTCGAAATCGAAGACAAATCCGATCGCGAACCGGTCGCCGTCAGCTTCGACAAATAGGATCGCCGCCGGATGACCACCGAGACCAAAGACGCGACGCTCTGGATCTGCGAGAGCTGCGGGTTCATCTACGACCCGGCGATCGGCGACCCGGACGGCGGCATCCCGCCCGGCACCGCCTTCGAGGACATCCCCAAAGACTGGTTCTGCCCGGTCTGCGGCGC
>DASZZB010000010.1:0-4724 GCA_035545115.1 Solirubrobacterales bacterium | reverse complement strand
ATCCGATTGCTCAGAAATCTGTGTGTTTCTTTTCCGTTGCTATACAACAAAAAGTAAACACACAGATTCCTGATCGATAGAGCACCCGGCGTCTTCGTGACAGACGTCGCATCCCTGTGCCGTCTCTCCCATGAACCTCCTCAACGTCCCCGGGCCCGGCTAGCGGCGCGCCTCGCGGCCGGTCAGGGCTTTGTAGAGATCGTTCGCCCGCGTGCCGGTGAGGGCGGCGACGACCGAGGCGGCGGCGCGGGGGCGGGCGCCGGACTGGACCAGGTGGCGGAGGGCGTCGACGGCGAAGCCGACGTCCTGGCCGTGCTCGGCGGTGGCGGACGGGCCGATGACGAGGACGATCTCGCCGCGGACGTCGCTGCGGAAGCGGCGGGCGAGCTCGCCCAGGGTGCCGCGGGCGACCTCCTCGTGGACCTTGGTCAGCTCGCGGCAGACGGCCGCCTCGCGGTCGGGGGCGATCGCCGCCAAGGCGGCGAGGCTCTCCCCCACCCGGCGCGGCGACTCGAAGGCGACCACGGTCTCGGTCGAGCGCAGCACCCGCTCCATCTCCCCCGCCCGCCGCGGCAGGAAGCCCTCGAAGCGCCAGCGGTCGGTCGGCAGGCCCGAGGCGACCAGGGCCACCGGCACCACCGAGGGCCCCGGCAGGACGGTCACCTCGAGATCGCGGTCGATGCAGCGGCGGATCAGCTTGAAGCCCGGGTCGGAGATCCCCGGCATCCCCGCGTCGGAGACCAGCGCGACCAGACAGCCACGCTCGATCTGCTGGCTCAGCTCCACCGCGCGCGCCGCTTCGTTGCCCTCGTGGTTGGAGATCAGGCGCGGCGCCGGCCGGATCGCCAGGCGGTCGAGCAGCCGGCCGGTGCGGCGGGTGTCCTCGCAGGCGATGAAGTCGGCGGAGACGAGCGCCTCGCGGATCCGCGGGCTGACGTCATCGAGGTTGCCGATCGGCGTCGGGCAGACGACCAGCGCGCCCGGCATCAGTGCTGCTTCTCGAGCTCGGTGCGGGCCAGCGCCGCGGCGCCGATCATCCCGGCGTCGTTGCCGAGCGTCGCCGCGAGGATCGGGGTCTCGTTCATCGGCCGCAGCGCCCGCGCGCGGACTTCCTCGCGGGCCGGATCGAGCAGCAGGTCACCCGCCTGGATCACCCCGCCGCCGACCACGATCGCCTCCGGCTCGAAGATGTTGGCGAAGCTCGCGCAGGCGACCCCGAGGCGGCCGCCGATCAGGTCGAAGACGCCGATCGCGGTCTCGTCGCCGGCCAGCGCCGCTTCGGTGACCGCAAGGCCGTCGACCTCCACCCCTTCGGCGTGGAGCCTGCCGAGCGCCGAGTCGGGGGCCGATTCCGCGGCGGCGCGGCCCTCGCGGCCGAGCGCCGTCCCCGAGGCGAGCGCCTCGACGCAACCGTGGTTCGGGCAGTTGCCCTGACAAGGAGGGCCGTCGGCCTGGATCACCGTGTGCCCGAGCTCGGCGCCCGCCCCGGTCGCGCCGCGGAAGATCTCGCCGCCGAGGATCAGGCCGCCGCCGATCCCGGTGCCGATCGTCAGCATCACCATCGTCGGCATCCCTTTGGCGGCGCCGTAGCGGTACTCGGCGAGCGCCGCGACGTTGCCGTCGTTGTCGAGGAAGACCGGCAGGCCGACCCGTTCGGCGACCACGTCGCGGACCGGCAGGTCGAGCAGCGGCAGGTTGACGGCGGAGATCGCGACGCCGCGCGCCTGGTCGATCGTCGCCGGGATGCCGAGCCCGACCGCGACCGCCTCCGGCCGCGCCTCGCGCGCCGCCTTCACCTCGCGGACCAGCAGCTCGACCAGTTCGTCCTCGTCCTGGCCGCGGGAGGTCTCGCGGCTCTCCCACAGGGTCTCGACCCCCGCGAGGACGCCGACCTGGATCTTCGTCCCGCCGAGGTCGACTCCGATCGTCTCGGCCTCGCTCATGGCACTCAGGCTAGTCGTCCCACGGCCTCCGCGACGCAAGGCCGTTCCCGCGGACGATGCAGGCAGATCGCGTCGTCCGGCGAAGTTTGTTGTTCCTTGGAGACCTCGACTCCTTGGCAACCTCGACTACGGTTCTGACCCTTTCTCCCTGACGATATGCCCGACGACGGTGAGCAGCGGCCGCAGGAGCCGCCCGAGCAGCGGCCCTCCGGCGAGCCGGAATACCGCGTGTACCGCGCCCGGCGGGGGATCTTCTCGCGGCTGCGGGGCGGCGATCTGCCGCTGTCGGGCGGCGGCGACAGCCCCCGGTCGCCAGGTGGAGAGGCGCCCGGCGCGAGGGTCCCCGACGAACCGGGGCGCACCAACTACGGCCGGGGCCGCCGCGAAGGCCTTCGCCTGCCGGCGCCGAGGCTGCCCTGGAAGCGGCGCGAGGAACGCGAAGGGCTCCCCCGCCGCAAGCCGCGGGCGCGGCGGATCGCCTTCTGGGTCGGGATCGCGATCGTCGCCTGGATCGTCATCAGCCTGCTCTCCTTCGCCGTCTCCGCCCAGCTGCAGTCGTTCAAGCTGGCGGGCGAAGCGAAGGACGCCCTGCACGGCAACCCGTTCATCCTGCCGAGCGCCCAGAACATCCTCGTGCTCGGCACCGACGCCCGCCCGCCGGACACGAAGGAACCGACCGCACCGCACAGCCAGAAGTGCTTCGAACAGCAGGAAAAGGGCGAGGCGCCGCACCCGCCCTGCGACGACGGCGAATACCGGGCCGACACGCTGATGGTGATCCGGGCGGGCGGCGGCACCTTCAACAAACTCTCGATCCCGCGCGACTCCTATGCCGAGATCCCCGGTGAGCAGCCGCAGAAAATCAACGCCGCCTTCGCCTTCGGCGGCGCCGCGCTGCAGATCAAGACGATCGAGCGGTTCCTCGGCATCAAGATCGACCACGTCGCGATCATCGACTTCACCGGGCTCGAAAACCTGGTCGACGCGGTCGGCGGGATCGAGGTCGACCTGCCGCACAAGCTCTGCGCCGACATCGCCGGCGGCGCGGGCGGCGGTCAGGGCGGCGTCACCCTGCACCTGAAGAAGGGCGAGAACACGCTCGACGGCGAGAAGGCGCTCGCCTACGCGCGGATCCGCGAGCCGAGCGAATGCCCCGGCCCGGGGAAGAGCGCCTACACCTACGGGTACTCGGACCTCGACCGGGCGAAGGCCCAGCAGGCGGTGATCAACGGGATCAAGGACCGCCTCACCAGCGTCACCCGGATCCCCTACAACTTCCTCCACGGTCCGTTCATCGGTTGGGACGCGCCGAAGGCGTTCGTCTCCGACATGGGCTTCTTCACGATGCCGCAGCTGGTGCTGGCGGCGGCGATCGGCGGCAGCGGCGGCACCGACGTCCTCTGCGGCACCAACAAGGCCGAAGCGGCGAGGTGCGGGGTCGGGCCGGGAGGCTCGATCGAAGTGCCGCAGTCGGTACGCCGCGCCGCGGTCCGGCGGCTGACCGGCTGACGCCGCCAGAGCCGCGGCTTAGATACCGTCCATGGGCGATGCTGCGACGCCACCTCACCTACGCCAACGTCGTCTCGACCCTCTGCCTGTTCATCTTGCTCGGCGGCGCCGCCTACGCGGGCACGCAGATCCCCAACGGCAGCGTCGGCCCGAACAAGCTGAAGGCCGAAGCGGTGACGAAGGCGAAGCTCCACGCCAACGCGGTGAACAGCAAGAAAGTCGTCGACGGCTCGCTGACCGGGAGCGATATCGACTCCTCGACGCTGGGCACGGTGCCGAGGGCCGAATACGCCTACCACGCCGGGAGCGCCGACGAAGCGACCCGCGCGTCGAGCGCGGACAATTCGAATCACGCGTCCAGCGCGGACAGTTCAAACCACGCGTCCAGCGCCGACAACGCGAGCCACGCGTCGAGCGCCGACAATGCGACGAACGCGAGCAACGCCGCGAACGCCGAAAAGCTCGACGGACACTCCCCGAGCGAGTTCGGGCCGGTGCTCGTCACCACCAGCGAAGAATTCGAACTGCAGGCGGAAGCCGAAATCTACTTCTCGGTGAGCGGAAGCTTCCATGCCCAGGGCATCGGGGCGGTGCGGAAAGTCTCGGCGACCCTGCCCGGGCGGAAATTCAGGGCCGGCGGCTTCGCATTCCGGCTCGAAGGCGAAGCGGAAGCAGGCGTGACCGTCCATGTCTCCCTCGTCGTCAACGAAACCACCGAAGAAGAAGTCTGCACCCTGACCGTGGTGCCGGGCACCTGCACGCCCTCGACTCCGAGCATCGACATCCCGGCGGGGGCACAGCTGGCGTGGAAGATCGTCTCCTCGAAAGCGATCGAACACGCCCAGCCGAAGTTCGCGCTGCAGTTGCTGCCCGGCTAGTTGGTTGATCCCACAGTTGGCGACCGCCGGGTTCGGGGCCGTCGTGGCCGTCCGAGGTGCGTCCCGGGCGTCCGGCTCGGCGTCCCGGGCGTCTCGTGGCGGCCACAGCCTGCCCGGGCCGCCACGAGACGCCCGGGACATGAGGGTCCTTCAGGGAAGAGGGCACAGGTCGTGAGGAAGTCCGGACTTCCGTCACGGGTCCGTGCGGAGGTGCCGCCCAGGACCCCGGGTCGGTGACGGAGATGCCGGGAACGTCACACCTCCCGGCCCTCCGGGGGCCGGGATCGAGGGTCCGGGACGCGTCGGGTGAGTTGACCCTCCTATGGCAGGGTCAAAGGGTGGTCACGTGATCCGAACGTCTGAAGGACACGGGAGGAAGAGTGACCTTCCCGAC
>DASZZB010000009.1:0-7064 GCA_035545115.1 Solirubrobacterales bacterium | reverse complement strand
GTAGACCGGGCTGACCACCAGCTTGTCGAGGTCGATCCGCTTCGACACGAAGGTGGTCAGGGTGAGCGAGCCGAACGGCGCCCAGGGCGCCTCCTTCATCACCTCGCGATCGAGCCGCGCGTAGGCGGCTTCCTGCTCGGGGCCGAGGGGTTCGGCGCCGAGCTTGGCGATCTGGCGGTTGATCGCCGGGTCGTCGAAGCGCGAGTAGTTCGAGTCGGCGGTCGGCGTGATGTTGGCGCCCGACAGCTGCGGCTGGAAGTAGTCGTTCGGGTGGGGGTAGTCGATGAACCAGTCGCCCCAGCCGGTGTCGAGGTTCGGGGTCGAGCCGTTGCCGATCACCGTCGCGTAGTTGGCGCCGGGGACGACCTTCAGGATCGGGTGGAAGCCGAGTTCTCGCAGCACGCCTTCGTAGTACTCGCCCGCCTGCCGGTTCGGGCCATAGTCGTCGGTCCACACCGTCACCTTGCGATCGTGCGGGTCGGCGGCGGCGATCAGCTCGCGCGCCTTTGCCATGTCGTGCGGATAGGGATGAAAGGTGCGGTGGCCGGGCATCGCCACCGGGAGGATCTGCTGGGTGGCGCGCATCTGACCACCGTAGATCCGTTCCAGCGCCGCCGGATCGATCGCGTAGTTGACCGCGCGCCGCACCCGCAGGTCGTCGAACGGTGGCTTGTTCACGTTCATCCAGAAGTAGTAGACGTCGATCTGTGGCGTGACCAGGAACTGGGTGCCTTCGAAGCGGCGGCGCAGCTCCGCGTAGCGGTCGGCCGGGGGCGGCTCCTCCATCCAGTCGATCCGGTCGTGTTCGACTTCGTTCACGGCGGTCTCCGGGTTGGCGATGACGCGGACGTCGATCCGGTCGAAGTGGCCGGCGGGGATCTGCGGCAGGCGGGGACCGTCGTGCCCGGGCCATTCGGGGTTGCGGCGGTATCCCCAGGAACGGCCCGGCTTCGAGGCGACGATCTCGTAGGGGCCGGTGCCGGGCGGCGGGTCGCCGGAGAGATCTTCGTGCTTCGTGCCCGGCGGCAGCGGCGCGGCGAAGAGCATCGCCAGCTCGTTGGGGAAGGTGCTGCGCGGCTGCACCAGATGGATGACGATGCGGCCGCTGCCGTCGTCGGTCACGATCCCCGGGATGCCGCCCCGCTTGGTCTTGGCGAAGCGTTCGGCCCCGACGATGTCGGTGTAGAAGGACGACCCCGGCGAGTTCATCGCCAGCGTCCGTTCGATCGTCGCGCGAAAGTCGGAGGCGCGCACCGGCGTACCGTCGGCGTAGCGCAGGCCCTTGCGCAGGAAGAGGGTGTAGGTGCGGCCGCCGTCGCCGATCTTCGGCAGCGCCCGGGCGAGGCCGGGGATCAGCCTCGTCCCGGCGGTCCCGTCGGCGTGCACGTAGGTGAGCAGCGGCAGGTAGGTCTCCCACATCGCCGACCAGCCTTCGAGCGAGTAGGACAGCGCCGGGTCGAGATAGTCGGGGAAGCCGGCGTAGGTGACCGAGAGCGTCGCGGCCGAGGAGGAGGACGACGAACCTCCCGAGCCACAGCCGGCCACGATCAGGGCGAGCGTCGCGGCCGCCGCGGCGAGCGCCCCCATGCCTGCGCGCGAGCGCGTCGCGAACCGCTCCCCGGTCCTCGCCCCTGGTGCCACATAAGGATTCTTATCTGTGGAGCACGCAAAATCAAACCGCGTACACAAATTCAGAAAAACTTTTCGTGCGCCCGGATCCGTGGAGGGAGGGAGCTTCCCGCGCGGCCCTCGTGTTCGTCTCAGCCATGGCGGAGCCATTCGGCGAAGTCCTCGCCCGGGGCCGCCGCGGCGGGATCGCAGAGGGCGCCCGCGGCGAGACCCTTGCCCACCTTGCCGAGGGAGGGGACGCGGAGCGGCAGGCGGCGCCTGCCCCGCGCCGTCGCCCAGGCGCGGCTCAGCTCGGAGAGCGTCTGCACCTTCGGCCCGGCGATGTCGGGAAGGCGTCCCGCCGGCCCGGCGAGGGCGGCGTCGGCGAGGCGCGCGGCGACCACGGTCGGATCGATCGGCTGCAGCTTCGCGGCGCCGGTGGGGCGGACGCCGAGGCGGGCGGCCGCGGTGAGCGCACCGTCAAGGAGCTGGTGGAACTGCGAGGCGCGCAGGATCGAGAAGGGGAGGGGGCCGGACTCGATCGCCTCCTCCTGGGCGAGCTTGACGCGGTAGTACTTCACCGGCACCAGGTCGATGCCGACGATCGAGATCGCGAGGTGATGGCCGACCCCGGCCGCGGCGCCCGCCTCCAGCAGCCGGCGCGTCCCGGCGACCAGCGTCTCCTCGGCGCCGCGGTTCGAGTTGGCGGTGTCGACGACCACGACCACGCCGTCCAGCGCGGTCGCCAGCCCCTCGCCGCTGGTGAGATCGACGCGATGGTGCTCGGCGCCGGCCGGGACCGCGGCGGCGGTGCGGCTCAGCACCCGCACCCTCGCACCGCGCTCGAGCAGCGCGCGCACCACCGGCGCGCCCAGCGTCCCGGTCCCGCCGACGACCGCCACCGTCTCGGTCATGGCGCGGTCGAACCCTCGGTCGGATCTCGCTGGGTCCGAACCCCCGCCGGCTGTGCGGGGGGCGACATCTTCCTCGTCCTCAAGATGGGTGGATCTTACGAATGTCGCTCTGCAACGCGGCGCAGCGCACTTCTCGCCGCCGCTCGACCGGTTACGGTGCGCTCGCCCCCGGAGACTCCAAGGAGCGAGGTATGCCAAAACAGACGAAAACCACCCGCAAAACCGCAGCCAAAAAAGCCGCGGCGACCCGGGCGAAAAAAGACGCGAAAGCGAGCGCGAAAAAAGCCAAGAAAACGGCCAAAGCGAGCGCGAAAAAAGTGAAAAAAGCCGTCAAAAAAGCGGCCAAATCGACGTCCAAAGCGACGAAAAAAACTGGCAAAGCGACGAAAAAAGCGGTGAAAAAAACCGCCAAAGCCGGCAAAGCCTCGGCGAAAGCGAAAGCCGCCTCGAAATCGAAATCGAAATCCAAATCGAAATCGAAAGCGAAATCGGCGAAAGCCAAACCGGCGAAAAAATCCGCCGCGAAAAAAGCCAAAGGCGGCAGAGCCAAAAAAGCAACGAAAAAACGCGCCAGGAAATAGTCGGGCAGGTAGCCGGGAGGCGCGCTCGCTCCAGGCAGGATGACCCGCCCCCGCGCCGCTCAGCCGAGCGCGGGGGCCCGGTCCTCCCCAAGTGGGGCTATTGCCTGCTCCATCCGCGCGGCGTTGGCCTTCGCCCGCCGCCGTCCCCAGGCACCGGTGGTCAGCCCGCCGACGCCCAGCGCGATCAGCCCGCAGAGGGCGATGATCGCCCAGCTCACCCTCGACGCCGACGTGAAGGCGGGGCCGGCGGTGACCTCGGTGACGTGGTCGGCGATCACCGAGCCGATGACCGCGACGCCGAGCGCCGAGCCCAGCTGTCGCGTGGTCGAGGCGACCGCGGCGGCGACGCCGGCCTGCTCCCGCGGCATCCCGGCGACCGCGGTGTTGGTGATCGCCGCGTTCACCCAGCCGAGCCCGGTGCCGACCAGCGCGTAGGCGAGGATCAGCCGCGCGTCGCCCGGTTCGCTCGTCGGCAGCGCCGCGACCAGCCCCGCGGCGAGGACGGCGGCACCGCCGATCACCAGCGAGGGGCGCGGCCCGCGATGGCCGACCACCCGTCCCGAGAGCGGTGAGAAGACCATCATCAGCACCGCCATCGGCAACAGCGCGACCCCCGCGTGGAGGGCCGAGTAGCCGCGGACGTCCTGCAGGTAGAGGGTGCTGAGGAAGAGGAAGCCGCCCATCGCGAGGAAGGCGCAGATCGAGACGATCGCGGCACCGCTGAACGGCGGCGAGCGGAAGAAGCGGAGGTCGATCAGCGGCTCCGGATGGCGGCTCTCGAAGAAGACGAGGAGCGAGCCGGCGACGAGCGAGCCGGCGAAGCAGGCGAGGATCAGGTCCGATCCCCAGCCGTGGTTCGGCGCCTCGATGATCCCGAAGACGAGCAGGCCGAGGGCGAGGATCATCAGCACCTGGCCGATCGGGTCGAGCCGGCGCGGGTGCGGCGCGCGCGACTCCGGCACGAACTTGGCCGTGAGCAGGATCGCCGCGATGCCGACCGGCACGTTGATCCAGAAGACCGCGCGCCAGTCGATCGCCTGCACGAGGAGGCCGCCGACCAGCGGCCCGCTCGCGATGCTGACCCCGGCGACGCCGCCCCACCAGCCGATCGCCCGCGCCCGCTCCCGCGGCTCGGTGAAGACGTTGGTGACGATCGACATCGCGACCGGGTTCAGCATGCTGCCGCCGACCGCCTGCACCATCCGGAAGCCGATCAGCCAGCCGAGGCCGGGGGCGATGCTGCAGAGCAGCGAGCCGACCGTGAAGGTGAGCAGGCCGACCTGGAAGGTCCGCCGCCGGCCGAGCCGGTCGCCGGTCGACCCGGCCAGCATCAGGAGGCAGGCGATCACCAGCGTGTAGGCGTCGATCGTCCACTGGGCGCCGGACACCGAGGCGCCGAAGTCGCGCTGGATCGAGGGCAGCGCGACGTTCAGGATCGTCACGTCGAGGCCGACGATCAGCATGCTCATGCAGCAGATCGCGAGCACCAGCTCGCGGCGCAGGTGTCCGGCGTCCGACACGCCGCCAGTCTCTCAAGGCGGTCTGGCCGGCTCGCCGGAGCCGTGCGCGACTACCTTGTGGCGGTGCTGCTCTACGACTCGCGGATCTCCGGCAACTGCTACAAGGTGCGGCTGCTCTTCTCGCTGCTCGGGGTCGAGTACGAGCGGCGCGAGGTGGACGTGATCGACCGCTCGGGGCGGAAGGAGCTGCTCGGCGACCTGAACCCCGGTCTGCGGGTGCCGACCCTGGTTCTCGACGACGGCCGGCCACTGGCCGAGTCCGACGCGATCCTCGTCTACTTCGCCGAGGGCACCGCATACCTGCCGGCCGGCCGCTACGAGCGCGCCCAGGTCCTGCAGTGGATGTTCTTCGAGCAGTACAGCCACGAGCCGAACATCGCCGTGCCGCGCTTCTGGGCACACGCCGGGATCCGGCCCGACGAGCGTGAGGCGGCGGCGAAGCGGGAGGGTGGCCGGCGGGCGCTCGAGGCGATGGAGCGGCACCTCTCCGGCCGTGACTTCCTCGTCGCCGACCGGGTCACCGTCGCCGATCTCGCCCTCTACGCCTATACCCACGTCGCGGACGAGGGCGGGTTCGAGATCGGCCGGTTCCCGGCGATCGGGGCCTGGTTGGAGCGCATCTCGTCACTTCCCGGCTACATCTCGATCGAGAAATGAGCGCATAACTTCGGGTTTTGCGGAGTCGTCCCGCGGCACCCCCTTGCGTCCCGCCGGCGGGCAGGTAGGTTGCTCCTGCGACCGGGAGAGATCGGGCGCCCCGCGAAAGCCAGGCGGGAAGGTCGATCTCGAAGGCGACGCAACCGAGCTTCTGAGCGCGAAGGCTACGCGTGCGGCAGGCGACGAGCGTCCCCCCGGTCGTTTTTTCGTACCCGCCCCCGGATGAGCCCGCCGGATCCGCGGCATGGGGGAAAGGTGCGAACGCAGCGGAGGATTTGGGATCCGCGTCCCTGGGTATGTCCGCTGCCGATGGGTCCGATCGAGCGCACGCTCCCCCGTGAGCCCCTGAGGGAGTCCCGCGGGGGTTTGTCGGAGGAGGAGCTGTGGCGTCTGACCAGGCAGGGCGACCAGCGTGCCCGCGCCGAGTTGGTCGATCTCCATATGCCGTTGGCCCGCCGGCTGGCGAGCCGCTACTCCGGGGTCTCGGAGCCCTACGACGACCTGCTGCAGGTGGCCTGCCTCGGCCTCCTGAACGCGATCGACCGTTTCGACGCGAGCCGGGGGACCTCGTTCGCCGGCTTCGCCAGACCGACGATCCTCGGTGAGCTGAAACGACATTTCCGCGACAAGGTGTGGACGGTGCGGGTGCCGCGCTCGGTCCACGACCGGATGGCGGAAGTCGAGAAGGCGACCGAGAGGCTGACGCTGGAGCTGCAGCGGCCACCCTCGGCGCAGGAGCTGGCCGAGGAGCTCGGGATCGAGGTCGCCGAGGTGCTCGAGACGCTCGAGGCCCAGCACAACCGTCGGCCGCTCTCGCTCGACGCGCCGCCGGTCGGCGAGGACCCCGACGACACCTCGGGCGCCGAGTGGGTCGGTCGTCCCGACGGCAACTTCGACCTGGTCGAGGCGCGGCTCGCGGTGGCGTCCGTCCTGCCGAGCCTGGACGACCGCGAGCGGGAGGTGCTGTACCTGCGCTTCGTCGAGGAACTGCCGCAGATCGAGATCGCGACGCGGATCGGCTGCTCGCAGATGCACGTCTCGCGGCTGCTGCGCCGCTCGCTCGACAAGCTGCGCGAGCAGGCCGACGGGGAGCCCGCGGCTACCTGAGGCGCCCGACGGCGGCCTCGATGGCCGCGGCGATCCGCAACAGCAGCGCCTCGGAGCCGGGCCGGCCGATCAGCTGCAGCCCGACCGGCAGGCCCTCACGCAGGCCGGCGGGGACGGAGATCGCCGGGCAGTCGAGCTGGCTGAAGGGGGCGACGCAGGAGAGGAGGGCGACGCGGACGGGGCGGCGCTCGCCGCGGACCGCGATCTCCTCGGCGTCGATCCGCGGCGCGAGCACCGGTGAGGCGGGGGCGAGCACCGCGTCGAGCCCGTCGATCGCGGCGGCGAAGGCGCGGGTGAGGAGGCGGCGGTGGCGCTGGGCGCGCAGGTAGACCGCGGCGGAGAGCCCGTAGCCGGCCTCGATCCGGGCCCGCACCGCGGGCGCGTAGCGGTCGCGCTGCCGGTCGAACCAGGCCGCGTGGGCGGCGGCGACCTCGCTCGCCTGGACGATCCGGTGGATCGCGGTGGCGCGGCGAAGGTCGGGCAGCGGGCAGTCGACGACCGTGGCTCCGGCGCCGCGGAGTGCCGTCGCCGCCACGCCGATCGCGTCGGCGACCGGCTCCTCGGCGCCGTCGATCAGCGACCGCGCCATGCCGAGACGGAGGCCGGCGACGGCGGGGCGGGGTGGCGGCGCCGGCGGGCGCCCGGCGAGCACGTCGAGCAGCAGCGCCGCGCCGGCG
>DASZZB010000008.1:0-4649 GCA_035545115.1 Solirubrobacterales bacterium | reverse complement strand
GCCATGGCAGGGTCAACTCACCCATCGCGTCTGTGACCGTGGAGGAGTCGTGGACTTCACGACTCCTTCCTCACGTCACCCGCGAGGTTCCCGGCATCTCCGTCACGTCGGCCGGCCCTCGGTCACCCCGGCGGCCTCCTCGGACCCCCGCCGTCCCCCCGAGACCCGGCCATCTCGGCGGCGGCCACAGCCTGCCCGGGCCGCCGCCGAGATGGCCGGGTCTCTTCCGCATCCCGTCGCGACGCCCTCATCCCTTCCGCGTCCAGTGCAGGCGCAGGCGAATGATCGCCTAGCTGCCGCCGAGGTTTCCCAGCATCGCCTGTTCGGCCATCCGGATCAGGCCGAGGCCGCTGTGCGGGCGCATGTCGCTGGAGCGAACCCTGACGTGGGAGCCGTGCGGGCCGATCACCTCGACGATCGTGCAGACGTCGCCGATCTCGCAGTCGTCGCCGTAGTCGGCCTCGATCGCCTCCATCTGCTCCGTCACGACTTTGCCGATCTTGCTCTGGTCGAGCATCAACGCCTCCTGTCAGTTCGCCGGTTCCGGCGGACGATAGGCGATCGGGCCGAATCTACCTTGGATATATCTCCCTGATATATTGGGCCGAGACATGGAGTCGCTCAGCCCCACCGCCTACGTGATCCTCGGCCTGGTCCGCGACGAGCCGCGCTCCGGCTACGAGATCAAAGCGACGGTCGACGAGACCACCCGCTTCTTCTGGGCGGCCAGCTATGGGCAGATCTATCCCGAGCTGAAACGGCTCGCCGAGGCCGGGCTGGTGGTCGGCTCCGACGCCCCCACGGGCGGCCGCCGGCGCACCGTCTACGAGATCACCGCCGACGGCGAGGAGGAGCTGAAGGCCTGGCTGCGACGCCCGCCGGAAACCTTCGAGCTGCGCGAGGAAGGTCTCCTGAAACTGTTCTTCGCCGCGGCGCTCGAACCCACGGAGGCGGTGGAGATCGTCCGCGCGATGCGCGCCCATCGCCTCGCCGCGAACGCGCAGCTGCGCCAGATCGAGCCGCTCGCCCGCGAGGAGGGCGACGCCTACGGCCTGATCGTGCTGGAAAGCGGGCTCGAGTTCACCGAGTGGTTCGCGGACTGGTGCGGCCGGGTCGAGGAACAGATCCTGACGATGGCGGAGGGGACCTGATGTTCGCGGCGCTCGCCCGCCTCGCCCAGCGCCGGCCCCGGACGATCGTGGTCGTCGCCGTCCTCTTCGCGCTGCTCGCCGCGGCGCTCGGCGGCTCGGTCGCCGAGCGGCTCGATCCCTACGGCGCCGAAGATCCGTCGACCGAGTCGGTGAAGGCGCAGGACCAGCTTCAGGAAGCCGGCTACCGCTTCCCCTCGGTCGTCGCCCTGGTCGAAGACGCGCCGGTCTCGCGACCGGCGACGCGGGCCCGGGTCGAGGCGCTCGAGCGCAGCGTCCGCCGCCGTCCCGACGTCCAGTCGGTCTTCGGCTACTACGACACCGGCTCGCGCGCCTTCGTCTCCGCGGACGGGCGCTCGACCTACTTCGCGGTGGCGCTGAGGCCGACCGGCGCCAAGCAGACGCAGGAAATCGGCGGCGAGATCGCCGCAGCGCTCTCCGCCCACCGCGGCGTCGTCGTCGGCGGCGCGGCGGTCGCCGAAGAAGAAGTCAACAACCAGGTCGAGGAAGACCTGCAGCACGCCGAGATGCTCGCCTTCCCCCTCCTCTTCCTGCTCTCGCTGCTCTTCTTCCGCAGCCTCGTCGCCTCGCTGCTGCCGCTCCTGATCGGCGGGTTGGCGATCGTCGGCACCTTCCTGATCCTCCGCATCGCCAGCGAATTCGCCTCGATCTCGGTCTTCGCGCTCAACCTGACCACGGCGCTCGGCCTCGGGCTGGCGATCGACTACAGCCTCTTCGTCGTCTCCCGCTACCGCGAGGAGATCGCCCGCTCCGGCCCCGGCCCGGCGGCGATGCGGCGAGTGCTGGCGACGTCGGGGCGGACCGTCTTCTTCTCCGCCCTGACCGTGGCCGCGGCGCTCGCCTCGCTGCTCGTCTTCCCACAGCGCTTCCTCTACTCGATGGGGCTCGGCGGCGCCCTCGTCGTCCTCTTCGCGGCGCTGATCTCGCTGACCGTGCTGCCCGCGATCCTCACCTTGCTCGGGTCGCGGGTGAACGCGGGCGCGCCCGCCTTCCTGAGGCGCCGTGCCGACCGCGACGCCCGCCCCGGCGAGAGCGGCTTCTGGTACCGGCTCTCGCGCTTCGTGATGCGGCGGCCGATCCCGGTGGCGACGCTCTCCGCCGGCTTCCTGATCCTGCTCGGCCTCCCCTTCCTGGGGATCAAGTTCAACACCGTCGACCCGACGGTGTTGCCGAAGAGCGCCGAAGCGCGGCTCGCCTACGAACGGATCAACGCCGAGTTCCCGCCCTACCACGAAACGCCGATCGTCATCTCCTTCAGCGGCGGCGGGCCGGGGGCGGCGCGGGCCTTCGCCGCGCGGGTCGCGCGGGTCGAAGGGATCGCCGCGGTGCCGCCGCCGCGCCGGCTCGCGGGCGGCGTCCGGGCGATCGAAGCGATCTCCACGCACCCCTTCATCGCCGACGCCAGCCAGACGACGGTGAAGACGATCCGCGACCTGCCGGTGCCGGCCGGCGCGACCGCGATGGTCGGCGGCGGCACCGCCGACTTCATCGACTTCCAGGCGAGCCTCGGCTCGCACCTGCCGATCGCCCTGGCGATCATCGTCGTCGCCACCCTGGTGATCCTCTTCCTGATGACCGGCTCGGTGGTGCTGCCGGTCAAGTCGCTGGTGATGAACGCGCTCAACCTGAGCGCGGTCTTCGGCCTCCTCGTCCTGATCTTCCAGGACGGCCGGCTGGAAGGGCTGCTCTCCTACTCGAGCCCCGGCGCGATCGAGCAGACGATGCCGATCCTGATGTTCGCCGTCGCCTTCGGCCTCTCCACCGACTACGCCGTCTTCCTCCTCTCGCGGATCAAGGAGGCGCGCGACGCGGGTGCCTCCGACTCGGAGTGCGTGGCGATCGGGCTCGAGCGGACCGGGCGGATCGTCACCGCCGCGGCACTGCTCTTCGCCGTCGCGATGCTCGCCTTCGCCACCTCGAAGATCATCTTCATCAAGGAGAACGGGGTCGGCACGGCGCTGGCGGTGCTGATCGACGCCTCGATCGTCCGCGCCCTGCTGGTGCCGGCGCTGATGGAGCTGCTCGGCAGGTGGAACTGGTGGGCGCCCGCCCCGCTGCGCCGCCTCCACGACCGCTGGGGGATCAGCGAGGCGCCGGTCGAGCCCGAGCCCGCCTTTACGGCTCCGTCACAGGGGTGAGCAAGCGGTCCCGTTAGAACTTGGGATCGACTTGCACTATGTCTACCTAGCCCTGCTCGGCCTTGTCGTCGGCGCCTTCGGAACCCTGGTCGGGGCGGGCGGCGGGTTCATCCTCACCCCCGTCCTGCTGGTCGTCTACCCGGAGCTGACGCCGGCGCAGATCACCTCGATCAGCCTCCTCGTCGTCTTCTTCAACGCGCTGTCGGGTTCCTTCGCCTACGCCCGGCTGCGGCGGATCGACTACCGCTCGGGGCTGCGCTTCGCGGCCGCCGGGATCCCCGGCTCGATCCTCGGCGCGCTCGCCGTGCACCTGGTCCCGACCCACGTCTTCGACCTGATCATGGCCGTGGTCCTGACGATCCTCTCGGTGGTCGTGGTACGGCTGCGGCCGCATCACGAACGCTCGGCTCCGCGAGGGGAGACCAGAGCGCGCAAGCTGGTCGACGCCCGCGGCGAGGTCTACCGCTACCACGTGCCGCTCGCGCGCGGCACCGTCTACAGCGCCGGGGTCGGCTTCCTCTCCAGCTTCCTCGGGATCGGCGGCGGCGTCATCCACGTGCCGCTGATGACCGGGGCGCTCGGCTTCCCCACCCACATCGCCACCGCGACCTCGCACTTCGTCCTCGTCTTCATGGCGGGGACGGGGAGCGCCACGCACCTGATCGGCGGCACGCTCACCGTCGGTCACGGCCTGCGGCGCGCGATCGCGCTCTCGATCGGGGTGCTGCCCGGCGCCCAGCTCGGCGCCCGCCTTTCCCGACGCCTCACCGGCCCGACGATCCGCAAATTCCTCGGCATCGCGCTGTTCGGGCTCGCGGTCCGCCTGCTCGTCTCCGCCGTTTCCTGAGCTTCATCTTGCCCTGGCGAGTCTCCATCCCTGCGCCGCAAAGACCCAGCAGTCCCCCGCCGGCGCGGGGCGGTCTTCGAACCCGGACCGGCGGCGGCGCGGGATCACCCATCTCCCAGGGGTGGATCCTGCATCGGTGCTCCGGCCGGGCGCCCTGGGGGACGGGAAGGGATGGGGCGTCGTGGCGGGACGGCAAGGGACGGAGAAGGGCCCGGCCATCTCGGCGGCGACCCGGGCAGGCTGTGGCCGCCGCCGAGATGGCCGGGTCATGAGGCGACGGCGGGGTTCGGGAGGGCGGCCGGAGTTCGACGGGCCGGCCGGGGGTGACGCCGGGGCGCGCTCCGGGGGACGGTGGTCGTGATGGAGACGCCGGGAACCTCGCGGGTGACGTGAGGGAGGAGTCGTGAAGTCCACGACTCCTCCACGGTCACGAAGACGCAACCGACTTCGACCCTGCCATGGCAGGGTCAAAGTCGACAGCGCGATCCCGGGGGC
>DASZZB010000007.1:0-3183 GCA_035545115.1 Solirubrobacterales bacterium | reverse complement strand
GTGATGATGTCGGCGCCCGCCTTGGCGATGCCGAGGCCGATCGTGCCGATGTTCGGCACCACCGGGACCTTGACCGAGACCCGCACGTCGGGGTTCACGGTCTTCAGCTCGTCGATCAGCTCGGCGAGGTCCTCGATCGAGTAGAGGTCGTGGTTGTTGGAGGGCGAGATCAGGTCGGTGCCGGGCGTCGCGTTACGGGCGGCGGCGACCTTCTCGGAGACCTTCTTGCCGGGCAGGTGGCCGCCCTCGCCGGGCTTCGCGCCCTGGCCGATCTTGATCTCGGCGACGTAGGAGCTGTTGACCATTTCGGCGGAGACGCCGAAGCGCCCCGAGGCGATCTGCTGGCCGCGCCAGTTGCGGTACCGGCCGTACATGTCTTTGATCACGCCACCCTCGCCGTACATGCAGAGGATGTTGGTCGCCTTGGCCGCGTCGGCGTAGGCACGGAAGGCCGGTTCGGACTGCGAGCCGAAGCTCATCGAGGAGATCACGATCGGGTAGTCGTGGTGGCCGACGCCGGCGTCGACGGTGCTCGGGTCGACCGGCTCGCGGTCCCCCTTCAGCGCCATGATGTGGCGCATCGAGATCGGGCTCTGCCTCTCCAGATCGCGGACCTTCTCCGAGTACTCCGCGTAGCTGCCCGAGCCGTTCGCGGTGGCGATCGCGAACTTGTAGACCTTCGGGTAGAAGCGGAAGGTCTTCGCCGGTTTGGCCGCCTCGTCGGCGCCGGAGAGCGCCTTGGCGCGCTCGTTGGTGTCGGCGTCGAGCTCGGCGAAGCCGGTGCCACCGTCCTCGCTCGCCGCGAACGCCTTGGTCTGGAAGATCTCGGCCAGCTCCGGCTTCACCCCGATCGAGGAGAACTGACGCGCGTAGCCGCGCACCTCGTGGATGCCGATCGTCGAGATCACTTTCTCGATCCCTTTGGTGAGCGCCGCGCAGAGGTTGCCGACGTCGGTCTCGTAGTCCTCGACGCAGATCACTTCGACCATCACGTAGGGGCAGACGCCGTTGGCGCCGAGCCCGAGCGCCAGCATCACGTCGTGGACGTTGCGCAGCGCCGCCGAGCGCAGGACGATCCCGCAGCGCCGGCGCAGGTTCGTTTCGCCGCGCTCGACCTTGAACTGCTTCAGCGCCTGGTCGACCGCCGAGGTCGCCAGGTGCGGGTCGAGGTAGCGCCGTTCGCCGTCGTAGACGGTGCGATCGCTGAGCACCAGCAGCTCGGCCCCGTTGCGGACCTTCTTCACCGCCTCGTGGCGGATCCGCTCGATCGCGCCCGCCGTCGTCTCCGACTCGAGCAGCGAGATGTCGACCACGGCGGCGCGGCCGCGGAACTCCTCCCAGAGGTCCTCGAGCAGGTAGGTCTGGTGGTCGCGGGCGATCTTGCGATAGGTCTTGTCGGAGAGCGGCGCGAGGCCGTGGTGGCCGCCGAGCACCACCGGGAAGGCGGTTTCGACGGTCGCCGTGTCCTCGGCGGCCGAGTCGATCGTCGGCCGCCGCCCGTAGAGGGTGCGGGTCGAGAAGTGCTCCAGCTCGCGTTCGCGGTCGAGCGCCGGGTTGGTGACCACGGCGACCGTCTCCTTGAAGTAGTCGGCGAGGTTCTGGCGCTCCGGCGAGAGCGCCGCCAGCGGTCCGTCGTAGCCGAGCGAGCCGACCGGCTCGGCCCCGTTGGAGGCCATCTGCTGGACCAGTTTGACGTCGTCGCGCTGCCAGCCGAAGCCGGCCAGCACACGGTCTTCGACCTTCACCGGCTCGGCCGGGCCGGCTTCCGAGTAGCCGGGGACGTCGGCGCCCTCGAGCGGGCCACCGGTCGCCAGCGCGCGCTCGTACGGCGCCACCCCGTCGGCGCCGTTGCGGGCCAGCCAGCGGTCGCGGACGATCCGCAGCATCTCGGCGTGCGGGTGCAGGGTCGAGGCGCGGGCGGCGCGGTCGATCATCACCATCGTCTTCTCGCCGGGCGCCATCGGCTGCGGCTCGGAGACCATCTGGTGGACGGAGACGACGCCGGGCTCGGAGCTGAAGACGAAGTCCGACTCGGTCTCCACCTTCCAGAGCGGCCGCAGGCCCATCGCGTCGGCGGAGAAGACGCACTCGTCGCCGTGGCGGGCGATCAGCGCGACCGGCCCCTGGGCGAACGGCCCCATCGCCTGGTGCAGGTACATGTAGAAGCCCTGCAGCTCCTCGGGGAAGGTGCGGATCTCCTCGACGATCGGCGGCAGGATCATCTCCATCGCCTCGGCCAGCGAAAGGCCCTCGCGGCTGACCATCGTGTCGATCGTCAGGTTCAGATCCTGCGAGTCCGAGGCGCCGGGCTGGATCTGGACCGCCAGCATCTTCGCCTCCTGACGCAGCTGTTCGATCGTGTTGATCTCGCCGTTGTGGCCGAGCGCCGAGAACGGCTGCACGCGCTTGAACGAGGGCCAGGTGTTGGTCGAGTAACGGTTGTGGCCGAAGGCGGCGACGGTCTCGAAGCGCGGGTCGGTGAGGTCGGGGTAATAGGCGCCGAGCACGTTCGGCGCGCCCATCACCTTGTAGACGCAGGTGGTGCCGGAGAAGGACGGCACGTGGACGCCGAGCCGGCGCTCCAGCTCGATCAGCAGCTCGAAGACGACGGCGTCGCACCGGGCGGCGTCCGAGACCAGGCCGGCGACCTGCCAGAAGATCGGCTCCTCCTCGCGCGCGGTCGGGCCGAGCGCGGTCGAGTCGACCTTGCCCTCGCGCTCGGCGAGGATGCGGAAACCGCCCTCGGCGAGCAGCTCGCGGGCGTCGTGCTTGACCTTCTCCACGTCCGGGGAGCGCTCGATGAAGACGTGGGCGACGGCGAAGGCGTCGTCGAGGGTGAGCGCCGGGTCGTGGCCGCCGACCCGGACCTCCTCGGCCCAGATCGCCCGCGGGATGTCGAGCATCAGGCCGCAGCCGTCCCCCTCGCCGTCGACGTTGCCGGCCCGGTGGAGCATCTTCTGCAGCGCCGGGATCGCCAGCGCGATCGGCTCGTGGCTGGGCGTCGCGTCTTTGCGCACGGACGCGTAGATCGCGCAGGCGTCGTTCTCTTCGACGCTCGGCGGCGACACCAGCGGCTTATAGGGACGATCCCACGCGTAGGGCTCGACCTGCTTGGCACGCTCGACGCGCGGAGCGCCGGACTCACGACTGGGCATATCTACCTCCCGGAATCCGCGCCTTCTT
>DASZZB010000006.1:0-4043 GCA_035545115.1 Solirubrobacterales bacterium | reverse complement strand
CTCACCGGCTTCACCCGCTTCACCGAGGAGGAGGGGGACATCGAGGCGCTCGACGTGGTCGAGAACTTCGTCGAGACGGTCGAGGCGACGCTGCCGCGCGAGGCGACGATCGTGAAGACGATCGGCGACGAGGTGATGGTGGTGTCCCCCGACCCCGCGGCGCTGACCGAGTGGGCGGTCGCCTTCCTCGGTCGCTTCGACCGCCGACCCCAGCCGCGGGTCGGGATCCATCACGGCGACGCCGTATATAGAGACGGCGACTACTTCGGCAGCCAGGTCAATCTCGCCCACCGGATCGTCAACCGGGCGCTGGCGGGGGAGATCCTGGTGACCGATCGGGTCGCGGCGACGCTGGACGGTCGGTCGGCGCTACGGCTCGAGCCGATCGGCGAGGTGTCGCTGAAAGGGTTCCCGATGCCGACCGAGTTGTTCGTCGTCCGCGCGGTGGAGGACTGAGCCGTGGCGGGCGCCGTGCCCGCCCCGGGCGCCGACCTGCTCGCCCGGATCGAGGCGGGCGGCCTGATCGCGCCACCGCGGTCGCTGATCGTGATGCTCTCCGGCGGCCGCGACTCGGTCTGCATGCTCGACCTCGCGGTGCGCGCCCGCGGGCCCGCCCCGCTCACCGCCCTGCACGTCGACTACGGGCTGCGGCCGGAGTCCCACGACGACGCTGACTTCTGCGCCGCCCTGTGCGGGCGGCTCGAGGTCGAGCTGGTGACGGAGCGCCCGGTCCGGCCCGCCGGCGCCGGCAACCTGCAGGCCTGGGCTCGCGACGTCCGCTACGCGGCGGCGATCCGCCTCGCCGAGCGGCATGACGCGACGATCGTCACCGGGCACACCGCCGACGACCAGGTCGAGACGATCCTCTACCGGCTCGCCTCCTCGCCGAGCCGGCGGGCCCTGCTGGGGATGAAGGAGCGCGACGGCCGGCTCGTCCGGCCGCTGCTCGGCACCACCCGCGTCGAGGTCACCGGCTACGACGAGGGGCGTGGGCTCGCCTGGCGCGAGGACAGGTCAAACGCCGAGGAGGGCTACGCCCGCAACCGGGTCCGCCACGGCCTGCTCCCCGAGCTGGCGGCGATCCACCCCGCCGCCGCCGCCAACGTCCTGCGCACGGCGGCGCTGCTGCGCGACGAGGCCGAGGTGCTCGACGAGCTGGTGGAGGCGGAGCTCGACGGCTCGGGCGGGGCGCCGCGCGGTCGCATCGAGCGAGCCCGCTTCGCGGCGCTGCCGCCGGCCCTCCGCCGACTCGTCCTGCAGCGGCTCGCCGACGCGGCCGCGGGCAGGCCCGTCCCCGGCGCCGCCCGCTTCGCCGACCAGGTCGCCGGGCTCCACCGCGGTGGCTCACGGCTCGACCTCGGCGACGGCGTCCGCGCCGTGCTCGAGGACGGCGTGCTGCGGGCCGAGCGCGGCGGCTGACGCCGGGTCCAGCTGGACGGGGCGAGGTTACTTAGACTGCGGTCCGTGGACGACCCGGCGATCGGCGCGACCCTCGTCTCCAGCGAGGAACTGCAGACGCGGATCGCCGCGCTGGGCGCCGCGATCAGCCGCGACTACCAGGGCAAGGACCTGATCATGGTCGGGGTGTTGAAGGGCGCCGTCCTCTTCCTCGCCGATCTGATGCGCCACATCGACGTCCCCTGTGAGATCGACTTCATGGCTGTCTCCAGCTACGGGTCGCAGACCGATTCCTCGGGCGTCGTCCGCATCCTCAAGGACCTCGACGCGCCGGTCCAGGGCCGCGACGTGCTGATCGTCGAGGACATCATCGACTCGGGCCTCACCCTGCAGTACCTGATGCGCAATCTCGGCGCCCGCGAGCCCGCCTCGCTCGAGGTCTGCACGCTGCTGACCAAGCCGGAGCGCCTCCGGGTCGACCTGCCCGCCAGGTACGTCGGCTTCGAGATCCCCAACGAGTTCGCGATCGGGTACGGCCTCGACCACGCGCAGCGGTACCGCAACCTCGACTACGTCGCCGCGTTGGTGCAATGAGCGGCCAAACCGCCCTGGTACGCTGATTTTCTTACTTTGAGACGGTTCTTCAAAAGCGCGGCGTTCCCGATCCTGCTGGTCGTCATCCTGGCGTTCATCGCCCAGCGGGTGATCACCGATCCGTCCGGCTCGAAAGCCCCTTCCTACACCCAGTTGGTGAACCCGCAGACGGGGTTGATCGCCAAGGGCAAGGTCGAAGAAGCGACGATCAACAACAAGGACCTCTCGCTCGACATCAAGGAGAAAAACGGCGAAAGCTTCTCCACCGGCTACCCGGCCAACACCGAGCAGTCGCTGCTCGAACTGCTCGACGAACACGAAGTCCACACCACCGTCCACGGCACCGGCAGCTCGAGCATCCTCTCGCTGCTCACCTACATCCTGCCCTTCGTCCTCTTCTTCGGCTTCTGGATCTTCCTGATGAACCAGATGCAGGGCGGCGGCAGCCGGGTGATGAACTTCGGCAAATCGAAAGCCAAGCGGATGTCGGTCGACGCGCCGAAGATCACCTTCCGCGACGTGGCCGGGGTCGACGAGGCGGTCCAGGAGCTCGAGGAGATCAAAGAATTCCTCGAGAACCCGAAGAAGTTCCAGGCGCTCGGGGCGCGGATCCCGAAGGGCGTCCTGCTCTACGGGCCTCCCGGCACCGGCAAGACGCTGCTCGCCCGCGCCGTCGCCGGCGAGGCGGGGGTGCCGTTCTTCTCGATCTCCGGCTCCGACTTCGTCGAGATGTTCGTCGGCGTCGGCGCCAGCCGGGTCCGCGACCTCTTCGAGCAGGCGAAGCAGAACTCGCCCTGCATCATCTTCATGGACGAGATCGACGCCGTCGGCCGCCACCGTGGCGCCGGTATGGGCGGCGGTCACGACGAGCGCGAGCAGACGCTGAACCAGCTGCTGGTCGAGATGGACGGCTTCGAGATGAAGGACAACATCATCTTGATCGCGGCCACCAACCGTCCCGACATCCTCGATCCGGCGCTGCTGCGGCCCGGCCGCTTCGACCGCCAGGTGGTCGTCGACCGGCCCGACCGCAAGGGCCGCAAGCACATCCTCGAAGTCCACACCCGCGGCAAGCCGCTCGCCCGCCACATCGATCTCGACACCCTGGCGGGTCAGACGCCCGGCTTCACCGGCGCCGACCTCGCCAACCTGATCAACGAGGCGGCGCTCCTGACCGCCCGCACGGGCAACCGCGAGATCTCGATGACGGAGCTCGAGGAGGGGATCATGCGGGTGATCGCCGGCCCGGAGAAGAAGACCCGGGTGATGAGCGAGAAGGAGCGGCTCGTCACCGCCTACCACGAGGTCGGCCACGCGATCGTCGGGCAGCTGCTCGAGCACACCGACCCGGTCCACAAGATCTCGATCATCAGCCGCGGCCAGGCGCTCGGCTACACGATCAGCCTTCCCACCGAGGACAAGTTCCTCACCACCCGCTCGGAGCTGACCGACACGATGGCGATGACCCTGGGCGGGCGCGCCGCCGAGGAGATCGTCTTCGGCGAAATCACCACCGGGGCGTCCAACGACCTCGAAAAGGTGACCGAGTCGGCGAAGCAGATGGTGATGCGCTTCGGCATGAGCGAGCGCCTCGGCCCGCGCGTCTTCGGCCACGATCGCGGCCAGCCGTTCCTCGGCCGCGAGTTCTCCTCCGAGCCGGACTATTCGGACGAGATCGCGCGCGAGATCGACGACGAGATCCGTCGCATCGTCGAGAGCGCCCACCAGACCGCCAAGGGCCTCCTGAACGACAACTACGAGCAGCTCGAGCGGATCTCCAAGCTGCTGCTGGAGCGGGAGACGATCGAGGCCGACGAGTTCGTCGCCCTGCTCGAAGGCAAGCCCGAGGACGAAGTCTTCCACGACGACGAGGAGTCGACTCCGCCTGCCGAGCCCACTCCGGCCGCCGAGCCCGCCGCCCGCGAGGGCTCCCGTCCGCTGCCCCCCCCCCGTCCGGGCTTCGCCGGCGGCGACGCCTCCTAGCGGGGCGTCTGACCGGCGCATTCAGTGAGCGAAGCGAACGGTGCGAGCCCGCAAGGGCGAGTTCCTCG
>DASZZB010000005.1:0-6868 GCA_035545115.1 Solirubrobacterales bacterium | reverse complement strand
CTCGGCGAGGGCCATCAGCGAGCGCGCCATGCCGAGGCGCAACCCCGCCACCTCCGGGCGCGGCGCCCGCGCCGGGGCGCGTCCGGCGAGGACGTCGAGGAGGAGCGCCGCGGTCGCCACGTCGGGCGCCAGCGGCCCGACCGCGTCGAGGCTCCAGGCGAGCGGCACGACCCCGTCGGTGGGGACGAGGCCGCGGGTGGGGCGGATCCCGACCACGCCGCTGAGCGCCGCCGGGACCCGGATCGAGCCGCTGGTGTCGGTGCCGATCGCGCCCTCGGCCATGCCGCTCGCCACCGCCACCGCCGGGCCGGAGCTGGAGCCGCCGCTCAGTCGTTCCGGGTCGAAGGGGTTACGGCAGTCGCCCTTGTGGGGGTTGCGCCCGTCGATCCCGCAGGCGAACTCGTTGGTGTTGCCCTTGCCGACGACGATCGCGCCCGCGGCACGCAGCCGCGCGACGGCGGTCGCGTCGGCGTCCGGGTGGCGGACCCAGTCCGCGCCGCCCGCCGTGGTCGGCATCCCGGCGACGTCGATCATGTCCTTGACGCAGACCGGCATCCCGGCGAGCGGTCGCGCCGGGCCCGAGGCCGCGGTCGCCTCGCGCGCCGCCTCGATCGCGTCCTGCTCGGCGGCCGCGGCGCGCGCGCCTTCGAGCTCGAGGTGGAGGTAGGCGTTCAGGGTGGGGTTCAGTCGCGCGGTCGCGGCGAGCGCCGCCTCGACCCGATCCGCGGCCGTGCCCATCGCTCACTCCCACTCCTGCGGGCCGCCCACCGGCGACACGCCTTCGACCTCGCCCTCCGGCAGCGCCGCGGCGAGCGCCTCGAGCTCGGCCAGTTCGGCCGCGACCAAGGCGTCGGCGTCGTCTCCAGGGTCGGCCACCGGCCAAAGGCTAGCCGGCGTTCGCAGAAATAACCGGATAGCGACCAGAACTGCGAACGCCGCGGCGTGGCCGAGTCGGGTAGAAGCCCTCGCGTGTCCCCGGCGCTCCGCCAATCCTGGCCTCCCTTCGTCCTGATCGCCGGGCTGCTCCTGATCGGCCTGCTCGCCAACCGCGACGGGCTCTTCGCCTGGGCCGGGGCGCGACTGCAGGCGCTGCCGGGCGGCGACCTGGCGCTGCTCGGCGCGGCGCTCCTCCTCGACGCCGTCGTCACCGCCGTCCTCAACCTCGACACCGCGGTCGTCTTCCTCACCCCGGTGCTGGTCATCGCGGCGCGGCGGCGCCGGGTAGCGGTCGAGCCCTTCCTCTACGGCTGCGTCTTCATGGCCAACGCGTCCTCGCTCTTCCTGCCCGGCTCGAACCTGACCAACCTGCTGGTGCAGGGTGCCCACGGTGGCGGGTCGGGAGCCTCCTTCGCGGCGAGGATGTTTCCGCTCGCGATCACCGCGGCGCTCGTCACCGCGGCCGGAGTCATGGCACTCTTCCGCCCCCAGCTGTCCCCGCGCCGCGGCGGCCGACTTGTCGTTGGGCCGAAAACTATACATATAGACAAGTTTTCGGCCCATCGACATCTTGTCGTCGGGACCGGGCTCCTGGCCACCGTCGCGGCGATCGTGCTGGTCCTCGCCCTGCATCCTCCGGCCGCCGCGGCGCTCGCCGTCCTCGCCGTCGGCCTCGTCGCGACCGCGGTCGAGCTCGCCCGCTCCCGGGTCGAGCCCGCCGCGGTCTGGCGCGTCCTCGGGCTGCCGAGCCTCCTCGCCGCCTTCGTCCTCACCGTCGCCCTCGGCACGCTCGCCCGCCACTGGGACGGCCCGGCCCGCTTGATCGCCGGGGCGAGCGGCCCGGAGACCGCCGTCCTGGCGGCGCTCTCGACCGCGTTCGTCAACAACCTGCCCGCGGCGGCGCTCTACTCCGCCCACGCGGTCGACCATCCGCGGATGCTGCTGCTGGGGCTGAACGTGGGACCGAACCTGGCGGTGACCGGGGCGCTCTCGGCACTGCTCTGGTTCCGCGCCGCCCGTGAGGTGGGCGCGCGGCCCTCGCCGCTCGAGTTCTCGCGACGTGGGATACCGCTCGCGCTGGCCGCGCTGCTCGCCGCGATCCTCGTCGGGACGGCGACCTGACGAACGCCGCGCGCTAATCTGCTTAAACCTGATCGGAATTAAGGAAAGGGAACGAAATGGCATTGCAGCTTGGAGACGAAGCCCCCAACTTCGACGCGCAGACGACCGAGGGACAGATCAACTTCCACGACTGGCTCGGCGACTCGTGGGGGGTGCTCTTCTCGCACCCGAAGTCCTTCACGCCGGTCTGCACGACCGAGCTCGGCTACATGGCCTCGATCGAGCCCGAGTTCGCGAAGCGCGGCGTGAAGATCCTCGGCCTCTCGATCGACCCGGTCGAGGCCAACGAGGGCTGGGCGAAGGACATCGAGGAGACGCAGGGCACGGCGCCCAACTACCCGATCGTCAGCGACGCCGACCTCGCGGTCGCGAAGTCCTACGGGATGCTTGCCGCCGACGCCTCCGGGGACGCCGCCGACCGCACCCCGGCCGACAACCAGACGGTCCGCAACGTCTTCGTCATCGGTCCAGACAAGAAGATCAAGCTGATCCTCGTCTACCCGATGAGCACCGGGCGCAACTTCGACGAGGTGCTGCGGGTGATCGACTCGCTGCAGCTGACCGCGGACCACAAAGTCTCCACCCCGGCGCAGTGGAACAGCGGTGAGGACGTGATCATCTCCGGCTCGGTCGACAACGAGAAGGCCAAGGAGATCTTCGGCGACTGGAAGGAGCCGAAGCCCTACATCCGGATCGTCCCGCAGCCGACCAGATAACGCGGCGCTCACCGGCGGCGCGGATCCTGATCGGGCCGTCCGCCGGCCGCGCTCCCTCGGGTCGGCATAGGGCACCGCCGCCTGCGGGTAGGTGATCCGCAAGGAAGCAGTCCCTCGACCGATGAAGGAGTCGACGATGCAGAAGCTGAGGAGCCGGTGTCCCTCGCCGGCGATGATCGTCGCGCTGGTGGCGTTGGTCGCCGCGCTCGGCGGCACCGCCTACGCCGCCGGACGGATCAACGGCAACGCGATCCAGAAGCAGTCGATCGGGGGCGGCAAGCTGAAGAAGAAGACGCTGACCGGCTACCAGATCAACGTCGCCAAGCTGGGCGAAGTGCCGCTCGCGAAGCGCACCACGCACACCTTCTGGGCGGTCGTCCACAACCCGGCGGGCCAGGGCAACGCGACCCTGACGCGGTCCTCGGACACGGGCGCGATCAGCGCCACCGAGGCGGGCGGCGCCGTCGTCGTCATCTTCCCGATCAACGTCTCCGACTGCGCCGACGTGGCGGGTCGCGACAACGACGGCACCACGGTGCCGCAGCCCGGCTACGCGCAGACCAACATCTCGCCCGCCAACCAGAACGCGATCGAAGTCCACACTCGCGACAAGAACGGCAACAACGAGGACAGCGACTTCAACCTGATCGTCGTCTGCCCGTAGCCCCTCGACCGGGGGGTGCGGCGGATACTGCCTGGCTCTCGGCTAACTTCGGGAGCCGTGACGGGGACGATCGAACCGCTCAGCTACCGCCGTCCGGCGCCGCCGCCGCGGCGCCGCCGACGTCTCTGGCTGGTCCCGTTGCTGGTCGGCATCGTCGTCGTCGGGCTGATCGCCGCGGCGCTGGTCCGGGCGGAGACGAAGACGGCCCCCTATCTCGTCGTCCACCGGGCGCTGCCGAAGACGGTGCGCCTGCCGGGCAGGCCGTTCAGGCCCGCCTGGCCGAGCGAAGGGGAGGCCACGGTGGCAGTCGAGGGGGTCGGCAGCCTCGGCTCGACCGGCGGTCAGAAGCCGGTGCCGATCGCCAGCGTCGCCAAGGTGATGACCGCCTACCTGACGCTGAAGCAGTTCCCGCTGGCGCCCGGCGCCGAAGGCTTCCACGTGCGGATCACCAAGGCCGAGGCGAACGAAGAGCGCGAGCGGGTGGCGCTCGACCAGTCGACGGTCGAGGTGCGGGCGGGGGAGACGCTCTCCGAGCGCCAGCTGCTCGAGGCGCTGATGCTGCCCTCGGCGAACAACATCGCGGCGCTGCTCGCCGTCCACGACGCCGGCGGGATCGGCGCGTTCGTCAAGGAGATGAACCGGACGGCGCGCGAACTGGGGATGTCCCAGACCACCTACACCGACCCGAGCGGCTTCGAAGAAAGCACGGTCTCGACCGCCTCCGACCAGGTGAAGCTGGCGCGGGCGGCGATGGGGGACCCGACCTTCGCCCAGATCGTCGCCAAGCCGTCGGCGCGGCTGCCGGTCGTCGGCCGCGTCGTCAACTACAACGAACTGGTCGGCCACGACGGCTACGTCGGGATCAAGACGGGGTCCGACGAAGCGGCGGGCGGCTGCCTCCTCTTCGCCAAGCGGGTGACGGTCGGCGGCCACACCTTCACCGTGCTCGGCGCGATCTTCGGCCAGCACGACGGCGAACTGGTCGATGCGGCGCTGGCCGGGGCGGATCGGCTCGCCGGCTCGGTGGCCGCCGCGGTGCGGACCCGCGTCGCGATCCCGGCCGGGACCACGGTGATGACGCTGGAGAACGCCGACGGCCACACCGTCGCGGTGAAGACCGCGCGGGCGCTGAAGGAGATCGGCTGGCCGGGGATGCGGACGCCGGTCCACATCGGCGTCGGGCCGCCGCGCCGCTCCGCCACCGAGGGGGAACGGTGGGGGACCGTGATGGTGCGCGGGACGACGATCGAGCGGGCTCCCGCCGTCGCCGCCGCGTCGCTGGGCGAACCGTCGCTCGGCTGGCGGCTGCAGCACCTGCCGTAGGCGAGCGCGCCGCGCGCCGAGGCGCGCCGTGTCGACTACTTGTCCTTCTCGGACTTCTCGGACTTCTCGCCGCCCTCGATCGTCTCCTTGAACTGGCGGATGCCGGAGCCGAGGCCGCGCGCCACGCCCGGCAGCCGTTTCGGCCCGAGGACGAGGGCGGCGACGATCAGCACGATCAAAAGGTGCCAGGGGCTCTCCAGGCCGGTGAACATGCTCAGTTCCCTTGCGCGGCCTTGCCGAGTCCCTGGACCGTCGAGCCGGTGACGACCTTGGCGCAGTCTTTCGGTTCGGGGTCGATCCGGTCGACGATCGCGGTGCCTTCCGGATGCCCCGTCCTGCCGCACTGGATGTACCAGTCCTTGACCCCGTCGGCGGCGACGATCACGTCGTTGCCGCCGCGGCCGAAGAAGCTGTCGACGCCGGGCTGGCCGAGCAGCACGTTGTCGCGCGAGTCGCCGATCAGGACGTCGTTGTCGAAGGAGCCCTCGATGTCCTCGTCGGAGCGGGGGAGGCGGACCTTGTCGCAGTGCCTGATCGCGTCGATCCAGGCCCAGCCCGCTTCGAGCGAGACGTAGAGGGTGCCCGGGTGCGCCTGCGTCTCGGCGAAGGAGGCGTCGTCTTCGCCGGGACCGCCGTCGAGGGTGCCGCCCGCGCAGCCGCCGCCCGCCGCGAGGAGGTCGCCGCCACCTTCGCCGTAGAGGTAGGTCGGGCCGGGGAGGCCGCCGATCAGCCCGTCGGAGCCGTCGCCGCCGTAGACGTGGTCGGCGCCGGGGCCGGACTGGAGCAGGTCTTCCTCGGGGCCGCCGTGGATCGTGTCGTTGCCGTCGCCGCCGTTGACCCGCACGAAGTCGACGGCTTCGAGGCTGCCCTGCACGGTCAGCCCGTCGTTGCCGGGGCCGAGGTCGGCCATCAGCCAACGGGTCGGGCCGAGCGTCGGGCAGGTCACCTGCTTCGGTTCGTGGGCGGCGCGGGCGCAGCCTTCGCCGGCCGCGAGCGGCGCCGCGGCGCTCACCGTGAAGGTCCCGGTGGTGCCGCTCTCGCCTGCCGTCGTCTCTTCTTCGGTGAGGGCGACGACGAGGTCGTCGGGACCGGCGCCGCCGACGATCTGCAGCCCCCCACCGCCTTCGGGATCGGGGTCGAGGCGGATGTAGGCGGAGCCGACCGGCGCCTTTTCGCGCCCGCAGGAGATCCGGGTCGGGCCGCCCTTGCAGCGGTCGTCCCCCTGTCCGCCCACCAGCGTGTCGCGCCCGCCGCCGCCGATGATCGTGTCGTTGCCGGGGCCGCCGTCGATCACGTTGGAGTGCTTGTCGCTGATCAGCGTGTCGTGGAAGGCGGAGCCTTCGATGCCCTCGAAGCGGAAGAGGCGGTCGTGGCCGTCGCCGAGCGCTTTGTGGCGGGGGAGGGAGACCCAGACGCCGCTGCCCTTGAGCCCCGCGACCGCGGTCGAGAAGGAGGCGATGTCGCCCTTGCCGGGCCCGCCGTCCATGCGGTCGTAGCCGTAGTCGCCGCGGACCAGGTCTTCGTCGCCGGGCCCGCCGTTGACGGTGTCGATGCCGAGCCCGCCGCTGACTTCGTCGCGGTCGCCGGACCCGCCGCCGAGGTGGTCGTCGCCGAGATCGCCGAAGACGCGATCGGTGCCGGCGCCCCCTTCGAGCCAGTCGTTGCCGCGCCCGCCGTGGATCAGGTCGTCACCGCTGCCGCCGCAGACGACGTCGTTGCCGAGCCCGCCGTAGACCTTGTCGTTGCCCGGCCCGGCCCAGATCACGTCGGCCTGTTCGGTGCCCTGGATGACGTCGTCGCCGTCGGTGCCGACGATCGTCGCGCGCTCGCCGTGACACATCGGGGTCGCCCCCGATTCGGCGCCGGAGGCGGTCACCGCGAGGACGGCCGCGACCAGGCAACCGAGCAGGGCGATGGCGGCGATCCGTCTCGGCACGGTGGACATTTTGCCGCCTGCCGCGGCGTCGTGCGGCCTGGCCCCGGCCAAGGGTTGATGATCGATCCCCCCGAGGGCGAGCGCGGGATGCGGGCCGTCGGGGGGTCCGGCTCGGGGCGTCGCGGCCGTCCGAGATGCGTCCCGGGCGTCTCGTGGCGGCCCGGGCAGGCT
>DASZZB010000004.1:0-6017 GCA_035545115.1 Solirubrobacterales bacterium | reverse complement strand
TGGTGGGGGAGGCGAAGGCGGCGAAGGGGGTGCCACGGGCCGGGTCGAAGCGGTCGACCGCGTTGACCAGGCCGAGGTTCGCCACCTGCAGCAGGTCGTCGAAGGACTCGCTCGCGCCGCGGTAGCGAAGCGCCAGGTTCTTGGCGAACGGCAGGTAGCGGCGGACCAGCTCCTCGCGCGCGGCCGGATCGCGTTGGTCGCGCAGGCGCCGCCAGAGGAGCGTCTCGGCGGCAAGTCCCTCACCGGGCCCGGTGGGCGCACCGTCGGGTGCTGGTCGTATCTCTTCGTTGGCTGGCATGGGGGACCCGTTGCGATGAGCGACGGCGGCGCCGCCCAGAGAGCCCCCGGGGAACCGTGCAGCGCCCGGCGACCGGTGGCGCCGTACTCACACGATAGCGGCCGGTGGCTCCTCGCCCGATTCGATTTCGGAGCCGGCGATGCGCCGTCTCGCCGCGCTCAGCGGCGCCGCGATCGACTCCAGCGCCTTGCCCTCGGCGTGGACACCGAAGAAGATCTCGGCGATCCCGCCGAGCGCCATCACCACCGCGCCGACCAGGAAGCCGATCGCGACCTTCTCCAGTTCGCCGGTGTTGATCAGTTCGCCGAAGAGCAGGGGGCCGACGATCCCGCCCGCGGCGGTGCCGACGGCGTAGAAGAAGGCGATCGAGAGGGCGCGGCTCTCCATCGGGACGATCTCCGAGACGGTCAGGTAGGCGGCGCTGGCGCCGGAGGAGGCGAAGTAGAAGATCGCCGGCACGAAGGCCATGAAGACCAGCGTCGAGGGAGTGGTGGAGAGCAGGACGATGCCGAGCACCGCGGTCAGGCCGGCCGAGGTGAGATAGCAGAGCGAGATCATCACTTTGCGCCCGATCGTGTCGAAGAGCCGGCCGAGGGTGAGCGGGCCGATGAAGTTGGAGACGCCGAAGACGGACCGCTGCGGGTATCGGTGGATCGCGACCGAGGCGATCTCGCGGAAGGGGATCGTCGCCCGCTGGTGGATCGCCGGCGCCGCGTCGTCGGGGACCTCCTCCAGCTCCTCGCCGGTCTCCTCGCGCACCTCGTCCTCGATCTGGCCGACGATCTGCTCGGCCTCCTCGTTGCGGCCGTGGATGAAGAGCCGGCGCGGGCTCTCGGGGACGCTCGAGCGGACGATCAGGATGCCGACCCCGAGCACCGCCCCGATCAGGAAGGCGAGCCGCCAGCCGAAGTCCATCGCGAAGATCGAGGTGTCCAGCAGGGGCACGGTGAGCAGGGCGCCGACCCAGTAGGAGCCGTTGATGATCAGGTCGACGCGGCCGCGCACCCGGGCCGGGATCAGCTCGTCGATCGCCGAGTTGATCGCCGCGTACTCGCCGCCGATCCCCATCCCGGTGACGAAGCGGGCGGCGAAGAAGTACCAGGCGGTCCAGACGAAGCCGGTGGCGACGGTGGCCAGGATGTAGAGGCCGAGGGTGACGAGGAAGAGCTTCTTGCGGCCGAAGCGATCGGTGAGCTGGCCGAAGAAGAGGGCGCCGAAGCAGGCGCCGGCGACGTAGAAGGCGGCGGCGCTGCCGATCTGGGAGGCGTCGAGGGTGATGCCGGAGCCGCCTTCGGTGAGGCGGTCGCCGATCGAGCCGATGATCGTCACCTCGAGCCCGTCGAGGATCCACACCGTGCCCAGGCCGATCACCACCATCCAGTGGAACTTCGACCAGGGCAGCCGGTCGAGCCGGGCCGGCACCTTGGTCTCGACCGTCTCCCTCGCGGCGGTTCCCGTCGCTTCCGTGGCCATCACCCGACGCCTACCCTTGGTGTGGGTTCGTCAACCAAAGCGGATGGGTAGTCGTCTGCCGGTGAAGAGGCACGCGTCCCTCACGGCCGTCGGCGCGCTCCTGGCCGTCTGCGCGGCCCTGCTCGTCCTCACCCCGACGGCGGGTGCGGTCGGCGGCTTCCCCGCCAAGGGCCACTGGCATCCGGCGCCGCGGACCGCCGCCTGGCAGTGGCAGCTGCAGGGCGCCTTCCGGCTGACGCCGGGCGCGTCGGTCTACGACATCGACGGCTTCGAAGCGGCGCCCGCCGACGTGCGCGCGATCCACCGCCACCGCGACAAGGCGATCTGCTACCTCGATGTCGGCAGCTGGGAGGAATACCGGCCCGACGCGTCGCGGTTCCCCGGGTCGGTGCTCGGCCGGCGCTACGAAGGCTTTCCCGAAGAGCGCTGGCTCGACATCGCCCACTTCGGCAGGTTCGCGCCGATCATCGAACGGCGGATCGAGATGTGCGCGCGCAAGCGCTTCGACGCGGTCGAGCCCGACAACATCGCGGGCTGGGAAAACAAGACCGGCTTCCCGCTGAGTCGCGCCGAGCAGCTCCGCTACGACCGCTGGATCGCCGCCCAGGTGCACAGGCGGGGCATGGCGGTGGCGCTGAAGAACGACCCGCGGCAGGCGCGCCAACTGGTCCGCGATTTCGACTTCGCGATCGTCGAGGAGTGTTTCCAGTACGACGAATGCGGCTTCTACAGGCCGTTCGTCGCCGCCGGCAAGGCGGTCTTCGAGGCCGAGTACGAACTGCCGACCTCGCGCTTCTGCGCCCGGGCGGAAGCGCTCGACTTCGCCGCGATCCGCAAGGACGTCGAACTGTTCTCACGGCCCTGGGAACCGTGTGACCCGCTGCCGCGGGGGACGGGTTAGTCTGCTCCGATGGGATTCGACCAGTACCACGAGCCGCCGGAGGAGCTGCCGGCCGAGACGCGGACGTTCGCGCGGCTCTGCGCCTCGCTCGAAGAGGAGTGCCAGGCGATCGGCTGGTACCAGCAGCGCCTCGCGGTCGAGCCCGACGCCGACGCGCGGGCGATCATGCACGACGCCCAGGGGGAGGAGTTCAAGCACTTCTCGATGGACCTCGAGTTCCTGCTGCGGAAGGTGCCGCGCTGGCGTGAGATCGCCGCCGGTGTCCTCTTCCGGAGCGGCGACATCGTCGAGCACGGCGAGGCGGCCGAGGCGGCGTCCGAGGACGAGGGAGACGACGACGCGGTGGCCGCCCCGATGGCGGGCGGCGAGGGCTCGCTGGGGATCGGCAGCCTGAAGGGGCGGGGACGATGAACCACCTGCTGCGCGGCCACGCGCCGCTCACCGACTCGAACTGGAAGCTGCTCGACGAGGAGGCGCGCGAGCGCCTCGAGGGGCCGCTCGCGGCGCGCCGGCTGGTCGACTTCGTCGGCCCGCGGGGCTGGGAGCACTCGGCGACCAACCTCGGCCGCACCGAACGGATCGACGCGGGCGAGGACGGGGTCGAGGCGCTCCGCCGCCGGGTCCTGCCGCTGGTCGAGGTGCGGGTCGACTTCACCGTCTCCCGCGCCGAGATGCGCGACGACGACCGCGGTGCGGTAGACGTCGCCCTCGAGTCGCTCGACGCCGCCGCCCACCAGATCGCCGTCGCCGAGAACGGCGCCGTCTTCAACGGCTGGGCGCAGGCCGGGATCACCGGGGTGATCGAGGCCTCGCCCTTCGAGCCCGAGCCGCTCGGGCCGAAAGCCGACGGCTATCCGCGCTCGGTGGCGCGGGCGGTCGAGGCGCTGCGCGAGGCCGGGGTCGAGGGTCCCTACGGCCTGGCGCTCGGCCCCGACGAGTACATCAAGGTGATCGAGACCGCCGAGCACGGCGGCTACCCGCTGTTCGACCACCTGGCGAAAATCCTCGACGGCCCGATCGTCTGGGCGCCGGGAGTCTCGGGCGCGGTGGCGATGAGCCTGCGCGGCGGCGACTTCCTGCTCGAATCGGGCCAGGACCTCTCGATCGGCTACGACCACCACGACGCCGACGAGGTGCACCTCTACCTCGAGGAGACCTTCTCCTTCGTGGTCGCGACCCCCGAGGCCGCGGCGCCGCTCACCCCCTGATCAGCTCGGGTCGGGCGAGCGGAAGTGGAGCATCTCGACCTTCGAGAGCATCCCGTCCTCGCCTGAGGCGGCGAGGCGCTCGGAAGCCTCGCCCTGGATCTCGATCACCCGGTCGAGCGTCTCGGAGAGCAGCTTCGACACCTCGTCCCAGCCCTGTTGGTCGACGACCATCGGGGTGCGGCTCAGGTGGCGGTCCTCACGTTCGTCCAGGGTGCCGCTTTTGACCGCCTCCTCGATGTCGTCGAACACCGACTTGAGCATCGCGCCGGAGAGGCCGGGGCGGAGGCTCCGCGGCATCCGCGCCCATTCGCTGTCGCTGAGGAACTGCCGGCGGGTCGCCCGGTAGAAGTGCTCGGTGGCGCCGCGCCGCTGCTTGGTGTCGACCAGCTCGATGCAGTCGTATTTCTCCAGCACGCGGACGTGGTAGGCGACCAGGTTGAGGCTCTGGTCGAGCTCCTGGGCGAGCAGGTTGGGGCTGGCGACGCGCTCGTTCAGAATGATCAGGATCTGTACGCGCAGCGGGTGGGCGAAAGCTTTGGCGACGATCTGTTCGACGCCCTCTTTCTTTTTCGTTTTCGGCACGGGGGCTTTCCTTCGGTCGTTGGCACGGCTGGCACGCCGATTCGAGAGCGTAGTCAATATCGATCAAGAAATCCAGATTTGATCCTAAGGTCTCGTTTATTTATCCGGTTTTACCGCTATCTGCTTGATTGATGTAGAGGAATGCAGTAAAAGGACGAGATGCAGATGGGATCTTTGCCGGGGCGGGTGGCGCCCGTGGCGATCACGAAGGGCTCCTGAGCGAGGACGGGACGGCGGTGCGGCGACCGTCGTGACAGGCTGGTGCCGTGGCACCTTGGAAGCTGCCGCTGCTCGTCCTCGCGATCGTCGTCCCGATCGTCGCCGGCATCCTGCTCGGCGGCCCGGGGGTCGGCCTTGCGCTCGGTGCCGCCGTCGGCGCCCTGCTGGTCTGGTTCGCGGTGCGGATGCGGCCCCGTGGGGGGATCGGGGAGGCGCCCGATCCGGAGCTGCGCCGGCGACTCCTGGTCGTCGTGAGCCGCTCGGTCGAGGATCCGCGCACGGCGGCGGCGATCGCCGCCGAGGCGGGGAGCGACGGCAGCCGCCCGGACGCGGAGGTGCTGATCCTCGCCCCGGCCCGGATCGGCTTCCTCGACCGCTGGGCCTCGGATCTCGAGCCGGCCCGGCGCGAGGCGCAGAGGACGCTGGTGATCTCGGTGGCCTCGCTGGCCAAGGCCGGGGTGGTCGCCGAGGCCCGGGTCGGCGACGAGGACATCGTGCAGGCGGTCGAAGACCAGGTCGCCGGCTTCCCCGCGACCGAGGTCGTCCTGGTCACCGCGTCCGACGAGGAGGACCCGGCCGCGGCGGGCGCCGCGGCGGAGCTGGCGCGGCGGCTACGCACCGGCTTCCGGCGGCTGGTGGTCGAGGCGCCGGGGGGCGGCGGTCGAGCATCCGGACGAACCTAGAGCCCCGGCAGGGCGGCGAAGTGGACGGCGGCGTGTGTCGGCGTCACGAAGCCCTCGTCGCTGCGATGCAGGAGGCCCGCGCCGGCCAGTTCCCGGATCGCCCGTTCGATCCCGTCGCGGAGGCCGAAGTCGGCGCCCTCGCCGGCCAGATCGCGGATCAGCTCCTCGACCGTCACGCGGGTCGGGTGAAGGTCGAGCACCCGCTGCAGGAGCGCCGATTCGAGCCGGGCGTCGGCTCCCTGGTTGGTCACGTCTTCGTCGTCTGCCGTCATCACCCTCGCCGACCCTAAGCCGCGGGCCCCTTGCCCTCGCCCCCCGCCGCCTCGTCGCCGGCTTCGCTCAGTCCGAGAACCGCGAGCGCCCAGGGCTCGTCGATCGCGGTCGAATAGAAGTGCTGCATCGAGCCGCGTACGGGCGCCGTGTCGACCAGGGTCACGGCCCCACAGTCGGCGAGGACGCGGACGTGGTAGCTGACGTTGGAGAGCGGCTCGCGCAGTTCGTCGGAGATCTGCCGCGGGCTGATCGCGTCACGGGCCGCCATCGCGCGGAGGATCTGGCGTCGCAGCGGATGCCGCAGCGCGATCAGCAGTTCGTTGTCGCCGGTCTGTCCTTCCCCCGCCATCGGAGCGCCAGCATAGAGCAATTGAAATGTT
>DASZZB010000003.1:0-5547 GCA_035545115.1 Solirubrobacterales bacterium | reverse complement strand
TCGCCGTTCTGGTCGGTATCCGACCAGAACTGCGAACGCACCTCGCTCGGTGCCGCGACGAGGACGATTCCCAGGGAGGGGTCGGCGATGTGGGCGCGCGCCACGGCCTCGATCGCGGCCCGCGGCGGCGGCGTCCCACCGAGCTCGGCGAGCAGCGCGGCGACCGCGCCGGCCACCGCCGGTACGTCCTCGGTACGTGCCGGTCGGACCTCCCAGCCGATCTCCCCCGACCTCGCGGCCGGGCTCTGCGTCGCCGCCCGGCTCATACCGTCTCCGCGCTCCTCGTCGCCCGCGGCTCGAGCTCGACGCTCCACGCCTCCTCGTCGGCGCGCCCGCTCACGGTGCGGGCGATCGCCGCCATCGGCGCCCGCGCCTTCAGCAGGATCTCGTCGAACTCCTCCTCCGGATCGGACTGCATGACGATCGCGCCGCCGGCGCCGATCGTGGTGCGCCCGGGGCGGATGACGACCGTGCGGATCACGATCGAGAGGTCGACCGCGCCGTCGACGCCGAAGTAGCCGATCGCCCCAGAGTAGACGCCGCGCGCCTCGTCCTCGAGCTCGTCGATGATCTCCATCGTGCGCTCCTTCGGGGCGCCGGTCATCGAGCCGCCGGGGAAGCAGTTGCGCACGCACTCAACCGGCGAGCGGCCCGCCTCGAGCCGGCCGGTCACGGTCGAGACGACCTGGTGCACGGTCGCGTAGGGCTCGACCACCATCAGGTCGGGGACGCGCACCGAGTCGACCTCGCTGACCCGGCCGAGGTCGTTGCGCAGCAGGTCGACGATCATCAGGTGCTCGGCGTAGGTCTTCTCGTCGCCGGCCAGCTCGGCGCGGCGGGCGGCGTCCTCGGCCGGATCCTCGGCACGCGAGATCGTCCCCTTGATCGGCCGCGCCTGGACGGCGCCGTCGCGCCCGACCGAGAGGAAGCGCTCCGGCGAGGAGCTGACGATCGCGGTGTCGCCGAAGCGCAGGAAGGCGGCGAAGGGGGCCGGGTTGGAGCGGCGCAGGCGGCGGTAGAGGGCGAACGGGTCGGGGCTCGCGTCGGTCGAGATCTGGTCGGTGAGGCAGACCTCATAGGACTCGCCCGCCGCCAGTTCGGCCTGCGAGCGTTCGATGTCGGCCAGGTACCGGGCACGGCCGCGGCCGCAATGGAAGGTGACCTGGGCGCCGGGATCGCTCGGCGGGTCGAGCGGCCGCTCGCTCGGCGGATCGCAGATCGCCGCCGCGGCGAGCCCCGTCGCCTCCTCGAGCCAAGCCATCTGCGCCGCCCGCTCGTGTTGATGGGCCGAAAAGTCCTCTATATCAGGACTTTTCGGCCCATCAACATCGGCCCTGACCAGGGCGAAGAGGTGGGTTCGTTCGCGGGCGTGGTCGACGGCGACGACGCGGTTGGCGAGCATCAGCGCCGCGTCGGGCAGGTCGGAGCTGTGGACGTTGGTCGCGCCGCAATCGGCCTTCAGCTCGTAGCCGAGATAGCCGACGTAGCCGCCGATCAGGCCGCGGTCGACACCGACCGGGGCCTCGGCGTGGAGGCCCTCCATCTCCCCCTCGAGCAGGTCGAAGATCGACCCGTGCCGGACCTCCTCGCCGGCCGGCGTGCGGATCGTCGTCGCGGCGGCGTCGACGTCGTAGGAGAGGTGTCGCTCCCCCGGCCCGGCGCTCGTCCCCATATAGGAGCACTGCGCCAGCCAGGTCGGCGCGTCCGCCGAGTCGAGCCAGAAGGACGTCTCGGCGTCGCCGAAGAGCCGTTCGTAGAGATGCTCGGTCGGCGCCGCCCCCGCGAGCGTCCGCGACAGCACCGCCCACCTGTCCCCGCCCTGGCGCACCGCGCCGGTTGATGGGCCGGAAAGTCCTGATATAGAGGGCTTTTCGGCCCGTCGACCTGGTGCTGCCGGGGCGGGGCCGGCGTTGGGGCGGGTGCGCTCGGCGAGCTCGAAGAAGTTGCGGGCGATCCGGTCGCCGAACTCGGTGGCGATCGACTCGGGGTGGAACTGGACCCCCCACATCGGCCGGCTGTCGTGCTCGACCCCCATCACGACGCCGTCGTCGGCCCAGGCGACCACATGGCCTTCCGGGCCGACCGGGCCGGTGATCGCGAGCGAGTGGTAGCGGACCACCGAGAAGTCCTGCGGCACCCCGGCGAAGATGCCCGTGCCCCGATGGCGGACGTGGCTGAGCCGACCGTGCATCGGCTGCGGCGCGCTCGCCACGCCACCCTCGAGCAGGTTGCCGATCCCCTGGTGGCCGAGGCAGATCCCCAGCACCGGCACCTCGCTGTAGCGGAGGATGTCCCGGCAGACGCCGAAGTCGTGCCAGCGTTCGGGCCGGCCCGGCCCCGGCGAGAGGACGAAGGCGTCGAACTTCGACCGCGAAAGCACCCGCCAGCTGACCGCGTCGTTGTTGACCACGACCGGCTCCTCGCCGGAGGCCGCCGCCAGCAGGTGGAAGACGTTGTAGGTGTAGGAGTCGTGGTTGTCGACCAGCAGGGTGCGCATCACGCCGCCTCCAGCCCGAGGCCGCGGACGCCCTGGTCGAGCACCGCCTGCGAGACCGCCTCGACCCGCGGCGAGCGCTCCTCGGCCGAGTACCAGCGGGCGAAGTGGGAGAGATAGCGGGCCAGCGGCACCGGGTCGAGATCGGCGACGGCGCTCCGCAGATGGCGCCGGAAGAGCTCCGCCTGGACCACGGCGAAGCGGTAGTCGGGGTCCTCGGCGCCACCGCCCGACGGCGCGCCGCCCGCCGCCCCCGCCCCGACCGCGACGCCGCTGCGGTGCGCCTGCGCGCGGGCGAGGTCCCAGCCTAGGCTGCGCTCCGGCTCGAACAGCAGCTCGGGCTCGAACTCGACCCGCTTCGGGGTCGGCTGCAGGAGGAACCAGGCGAGGACGACCCGCGCCGCGATCCGGTCGGGCTGCGGATGGGCCCGCCGCACCGCCTCGAGGTCGGGGTCGGCGGCGATCGTCCGGTCGGCCCACTCGACCATGTCGTCGATCAGCAGCGCTCCCTGCTTGGAGGAGCTGACCGCCTCGCCCCGCCGCGCCACCATGCCGTGGAAGACGTCGTGGGTGGGCGGGCCGCCCGCCCCGTTGCCGTTGACGACCGGGTTCGGGTGGCCGTTCGACCTGGCGACCGCGAGCGCATCGAGCAGCCGGCGCCGGCAGGTGACGTGGGCGACCCACTCGGTGCCGCAGACCTGCAGCGAGGTGACCCCGTCGAGCTCCGGCGCCGCCGCCCAGTAGGCCAGCGCCCGCATGTGCTGGGTCGGCAGCCCGTCGGCGCGGACCAGCGGCATCTCTTCGAGCTCCTCGCGCTCGGTCGGGTAGATCACCATCCCGTCCTCGCGCCGGCGCAACGTCCCTTCGCGCAGCCCGATGTTGGTCAGCTCGGCGACCTCGGGGAGGAAATCGGACTCGAAGATCACCTTGTCGAAGGGGACGCCGAGCCGGGCGAGCGTCTTGCGCTGCCCCGAGATCACCCAGGCGCGCGTCTTCGACCACACCTCGAGCGCCCGCTGATCGCCGTCGAGGACCCGCATCATCAGCTCGTCGGCCTTGTCGTCGTAGAGGGCCGACTCGCGCGCCACCGAGTCCTCGGCGCCGTCGTCGCCGACGCCTCCGCGGCCGGCGCGGACGTAGTCGGCGTAGCAGAGGCCGACGAAGTGATCGCTCTTCTCGCCGTTGTCGGCGCCGAGCTCGTCGTCGGCGCGACCGGAGGCGACGACCCCCGCCATCGCCTCCCCCATGCTGCGGCCGACGTCGCAGATCAGGCTGCGGCTCTCGACCCGGGCGCCACCGACCCGCAGGGCCGCGGCGATCGCGTTGCCGAGCGCCAGGTTGCGGAGGTGGCCGACGTGGAGCGCCTTGGTCGTGTTGGCGCCCCAGAAGTAGACCGCGTAGCGCTCGCCGGCGACGAGGTCGGCGTCGGCGTCCGGGTCGGCGGCGCCCGTCTCGAGCGGCTCGCCACGCGCCTCGATCCAGTCGTCGGCGAGGTGGACGTCGGCCCCCTTCTCGTGCCCGCGGACGGCGGCGACGGCGGGGGCGGCGGCGATCTGCGCGAGCGCCTCGCGCGCCCGCTCGTCGTCGGCCCAGGCGCCGCGCACCCGCGGCACCAGCATCAGGTCCCGTTCCGCCTCCGGGCGGAACGGCGAACGGGCCGCCCACGGCGCCCCCTGCCCACCCCCGGCGAGGACGCCGTCGATGCTGTCGAAAAGATTTCCTTCCATAGCCCCGTCCCCCGGACGCTTCCCTTGTTCGGAATGCACCAGCCGGGGCTCGAACCCGGATCACCGGCTTACAAGTCCGGTCCTTTAACCGATTAAGGCACTGGTGCTGGCCATGCGAGCCGAGCAGCCTATGGTCCCTCGTGGCATCGAGTTCCTGATTGCTCGATTCGCGCCGCAGCATAACACGGGGTTTGATTTACGCAAGTGGCTTGATTAATAGCTGCGAACGGCTCATTGGCGACGGGGGCGTCAGACCCGGCCCGCCTCGAGCAGGCGCGCCAGGAAGCGGCGCGTCTCCTCCGCGCGCGGTTCGTCCAGCACCTGCCGCGGCGGGCCCGACTCGAGGATCCGGCCCTCGTGGAGGAAGGCGACCTCGTCGGCGACCTCGCGGGCGAAGCTCATCTCATGGGTGGCGATCACCATCGTCATCCCCTCCGCCTTCAGGTCGCGGACCGCCGCCAGCACCTCGCCGACCAGCTCCGGGTCGAGCGCACTGGTCACCTCGTCGAGCAGCAGCGCCCGCGGCTTGCCGGCGAAGGCGCGAGCGATCGCCACCCGCTGCTGCTGGCCGCCGGAGAGCTCGTCGGGCCGGTCGTCCTCGCGCCCGGCGAGGCCGAAGCGGGCGAGCAGCGCCCGTCCGTCCTCCTCGGCCTGCCGCCGCCCCACCTTCTGCGCCCGCATCTGCCCCAGCACCACGTTCTGCAGCACGCTCATGTGGGGGAAGAGGTTGTAGGCCTGGAAGACGAGGCCGAGCCGGCGGCGCACCGCGACCGGGTCGACCGCCGGGTCGGTGATCACCTCGCCGTCGAGGAAGATGTCGCCGTCGTCGATCTCCTCAAGCAGGTCGATGCAGCGCAGCAGCGTCGACTTGCCCGAGCCGGAGGCGCCGATCAGCGCCACCGCCTCGTGCTCGGCGACGTCGAAGTCGACCCCGTGCAGGACCTCGCGCTTGCCGAACGCCTTGGTGACGCCGCGCACCTCGATCACCGCGCCCGCCATCAGCGCACCCCCTCGGCGCCGCCCATCCGGTCGACCACCCGGGCCAGCGGCACGGTGATCAGCAGGTAGAGCAGCGCCGCGGCGATGATCGGCGTGTAGTTGAAGTTTTCGCCCTGGTAGATCTGGGCGACGCGGAAGGCCTCCTGCGGGCCGATGATCGAGATCAGCGCGACGTCCTTCTGCAGCGCGACGAAGTCGTTCAGCAGCGGCGGGCCGACGCGGCGGATCGCCTGCGGCAGGATCACATGGCGCATCGCCTGCGTCTGGGTGAGGCCGACCGAGAGCGCCGCGTCGGTCTGGCCCCGGTGGACCGAGTCGATGCCGGCC
>DASZZB010000002.1:0-21421 GCA_035545115.1 Solirubrobacterales bacterium | reverse complement strand
ACAGCGGGAGGTTCGTTCGGGGGTATCCCCGCTCCCCGCTACCGGCCTTTGCGGGAGTCGAGCAGCGTGAGGGCCCTGGCGATGGCTGAGTAGTCGAGGCGCACGTCGGTGACGCCTCTCTATGTTGATGGGCCGAAAACTTGCCTATATGTCTAGTTTTCGGCCCATCAACGGTGGGACTCAGCGGCCGATGTGGAAGCCGATCAGCTCGGGGATCCTTGCGATGGCTGAGGAGATGAGGCCGGGGCGGCGGCCCATGGCCTCGGCTTCCTCCTTCTTCGCGATACCGAGGCGGATCGCTTCGCCGCCGACCCAGTGGAAGGGCTCGGGGGGGACTCGGGGCACGTCGGCGTCGACGAAGGCGAGGCGGGTGGGCTCGTCGCCGCGGTCGAGGGCGAGCGAGGCGAGGGTCAGGCCGACCATGTTGCTCGGGCCGACGCCGTTGCCGGTGTAGCCGGCCGCCACCCAGGCGCGCGAGCGGGGCAGCGAGGTGACCGCGGGCAGGTGGGTCGGCGAGGCATCGATCGGGCCGCCCCAGGCGTGGGTGACGCGGCGGCCGGCAAGGTCCGGGAAGTACTCGAGCAGGTGGCGGCGCTGCGCCGCGACCACGTCGGGGTCGACCTCGGCGCGGCCGTGCAGCCGGGCGCCCATCGCGATCCGGCCGCCGCCCCAGCCGAAGGCGATGCGGCCGTCCGGCGTGGTGCGGAAGTAGTGGACGAGGGCGCGCCCGTCGGTGATCGCCTCGCCCCCCGTCCAGCCGATCTTCTCCAGCACGTCGGGGACCGGCTCGGTGATCACGATGTGCGAGGAGGCGACGGTGAGTCGATCGCGGAGCGGGGCGCGCGGCGCCTTCGCGGCGGCACCGATCGCCAGCACGCCGTGGGGCGCGCGGACGCGGGCGCCGTCGGCGGTGGTCGCCTCCACCCCGTCGCCCGTCTCGCGGAAGCGGCGGACCGGTGAGGACTCGCAGATCTCCACACCCTCTTCGATCAGCCGCCGGCGCAGGCCGAGCGCGAGGCGCGCGGGCTGGATGGTCGCCGTGACCGGTTCGGCGAGGCCGGCGCGGAAGGCGGGCGAGGCGCAGCGCCCCTGGATCTCGGCGGCGGCGACCGGCCGCAGCGCCTCCGGGACGCCGAGCTCGTGGCAGGCCTCGAGCGCATCGCGGCCGCCCTCGTCGTCGGCCGTCGTCGTCGAGACCTGCAGGTAGCCGCCGCGGCGGAACCAGGCGTCGACCCCCTGCCCGGCGCAGAAGGCCTCGATCCGCTCGACCGCGGCCGCGGCGGCGCGGCCGACCGCCAGCGCGGGCGCGTCGCCCCAGCGCGCCCGCATCGAGGCCATCGACAACCACATCCCCTCGCAGAAGCCGCCGTTGCGGCCGCTCGGCCCGCGACCGCAGACCGGTTCGGACTCGAGCAGGACGATGCGCGCCTCCGGCGCCAGCTCATGCGCGTGCCAGGCGGTCCACATCCCCGTGTAGCCACCGCCGACGATCAGCAGGTCGACGTCACGGTCCTCGGCCAAGGGGGGGTGCGGCGCGACCTCCCCCGCCTCCTCGATCCAGTAACCGAGACGCGTGTGCTCCATGACCTCCAGTCTCGCGAAAAGACTCGCCCAGCTGTTCCTTATGCCGGAATGGTGGGGATAAGGAACAGCTGAATGGGGGGCTCGCCTAGACTCGGACGATGGCCGATCCCAAGCAGGAGACGACGCCCTACGTCGACGCCCTGCTCGAGTACTCGGCCCGCGATCCCGGCCGCTTCCAGGTACCGGGGCACAAGGGCGGACTGGGCGCCGACCCGGCGATGGTCGGCCTGATCGGGATGACCGGACTCGTCAACGACATCCCCTCGGTCACCGAGGGCGTCGACATCGGCCCCGAACCGACGCCGTTCCAGCAGGCGCAGCTGCTCGCCGCCGAGGCGTGGGGGGCGCAGCGATCCTGGTTCCTCGTCAACGGCGCCTCGCAGGGCAACCACGCGACCTGCATGGCGCTCGGCCACATGGGTGAGCGGGTGGTCGTGCAGCGCAACGTCCACTCCTCGGTGATCGACGGGCTGATCCTCAATGGGATGCGGCCGACCTTCGTCGCGCCGGAGCTGGACCCGGAGCTCGGCATCGCCCACGGGCTCACCCCCGAGTCGTTGGCGGCGGCGCTCGACGCGACCCCCGGCGCGGTCGCCGCGATGGTCGTCTCCCCCACCTACTTCGGCGCCTGTGCCGACGTGGCGGCGCTCGCCGAGGTCGCCCACTCGCGCGGCCTGCCGCTGATCGTCGACGAGGCCTGGGGCGCCCACCTCCACTTCCATCCCGACCTGCCGCCCGACGCGCTGGCGAGCGGCGCCGACCTGGTCACCTCCTCGACCCACAAGATCGTCGGCAGCCTCACCCAGGCGGCGATGCTCCACCTCGGCGCGGGCGGCCGGATCGAGGAGGCGGTGGTCGACCGCTGCGTCAGCCTGGTCGAAACGACCAGCCCCAGCGGACTCCTGACCGGCTCGCTCGACGCGGCGCGCCGCCAGGCCGTCGTCCACGGCGAGCGGCTGCTCGGCGAGACCCTCGCGGCGATCGCCCGCACCCGCGAGGCGATCGGCCGGATCCCCGGCCTCGCCGTCCTCGACGAGTCGATGGTCGGCCGCGCCGGGATCGCCGGCTGGGACCCGATGCGCCTCTCGGTCGACGTCCGCGGCACCGGCTCGACCGGCTACCGGCTGGCGAAGAAGATCTTCTACTCGCAAGGGATCGACCTCGAGCTCTACTCGGAGAACGTCGTCGTCGCGATCTTCGGGCTGGGCGAGCCCGCCGCGGCGAGCGGCGAGCGGCTGGTGACGGCGATGCGCGCCGCGGTCGGCGAACTCGAAGCCGAACCCGGGCCGGCGCAGGAGAAGCTGGCGCCGCCGCCACCCTGGGGTGAGCTGGTGATGACCCCGCGCGAGGCCTTCCTCGGGCCGCAGGAGGTGATCCCCTTCGAGAGGGCCGCGGGCCGCGTCGCCGCCGAGGGTCTTGCCGCCTACCCCCCCGGCATCCCCAACGTGCTGCCCGGCGAGCGGCTCACCACGGAGACGCTCTCCTACATCCGCGAGAGCATCGCCCACGGCGGCTACGTGCGCGGCGGCTCCGACCGCGAGCTGAGGACGCTCCGCGTCGCCGCCGACGCCTCGCCCCGTTAGGGTCGGAGCCGAGATGGCCTCCTACGACGCGATCGCCGACCTGCCGCTGACGATCGAGTCCTGCTCCTTCGAGGGGCTCGCGGTCACGGTCGGCTCCTTCGAACGGGCGACGACGCTGATCAAGCTCCAGGGCGGCGGCCACGAGGGCATCGGCGAAGACGTCGTCTACGACGTCGTCGACCACATCGCCCAGCAGGACGCCGGGCCGCCGCAGGGGCTCACCGGCACCTTCTCCTTCGACCGGTTCTCGCAGAAGCTCGACGAGATCGACCTCTTCCCGGTGCCGCCCCAGCGCGAGCAGTCGGTCGACTATCGCCGCTGGGCCTTCGAGTCGGCGGCGCTCGACCTGGCGCTGCGCCAGGCGGGGACCAACCTGGCGGCGGCGCTCGGCCGCGAGCCGCGGCCGGTCAACTTCGTCAGCTCGCTGCGCCTCGCCGGCTTCGAGGAGGGCGCGCGCTCCTCGATCGAGCCGATCGAGGAACGGCTCGCGGTCTACCCGACGCTCCGCTTCAAGCTCGACCCCGTGGCCGATTGGGACGACGAGCTGATCGCGGCGCTGGCCGCCACCGGCGCCGTCGACTCGCTCGACCTGAAGGGCTTCTACAAGGGCACCCCGGTCGACGTCGTCACCGACCCCGAGCTCTACGCGAAATTGATCGAGGCCTTCCCCGACGCCTGGCTCGAGGACCCCGACGTCACCGAGGCGACGCGGCCGCTGCTCGAGCCGGTCCACGAGCGGGTCACCTGGGACGCGCCGATCCACTCGATCGCCGACATCGAGGCGATGCCCTGGTCGCCGCCGCGTACGGTGAACGTGAAGCCCTCGCGCTTCGGCCCGATCTCCCGCCTCTTCGCCGCCTACGACTACTGCGAGGAGCGCGGCATCGGCGCCTACGGCGGCGGCCAGACCGAGCTCGGCCCGGGCCGCGGCCAGATCCAGTACCTCGCCTCGATCTTCCACCCCGACACCCCCACCGACACCGCCCCGCGCGGCTACAACGACCCGGCCCAGGCGACCAAGCCCGGGCTGCCGTCGAGCCCGCTCGAGCCGCGGATCGACGAGCTCGGCTTCCGCCGGCCCAGCTGACACCCCCGACCCAAAGGAGCCAAGATGGCCGAGAAGTCATTCGCAGCCGCCCTCAACGAGCAGATCTCCAACGAGTTCGCCGCCTCCCAGCAATACGTCGGAGCGGCCGTCTACTACGACGCCGAGACGCTGCCCCGCCTCGCCGCCTTCTTCTACCGGCAGGCGCTGGAGGAGCGCGAGCACGCGATGATGATGATCCGCTACCTGCTCGACGTCGGCGAGAGCGTCGAGATCCCCGACATCAAGTCGGTCCAGACCACCTACGCCGACGGCTCCGAGCCGGTGAAGATGGCGCTCGAGCAGGAGAAACGGGTCAGCAACGAGATCTTCTCCCTCTTCGAGCTCGCCCGCGAGATCAAGGACTACCGGGCCGAGCAGTTCCTGCAGTGGTTCGTCAAGGAGCAGGTCGAGGAGGTCGCGCTGATGGGCGACCTGCTGAACGTGGTCGAGCGCTCGAAGGAGAACCTGCTGCTGGCCGAGGAGTACATCGCGCGCGAGAGCCTGGGCCAGGAGAGCTCCGATCCGACCGCCCCTCCGGCGGCCGGCGAGGGCGAGTAGCTCGGGGGCCCTGCGAGAGGGAGGGATGAGGATGATCTGCTCCCATTTTGCTACCGTTATGGGATGAGCAGGCAGATCGCGGTTCGGCTCCCTGACGACCTCGTCGAGTTCGTCGACGAGGTCGTCAAGTCCCATAAGGCGCGCAGTCGAGCGAGCGTCGTGGCCCACGCGCTCGAGCGCGAGCGTCGGCGCGCGCTCGCCGAACGCGACGCCCGGATCCTCGCCCGCACCGGCCCGGACCCGGAGCTCGCAGGCCTCGCCGAGTACGCGGCGGGCCTGCCCCGTGACGTCGCCTGATGCGGCCGATCCACGTCGCGCGGCTTGACAAGGCGCGGCCGGTGCTGATCCTCACGCGTGAGCTCGTGCGGCCGCATCTCGGGACGGTGACCATCGCCCCGATCACCGGCACCATCCGGGGGCTCTCCAGCGAGGTCGCGGTCGGTCCGGAGAACGGCCTCGACGGGGTCTCGGCCGTGAGCTGCGACAACATCACCACCATCCCCGCCGCCGCCGTGGGAGAGCAGATCGGACTCCTGCTCGACCGTCAGGAGCCGGCTCTTCACGAAGCGATCGTCGCCGCGTTCGATCTCGACTGATCGCGCGACGCGAACCGGCTCAGCGCGGCGCCGTCCTCGGCGGCGTAGGCGCGGCGCAGCTTGCGTCGCGCCCGGTGCAGCCGGACTTTCACCGTCCCCTCCGGGATCCCCAGATGGGCGGCGATCGCCGGCTGCGTCATGTCCTCCTCGTAGCGCAGCGCGAGCAGGAGCCGCTCCCGCTCGGAGAGCCGCGCGAGGGCCGCCTGCAGATCGGCGCACTCGACCATCGCGACGACCTGCTCGTCCTCGTGGCCGCCCAGCTGCTCGACTTCGTCGGTCAGGTCCGGGCGCGGCCGCGAGTAGTGGCGGAAGGCCTCGTTGCGGACGATCGTCGACAGCCACCGCTTGCGGCTGCCGGAGTCGCGCAGGGTCGAGCGCCGACGCCAGGCGCGGAGCAAGGCCTCCTGCGCGATGTCCTCCGCCTCGCTCGGGTTGCTCGCGTAGCGGTAGGCCGTCCGCAGACAGATCCTCTGTGCCTCACCCCACTCCCAGCCATCGTCATCTCGGTTCGGATGGTCCCTCTGAGAGTCGATGCGGCGAACCTATCCGACGAACGTCCGCCGCAACCGATCCTTGAAAGACAATGAGCGGAATACGCGGATAGATCGTTTGAAACCCTATTGATCAGGGCGTAGGTCACTGACTGACATGGAGATCTCTACCAAACCAACGCAAGGGGACGACCGCCACGCGGAGGTCGCCTACGAGGCGATCGCGCCCGTCTACGACGACTTCACCGCCCACCACGACTACCGGCTCTGGATCGGCAAGCTGGTCGAGCTGGGCGAGGCCCACGGGCTGCGCGGCGACACCGTGCTCGACGTCGCCTGCGGTACCGGCAAGAGCTTCCTGCCGCTGCTCGAGCGCGGTTGGAAGGTGACCGCCTGCGACATCTCGCCCTCGATGGCCGAGCTGGCGCGGGCCAAGACCGGCGGCCAGGTGCGGATCGAGATCGCCGACATGCGCGAGCTCCCCGTCTACGGCAGCTTCGACCTCGTCTGCTGCCTCGACGACGCGGTCAACTACCTCCACTCGGCGGCCGAGTTGGAGCAGACGCTGCGCGGGCTGGCGGCCAACCTGGCACCGGAAGGGGTGCTGATCTTCGACTCCAACACGGTCACCACCTATCGCGGCTTCTTCGGCGAACACGTCGAGATCGAGATGAACGGCCGGCGGCTGATCTGGGACGGCCGCGAGGGCGAGGAGTTCGAACCGGGTGAGATCGCCGAGGCGAGCTTCGCGGTCGAGCCGCTCGAGCCGGGGACGGGACCGTCGATCCCGCCCGAGCTCCACCGCCAGCGCCACCACCCGGAGACGGAGGTGCGGGCGGCAGTTGCCGGCGCGGGGCTGGAGCTATGCGCGATCTACGGCCATCACCACGACGGCATCCCGCGCCGGCCGATGAGCGAGGACGACCACACCAAGGCGATCTACGTCGCCCGCCACCGGCGGACGGCCTAACTCAGTCGACCGAGCCGAAGCCGACCCGGGTGTCGCCCGAGGCGACCCGCAGGAAGGCGACCTTGCCGAGGTAGAGCGAGATCACCCCGTCCTCGGTGTGGAGGTCGTGCCAGCCGCCCTTCTCGAGCTGCTTGCGCAGATCCTCGAGGTCGTCTGCGGCCAGCCGGGCGGCGATCACCTGCCCGCCTTCGAAGCCGATCTCGACCCGCTGTGCCTCTGCCATCAGTGCCCTTTCGCCGGCTCGACGATCTCGGTCAGGACCCCGCCGGTGGAGCGGGGGTGGAGGAAGGCGACGCGGCTCTCGCGGATGCCGACCCGCGGCTCGGCGTCGATCAGGTCGATGCCGGCGGCGGCGAGGCGCGGCAGCACCGCGTCGATGTCGTCGACCGCGTAGGCGACGTGATGGAGGCCGGGGCCGGAGCGGGCGAGGAACTTGCCGACCGCGGTGTCGGGGCCGAGCGGGCGCAGCAGCTCGACGTGGCCCTCGCCGACGTCCAGCAGCACCGCCTCGACGCCCTGGGACTCGACGGTCTCACGGTGGGCGAGCTCCATCTCGAAGCCCTCCCCGTAGAGGGCGAGCGCCGCGTCGAGATCCTCGACTGCCACACCGATGTGGTCGATCCTTCCGAACACGGCGCGAAGTCTATGGGGCGGGCTCGACCCGCAGGATCTCGGCGATCGCGGCGAGGCTGACCGCGAGCTGCTCCGGGCTCGGCTCCTTGGTCGCCCAGAGCCGCTGGATCTCGCGGCCGGGGGCGTGGAAGGCCTCGGCGAGCGGCTCACCGTGATGGCGGTCGCTCCAGGCGAAGGCCTCGACCGCGAGCGAGGCGCCCGCCAGGCCGACGACGGTGCGGGCCGCTGCGGCCGGCTTCTCGACCAGGCGCTCGAGCAGGATCGTCCCCGCGGCGGAGAGCAGCATCATCGGCACGACCAGGTTGGAGCCGCAGCGGTCGTGCTCTTTGGGCACAGTGGCGACGTCCTCGACCCCCCGCTCGTAGGCGGCGATCGCCTTGTGCTCGGCGCCGTGGTAGGCGGCGAGGTCGCGGTCGGAGAGGGCGACGAGGGCGGGGACGACGCCGATCGCCTGGATCACTCCCTCGCGGACGGCGCTCGCGGGCCGGTCGCGGCGCAGCAGGGCGGAGAGCGCCAGGGCGGCGGCGCTGGCGACGAGCACGCGGCGGTCCTCGAAGGGGAGGCGGGCCGAGCGCATCCGCCGGCGCACCAGCGGCAGCACCAGCATCGACTCGGCGAGTTTGACCGGGCCGCGCAGGCCGGGTGCCTTGGCGACCAGCCCGGGGACCAGCTCCGGCTTGCGCTCGGAGGCGACTTCGATCGAGCCGTCGGGGCGGCGCACCGCGGCGGCCCAGTGGGTCGGGCCGTGGACGAGCAGGCCGTTGCGCAGCGCCATGCCGCCGAGCCGCAGCTTCTTGGTCTTGGCCTCGCCCGCCGCCATGCGCAGACGATAGGGGACGGCGGACGGGGTCCGGCAACAAAGAGAGCGCCGAGTCAAGGTCTCGGCGCTCTCTCCCCCCTGTTTGATCCCGACCGGAGACCCCCAGTCCGAGCCTCCGGCCGGTGTGTTGGCTCTCCCTGGCTTAGCTTGGAAAGCCGTACCTAAGAAACCTCGTGTGACGACTAAGTTGCGGTGCGCTCAAAGCTTGCCGAGACGGCGGCGCAATTCGGCCAGGCGCTCGCCGAGCGCCGCCTCGCGACCGCGGTCGGTCGGCTCGTAGAAGCGGCGGTCCTCGAGCCCCTCCGGCAGGTGCCGCTGCGCGGCGACGCCGCCGGGCTGGTCGTGGGCGTAGAGGTAGCCGTCGCCGCGCCCGAGCGCCTTCGCTCCCGGGTAGTGGGCGTCGCGCAGATGGTCGGGCGGGGTCTGCGCGCCCTGGGCGCGGACCTCGGCGCGGGCGGCGCCGATCGCCGTCGTCGATGCGTTCGACTTCGGCGCCAGCGCCAGGTAGATCGCCGCCTGGGAGAGGTTCAGCGCGCACTCGGGCAGGCCCACCCGGTCGACCGCGCGGGCGGCCGCGTCGGCGACCAGGAGCGCCATCGGGTCGGCGTTGCCGATGTCCTCGGAGGCGAGGATCACCATGCGGCGGGCGATGAAGCGCGGGTCCTCGCCGCCCTCCAGCATCACCGCCAGGTAGTAGAGCGAGGCGTCGACGTCGGAGCCGCGGGTCGACTTGATCCAGGCCGAGATGAAGTCGTAGTGGCGGTCGCCCTGGCGGTCGTAGTCGATCGCCCGCCGCTGCAGCGCGTCCTCGATCGCCGCCACGTCGACCTCTCCCCCGCCCGCCCGTTCGGCCGCCCGCTCCAGCGCCGAGAGGGCGACCCGGGCATCGCCGCCGCTGCGCTCGGCGAGCATCGCCAGCGCCTCGCCGGCGACCGGCGGCGGCTCGGCGATCCCCCGCTCCGGGTCGGCGAGGGCGCGGCGCAGGAGCTCCTCGACCTGGGCCGGGGAGAGCGGCTGGAGCTCGTAGACCTGGCTGCGGGAGATCAACGCCGAGTTGACCTCGAAGTAGGGGTTCTCGGTGGTCGCCCCGATCAGGGTGAGGAGCCCTTCCTCGACCGCGGGCAGCAGCGCGTCCTGCTGGGCCTTGTTGAAGCGGTGGATCTCGTCGAGGAAGAGGACCGTGGCGCGGCCGGCGGCGCGGCGCCGCTCACGCGCCCGCTCGATCACCGCCCGGATCTCGGCCCGTCCCGCGTTGACCGCCGACTCCTCCTCGAAGGCGCCGTCGGCCAGCCGCGCGGCGATCCTCGCCAGCGTCGTCTTCCCCGCCCCCGGCGGCCCGTAGAGGATCGCGCTGTGCGGCCGCCCCGATTCGATCGCCGCCCGCAGCGCCGACCCCTCGCCGACGATGTGCTCCTGCCCGACCATCTCGTCGAGCGTCCGCGGTCGCATGCGGACCGCGAGCGGCGCGTCGGCAGGGACCTGCTCGGGGCCCTCGCCGCCGCGGGCCGAGCGCGCCTCGCCGGGGTCGAAGAGCTGATCGCTCATCGCATCAGTATGAGCACCTTCAGAGCCTCGACTATCTGTATCGCGTGAGCACTTCGCAGATGCGATCGGTGCCCCAACCGATCTCCTCCGCCGGCACCCGCTCGTCCGCGGCGTGGATGAGGCTCGCGAAGCTCATCCCCGCCGGCAGGCGCATCGGCAGGAAGCCGTACGTCTGGATTCCGAGTCGGGCGAAGAAACGGCCGTCGGTCACGCCTGGCAGAAGCATCGGCAGCGGCAATGCGCCGGGGTCGGCGGTGGCGAGGACATCGCTCAACAGCGGCAGCATCGACAGGTCCGCCCCCTCGGGGCCAGGCTCATAGCTCAGTGCCTCCAGCTCGAGGGCCTGGTCGTCGGCCAGCTCGCGCAGCTCGCGGAAGAGATCGTCCGCCGTCTGTCCGGGAAGCAGGCGACCGTCCAGATCGAGCTGCACCTCGCTCGGGATCACGTTCGCCTTGCTCCCGCCTCTCACGATCGTGGCGTTGACCGTGTTGTGGAACATGGGGTCCAGCATCTGGCCGGCCTCCCCGAGCAGGTCGAGCGTCGGGTCGGTGCGCTCGGGGTCGAGCAGTGCGTCGGCCAGATCCTGTCCGCCCTCGGGCAGCGCAGCCGCCAGCATCTCGACCATCGAGCGCGGAACCTCGGTGACGTGCACGGGAAGTCGCCTCGCATCCAGCGTATCCAGCAGGCGGCCGAGCCTCGCCATCGCGCCGCCGCGCATCGGGATCGAGCCGTGACCGCCGGCTCCCCGCATGGTCACGCGGGTCCAGCACACCTGCTTCTCGGCCACCTGGATCGGGTAGGTGCGCAGACCTGCCAATTCGGTGCGGGCCGCACCGAACTCGCCGAGCGCGTGGCTGACGCCCGCGAACAGCTCGGGATGCTCCTCGACCACGAAGCGCGCGCCGTAGGCGCCCAGGTTCTCCTCGTCCGCGAGCACGCACAACAGCACGTCGCCGGGAGGAGGCTCGCCTGACTCGGCCAGCCGCAGGATCGCGGCGAGCATCATCGCCACGCCGCCCTTCATGTCGAGGGCGCCTCGGCCCCAGGTCTCGCCGTCGATCAGCTCGCCGCCGAACGGATCGTGGCGCCAGCTCTGGCCGTCGGTCGTGACCACGTCGACGTGACCCTGGAGCAGGATCGGCGGTGCGGCGCCCCGGCCGGGCAGTCGCGCCAGCAGATTCGGCCGCGCCGAATCTTTGGCCAAGATCCTCGTCGACAGGCCGGCCGCGTCGCAGAGATCCTTGATCCACCCCACGCACTCGGCCTCGTCGCCGGGTGGATTGGTCGTGTCGAAGCGGATCAGCTGGCGCAACAGCTCGGCTGGATCGTGCGACACGGCGCGAGACCATAGCCAATCGCTTCTCCCCTCGATGTACCCTCAATCGATGGAGAGCGCCACGCAGGTTTCACCGTCGATGGGCACGCTCGAATCGATGAGCCCGACCACCGGGGAGGTGATCGGCAGCGTCGCGACGATCGGCCCGGATGAGGTGCAGGGGGTGGTCGACGAGGTGGCGCGGATCCAGCCCGCCTGGGCGCAGCTGCGGGCCAAGGACCGGGCGCGGTACATGCTGCGGGCCGCCGACGCGCTGCTCGACGAGATCGACGAGATCGCCGACCTGCTGGTCCGCGAGCAGGGCAAGCCGCGGGTCGAGGCGTACACGATGGAGCTGCTGCCGACCGTCGACGCGCTGCACTGGGTGGCGAAGGCGGGGCCGAAGATCCTCGCCGACGAGCGGGTGCGGATGACGCAGGCGTTCACGCTCTCCAAGAGCGGCCACTTCTCCTACGAGCCGATCGGCGTGGTCGGGGTGATCGCGCCCTGGAACTACCCGTGGTCGATCCCCTTCGGCGAGGTGGCGATCGCGCTGATGGCGGGCAACGGCGTGGTGCTGAAGCCGGCTTCGCTGACGCCGCTGCTGGGCGAGCGGATCCGCTCGGTGTTCGAGCGCGGTGGGGTGCCCGAGGGGCTGGTCCGGGTCGTCCACGGTGGCGGCGCGGTCGGCGAGGCGCTCTGCCGCTCCTCGGTCGGCAAGGTCTTCTTCACCGGCTCGGTCGAGACCGGCCGGCATGTCGGTGGGGTCTGCGCGCTGGAGCTGAAGGGGAGCGTGCTCGAGCTGGGCGGCAAGGACCCGATGATCGTCTGCGCCGACGCCGACCTCGACAACGCCGTCTCGGGGGCGGTCTGGGGCGGCTTCGCCAACGCCGGGCAGACCTGCTCGGGGATCGAGCGCGTCTACGTGATGCGTGAGGTCGCCGATCGCTTCCTCGCCGGGGTGGTGGCCGAGGCCGAGCGGCTGCGGCTCGGCGACCCGCTCGAGTGGGAGACCGCGATCGGCCCGATGACCGCCGACTCGCAGTACGACACGGTGGTCGAGCTGATCGACGACGCGGTCGCCGCCGGGGCGACGAAGCTCTGCGGCGGGCCAACCGAGGTCGCCGGCCTGGCCGGGAAATTCATCGCGCCGACCGTCCTCACCGGCGTCACCCACGAGATGGGGATCATGCGCGAGGAGATCTTCGGGCCGGTGCTGCCGGTCGTCGTCGTCGATTCCGAGCAGGAGGCGATCGAGCTCGCCAACGACTCGAAGTTCGGGCTCGGCGCCTCGGTCTGGACGCGCGACCGGGCGCGCGGCGAACGGATCGCCCGGGTGCTCGAGTCGGGGATGGTCTGGATCAACGACCACTCCTTCAGCCACGGGGCGTGCCAGTGCTCGTGGGGCGGCGTGAAGAACTCCGGGCTGGGGCGCTCCCACTCCAAGTTCGGCTTCTACGAGTGCGTGAACATCAAGATGAACGCCTGGGAGCCGGGACTGACGCGGGACTTCTGGTGGCACCCCTACGACCGCACCTTGGGCGAGGCGGTGCGCAACTCGGCGCGCCTCCTCTACGGTCGCGGCGAGGTCCGCGCACGGGCCCTGCGCGAGGGCGCCCGGCCGCTGCTCCGCATCGGCCGCCGCACCGTCCGCCGCGGTTAGACGGTCGATTCCCCGAGTCGACCGCACCCGCCCCCCGGTGGCGTTCGCAGAAAGCTGCGGTATGCGGAGGTAAGTGCGAACGCCGGGGGCTGCCGCGATCGCAGGGAAGACGCGCGCCTTCGCGGGGACCTGCGGCCCCCGCGATCGCGCTGCGTACATTCTCCACCCCATGGTGTGGTCAAAGTCGGTTGCATCTTTGTGACCGTGGAGGAAGCGTGGCATCCACCATTACCTCTTCCTCACGTCACCCGCGACGTTCCCGGCATCTCCGTCACGATCACCGGCCGGGGGCGCCCTCCCCGCCGCGAGCCCGCGCCTGTCTCTCCCGCCACGAGCCCTGCCCCTGCCCCGCACACCCCGGCAGTTCCCCGATCTCCCGGCCATCTCGGCGGCGGCCACACCCCGCCGGGGTCGCCGCCGAGATGGCCGCGTCCCTTCAGCGTCCCACCGATGGCCGCGTCCCTTCCCGTCCCTCTCGGCGCCCCCGTCCCTTCAGCGTCCCGCCAGGACGGCCCCGTCCCTCGGGCGTCCTGGCGGGACGCCGGAGGACATGCAATAGGGCGAAACTCGACAGAATCGCGGCATGCCACCCGAGAAGGAGCCGGCGATCCGCCTGGTCGGGCTGCGCCGCGTCTACGGTGAACGCGCGGCGCTCGACGGCATCGACCTCGAGGTGGCGGCGGGGGACTCGCTGGTCGTCCTCGGCCCCAACGGGGCGGGCAAGACGACGCTGTTGCGGATCCTCGCCACGCTGCTGCGCCCGACCGCGGGCGAGGTCGGCGTGCTCGGCTGCAAGCTCCCGGGCGAGGCCTGGAAGCTGCGCGGCAGGATCGGCTACCTGGGCCACGAGCCGCTCCTCTACCGCGACCTCACCGGCCGCGAGAACCTCCGCTTCCACGCCAGGCTGCACGGCATCGACGGCGAGCGCGCCGACGCCCGGATCGAGGAGCTGCTGACCGCGGTGAAGATGTCCCACCGCGCCGACGAGCGCACCTACGAGTACTCCGCCGGGATGCGCCAACGGCTGGCGATCTGCCGCTGCGTCCTCCACCGGCCGCAGCTGCTGCTGCTCGACGAGCCCGACTCGAACCTCGACGTCGAGGGCCGCGAGATCGCCCGCGGGCTGATCGGCCCCGGCGGCGGCCACACCCGTGTCGTCGTCACCCACGACCCGGAGCGCTTCCTGCCCGAGGCCGACCAGGTGCTGCGGCTCGGGATCGACGAGGCGGCGGCGATCGCATGACCTCCTCGCGCGCCGCCTTCGCGGCGATCCTCGGCAAGGACCTGCGGGCGGAGCTGCGCACCCTGCAGTCGCTGCCCGCGATGGCGCTCTTCGCGGTCACCTCGTTCGTCATCTTCCGCTTCGGCCTCAACCGCACCAGCCTCTCCGGCAGCCTCGCCGCCGGGGTGCTCTGGGCGACGCTGCTCTTCGCCGCGGTGCTCGGCATCAACCGCCTCTTCGTCGCCGAGCGCGAGGAGGGCGGCTTCGACGCGATCCGCCTCGCGCCGATCGACCGCAGCGTCCTCTTCACCGCCAAGGTCGCGGCGCTGATCGTCTACCTGGCGGCGCTGGAGCTGGTCGCGGTGCCGATCTTCGCCCTCTTCTTCCTGCGCAGCGCCGCCGCGCTGCCGCCGCTGATCGCGGTGCTGGCGCTCGCCGACCTCGGCCTCGCCGCGACCGGCACGCTGATCTCCTCGATGGCGGTCAACTCGCGCGCCCGCGACCTGCTTGTGCCGCTCGTCCTGCTCCCCCTCGTGGTGCCGCTGATGATCGCCGCCACCGCGGCCACCGAACCGCTGATGCTGCTGGGCGGAGTTTCCTACCACCGCTTCGGGACCTGGCTCCTGGTGCTGGGCCTATACGATCTGATCTTCGCCCTGCTGGGCTACGCGGTATTCGACTTCCTGCTCGAGGACTGAGCCACCGCAATCCCGGCGGCGGGACGGATCCCAGGCATGTACGGCAAAGGACTCAGACCGCTCTCGATCGCGACCGTCGTGATGTTCGCGGTCACCCTCTCGCTGGTCTTCTTCTACGCGCCGATCGAAGCCGACCAGGGCTTCCTGCAGAAGATCTTCTACCTGCACGTGCCGCTGGCGATCGTCTCGCTCTGCGGCTTCGTCGTCGGCGGCATCTTCGCCGTGCTGCACCTGCGCCGCGACGACCCGCGCTGGGACGCCTACTCCTATGTGGCGATCCACATCTCGGTGATCTTCGCCTGCGGCGGGCTGATCACCGGCTCGATCTGGGCGAAGGGCTCCTGGGGTCACTGGTGGGTGTGGAACGAACCGACCCTGGTCAGCTTCCTGATCGTCTTCCTCCTCTACGCGACCTACTATCCCTTCCGCTACGCGATCGAGGACCGCCAACGCCAGGCGCGCTACGCCTCGGTCTTCGCGATCACCGCCGGCGCCTTCGTGCCGCTCAACTTCCTCGCCGTGCGGATGTCGGCCTCGCTCGTCCACCCGCGCGTCTTCGCCACCGCCGAAGGCGGTCTGCCCGGGTCGATGATGCTCACCTTCCTCTGCGCGATCGCCTCGATGGCGCTGCTGTGGACGACCCTGGTCAAATTCGAGCTCTCGGCGAAGAGCGCCCAGGGACAGCTGAAGCGACTGCGCCGCGCCCTCGACGCGCCGAGCGGCCCGGCCGCCTCGCGGATCGCCCCGGAGGTGAACTGATGCTCGCGCTGCTCCTCGCCGCGTCCCCGGACATCCCGAACGACGTCGGCGGCAAGTACGTCGCCGGCGCCTACATCGTCTTCCTCCTGCTGCTGCTGATCTACATCGCGATCATGGCGGCGAAACTGGCGCGGATCGAGCGTGGCCTGAGCGAGGTGGCCGAGGTCGCCGAGGCGCGCAAAGAGGAGTCGGCGGCCGGGGAGGCCGCGCCCGCGGAGATGAAACCTTGAGCGAGCTTCTCGCGTTGGGGGTGTCCCACAAGACGGCGCCGCTGGCGCTGCGGGAGCGCCTCTCGCTGACCGAGGGACGGGCGGTCGCGGCCCTCCGCGAGCTGACCGAAGCCGGGACGATCGCCGAGGCGGCGGCGATCTCGACCTGCAACCGGACCGAGCTCTACCTGGTCGTCGCCGACCCGGTCGAGGCCGAGTCGGAGGCGCTCGGGGTGCTCACCCGCAAGGCGGAGATCCGGCCGACCGAGCTGCTCGGCCACCTCTACTCGCTGCGCGGCTCCGACGCGGGGCGCCACCTGCTGCGCGTGACCGCCGGGCTCGACTCGATGATCGTCGGCGAGGCCGAGATCCAGGGCCAGGTCAAACGCGCCTACGAGCTGGCGCTGGTCGAGGGCGGGACCGGGCCGATCCTCAACCGCCTCTTCCGCGGCGCGCTCGCGGCGGGCGGGCGGGCGCGGGCCGAGACGGCGATCGGCGAGCGCGGCGTCTCGATCCCCTCGGTCGCGGTCGAGGTGGCGCAGCGTGCCCTCGGCGACCTCGCGCAGCGCAAGGTCCTGATGATCGGCGCCGGCGCCACCGCCGAACTCGTCGCCCGGGCGCTGGTCGCCCGCGGCGTCGACACCGTCTTCGTCGCCAACCGCCACCACGACCGGGCGCTCGGCCTCGCCCAGCGCTTCGAGGGCGAGGCGATCCGCTTCGAGAGCCTGCCCGAGCAGCTGGTCGAGGTCGACGTCGTCGTCTCCACCACCAACTCGCCGCACCACATCATCGAGCGCGACGGCCTGGAAGCGGTGATGGCGGAGCGCGAGGGGCGACCGCTGCTGCTGATCGACATCGCCGTGCCGCGCGACATCGAGCCGGCCTGCCGCGAGGTGGCGGGGGTGAGCGTCTACGACATCGACGACATCCAGCAGATCGTCGAACGGAACGCGGGCGTGCGCGAAGCCGAGGCGACGCGGGCGGAGCGGATCATCGAGTCGGAGCTGGAGCGCTTCGAGCGCTGGCTCGCCTCGCTGGAGGTGGTGCCGACGATCGCCGCGCTGCGCGAGCGGGGCGACGAGGTGGTGCGCCGGGTGATGGCCGAGAACGAGAGCCGCTGGGAGAGCCTCGGCGAGGCCGACCGGGCGCGGATGGAGCTGATGGCGAAGGCGATCGCCTCGCGGCTCCTGCACGAACCGACCCGACGCATCCGTCGCGCCGCCGGCCACGACGACGCCTACCAGTACGTGAGCGCGCTGCGCGAGCTGTTCGGGCTCGACGTCGAGACCGAGGTCGAGTCGGAGGCCGACGCGGCGGGCAAGGTCACCGAGCTGCGCCCCGGCCAAGGCTGAGATTGCTTGGCGCTGCGCATCGCCACTCGAAGTAGTGCGCTGGCGCTTACCCAGGCGCGGATGGTCGCCGAGATGCTCGGCGGTGCCGAGCTGGTCGAGGTCTCCTCGGACGGCGAGCCGGGCGACAAGTCGCGCTTCGTGCGGGCGGTCGAGGGGGCGCTGCTCGAGGGGCGCGCCGAGGTCGGCGTCCACTCGGCGAAGGATCTGCCGGGCGAGGAGGTCGACGGGCTGGAGATCGCCGCGGTGCCGGCGCGGGAGGATCCGGCCGATGCCTGGATCGGCGCCGGCGGCTCGCTCGAGGACGCGCCGCAGGGGGCGCGGGTCGGGACGGTCAGCCTGCGGCGGCGCGCCCAGCTCCTGGCCGCCCGCCCGGACCTCCGGGTCCTCGACCTGAACGGCAACGTCGACACGCGGCTGCGCAAGCTGGCCGGCGGCGACTACGACGCGATCATCCTCGCCGCGGCGGGCCTGCGACGGCTGGGGCGCGCCGACGAGATCGGGTTCACGATCCCGACCGATCGGATGGTCCCGGCGGCGGGCCAGGGGGCGCTGGCGCTGCAGGTGCGCAGCGACGACAAGGAGGCCGCGGCGGCAGTGCGGGCGATCAACGACGAGACGGCATTCACCGAGCTGCACGCCGAGCGCGCCTGCTTCACGCGGCTCGAGGCCGACTGCTCGACCCCGATCGGCGTCCACGCGCGACTGCACGAGGGCGCGCTGCGGATCGGCGCCTTCGTCGGCCTTCCCGACGGCAGCGAGTGGGTCCACGACGAGCTAGACGCCGACGCATCGCGCCCCGAGGCCGCCGGTGTCGAGCTGGCCAAGCGCCTCCTCGGCGCCGGCGCCGGCGATCTCCTCGCCCGCGCCGCGGAGCACGCCGGTTGATGGGCCGAAAAGTCCTCTATATAAGGACTTTTAGGCCCATCGACATGGAGTCTGTGACATGGGTGTGACGAGACGGGGGGTCGTGTATCTGGTCGGGGCCGGGCCGGGGGACCCGGGGCTGATGACCCGGCGCTCGTTGGAGCTGATCGCCGACGCGGACGCGATCTACCACGACCGGCTGATCCCTCCGGGGGCACTGGGGGGTGCCCGGGACGACGCCGAGCTGGTCTACGTCGGCAAGCAGCCGGGGGTGCCCTCGGTGCCGCAGGAGGAGATCGGCGACCGACTGATCGAGGCGGCCCGCGCGGGGCGCAGCGTGGTGCGACTGAAGGGCGGCGACCCCTTCGTCTTCGGCCGCGGCGGCGAGGAGGGGGAAGCGCTGCGCGAGGCCGGCGTCGAGTTCGAGGTGGTGCCGGGCATCACCGCCGGGGTCGCCGCGAGCGCCTACGCCGGGATCCCGGTCACCCATCGCGACGACGCCTCCGCGGTCGCCTTCGTCACCGGCCACGAGGATCCCGAGAAGGCCGCGACGGCGCTCGACTGGGAGGCGCTCGCCGCCTTCCCGGGGACGCTCGTCTTCTACATGGGGGTGAAACGGCTGGGCGAGAACGCGGCGGCGCTGATCGCCGCCGGGCGCGACGCCGAGGAGCCCGCCGCCGCGATCGAACGCGGTACCTGGCCCGAGCAGCGGACGGTGGCGGCGACCCTGGGGACGATCGGGGCGACGATCGAGCGCGAGGGGATCGGGGCGCCGGCGCTGATCGTGATCGGCGACGTCGCGGCGCGGCGCGAGGCGCTGGCCTGGCTGGAGCGGCGCCCGCTGCACGGTCGCACGGTGGTAGTCACCCGGGCGCGCGCCCAGGCGAGCGGCCTGGCGGCGACCCTGCGTTCACTCGGCGCGACCGTGGTCGAGCTGCCCGCGATCCGGATCGACTCGCGGATCGGGGGCGATGAGGTGCGCGCGATGGTCGCGTCGGTCGGCGAGTACGACCTCGTCTGCCTGACCAGCCCCAACGGGGTCGATCTCCTCTTCAAGGCGCTCGCCGCGGCCGGGCGCGACGCCCGCGCCCTGGCCGACGCGACGGTCGCGGCGATCGGACCCGGAACGGCCCGGGCGCTCGCCGCGCACGGGATCGCCGCCGACGTCGTGCCCGAGCGCTTCGTCGCCGAGGCACTGGTCGAGGCGCTCGCCGACGTCGAGGTCGAGGGCAGGCGCGCCCTCGTCGCCCGCGCCGCCGAGGCCCGCGACGTCCTCCCCGACGCACTACGCGAGCGCGGCGCCGAGGTCGATGTCGTCGCCCTCTACGAGACGGTCCGCGAGGCCCCCGACGACGGCGCCGTCGCAGCCGCCCAGGACGCCGACTACGTCACCTTCACCTCCTCCTCGACCGTCCGCAACCTGACCGAGGCGCTCGGCGACCGCTTCCCCGCCGCGGCACGGATCGTCTCGATCGGCCCGGTGACCAGCGGCTCGGTGCGCGAGGCGGGGCTCGAGGTCGCGGTCGAGGCCGAGCGCCACGACGTCGACGGCCTCCTCACCGCCCTGCTCGCCGACGCCGCCGCGCACTGATGGATGACGAGGTGTGGAGAGAAACTCGGTCTATGACCGAGAAAGTCTCCACGCGCGGGCCGAGGTTCGGCCATCCTCACCGCCACTTTCAGCGGACCGAGTCGACGAACACGGTCGCCCGTGAGCTCGCCGCGGCCGGTGCGCCTCACGGCACGGTCGTCACCGCCGACGAGCAGACGGCGGGGCGGGGACGGCAGGGACGCACCTGGACGGCGCCCGCCCGATCGGCGCTCCTCTACTCGGCGGTGCTGCGCCCACTCGAGCCTCGTCACTCGCTCCTGCCCCTCGCGGCGGCGCTCGCGGTCTGCGAGACCGCCGAGACGCTGCGCCCCGGCATCGAGTGCAAGGTCAAGTGGCCCAACGACATCCACCTCGACGGCCGCAAGCTGGCCGGGATCCTGATCGAGGCGCGCCCCCAGGACGGCTGGGCCGTCGTCGGCATCGGCCTCAACCTCACCATCGCCCCCGAAGACTTCCCGCCGGACCTACGCGACCGCGCGACCTCCCTCTTCACCTCCAACGCAGGTGACCCTCAGCCAGCTGTTCCTTATGACCACTATTCCGGCATAAGGAACAGCTGGCCGAGGTTGGCGGTGGCGGGAGCCCTGAGCGGCGCGCTCGAGGAGTGGCTTGACGCCGACGAGTCCCATGTCCTCGCCGAGTGGCGCCGCCGCGACGCGCTCCGCGGCCGCGAGGTGTCCTGGCAGGATAGGTCCGGCGTCGCCGAAGGGATCGACGAGCGCGGCTACCTAGTCGTCCGACTCGCCGACGGCGACCGCGTCGTCCTCGGCGCCGGCGACGTCCACCTCTCCGGCTTCTGACTCAGGCGCCGCGCCGTCGTCGCTCACCGCTTTTTTCGCCTTCGACTTCGCTTTCGCTTTGGTTTTGGAGGTTTTCGCCTTGGCCCGCGGCTTCCGTTTGCGTTTCGGTTTCGCGGCCTTCTCCTCGGCCTCGCCCTCCGGCTCACCTTTCTCCGGCGCGTCGCCGTTGGTCGAGACCTCCGTCTCCACCTTCTCCGCCCCGTCGCGCGCGGCCTTCGGCACGCGGCCGTTCTCGCCGCCGCCCTCCGTCTCGCCGTTCCCGTTGCCGCCGCGCTTGCGCTTGCGCCGTCGCTTGCCGCCTTTGGGGAAGTTGCGCAGCAGCTCGCGCGCCACCGCAGACGGTTTCCGTGCCATCCGCATCCGCGCCCCGCGCAGCACCTCCTCGCCCTCCGGCGTGTGCGACACCGCCGCGGCGAGCAGCGCCACCGCCAGCCGGCGGTCCTGTTTGCGCGCCGCGTGGACCAGCCGGCGCGCGTTCCGCCCGTGCGCCCGGCCGCTCGAGTTGACCAGCAGGCCGAGCAGCCGCTTCGTCTCCGGCCAGCGCTGCACCGCGTACTCCTCGTGCAGCTCGCGCGTGTAGCCGGCCAGTCGCCAGACCCACGCCTGCGCCTGGTCGCGCCGCCCGATCCGCTTGTCGATCAGCGCCTGCAGGAGCGTCTTCGTCCCCGCCCGCTTGTCCTCGCGGCTCCAGGTGCCGACGATGTCGATCGCGTCGTCGAAGGCGTCGGGGTCGCCGAGGTCGGCGATCTCGCCCAGCGCTTTCAGCCGCAGCTGCGCGTTGCGGTTGCGCTGCACGCAGGTCAACAGGAAGCGTCGGCGCAGCTCCTTGGTGCGGTCGTTCTGCAGCATCGCGCGGGCGCGCCGCCAGCCCTGCGTGTTGACCCGCGCCCCGGCGAGCGCCGCCCAGGCGTGCTGCTCAGGGTAGTCGAGGTTCTCGACCGCGATCCGCCAGATCTCCCGTTCGAGCACCTCCATCCGTTTCTCCTCGACGTCGGAGACCGGCACGATCCGCCGCTCGACCCGCACCTTGCGCCCGCGCCCGCGGCGCACCGGCCCGACC
>DASZZB010000001.1:0-14744 GCA_035545115.1 Solirubrobacterales bacterium | reverse complement strand
GGGGGGGCGCGGGTGGGCGCTGATCGTGGGATCGATCATCTGGGATCGCTTAGACGGATGGCGCCTCGGGTATGCGACCTGGCATGAAGCCGAGCAAGCGTCTCCTCCTCGTCCTGTCCGCCCTCTGCCTCGCCGCCCTGTCCGCGGCGCCCGCCGCCTCCGCCGCGGGGACGGTCGCTACCGGCAGGGCCTGCTATGCCGCCGAAGGCAGCGAAGGGGTGGACATCGGGGTGACCGGCTCCGGCTTCAATCCCGGCGAACTCGTCTTCGCCCAGGTCCCCGCGCCGAACGGTCTGGCGGGCTACGCCGAAACCACCGTCGCCCCCGACGGCTCGCTCGCGGTGACGGTCGAACACATCTTCCCGAACGGCATCGAGCCGGTCGCCGAAACGATGCAGATGCAGATCAAGGGCGTCCTCTCGGGTCAGATCCTCGCCGAAGTCCCCTTCCAGATCACCAACCTGGCGGTTGCGACCAAGCCGCCGACGGCGCCCTACACCCGCGTCGTCAAGTACATGTTCGCGGGCTTCCGCCCCGGCAAGCCGATCTTCGGCCACTACTTCCGCCACGGCAGACTCGCCCTCACCCACAAGTTCGGTAAGGCCAAGGGCCCCTGCGGCATCCTCCACGTCAAGGCGAAGCTCTTCCCCGGCCACAGCCCGAGGAGCGCCCGGTACAAGGTCCAGTTCGACGACTCCAAGAAGGTCGACCCGAAGGCGCACCCGAAGATCGTCACCAGCCTCGGCGTCGCCTTCTAGATCCCCCGCGCGCCTGGCCGCATACCCCGAGACCCTCTAAGATCGACCGCTGCGGCCCTCGCACGGACGCCGCATCCCGCCCGGATAGCTCAGTTGGTAGAGCACTTCCATGGTAAGGAAGGGGTCACGAGTTCGAGTCTCGTTCCGGGCTTACTGAGTCCTGGGCCAGGCTCGCGACGAGGCGGCGCAGGGCGTCTTCGTAGAGCTCCTCGTCCCGCTCGAGGTCGAGGACGGAGATGTTCATCATGTCCGCCAGCGGATCGTTGTCCAGGGCACGGCCGGACCGCTCTTCGGCTCCGTCGCGGTCGGCGCGGAAGCGGTCCTCGCGGCCGGGGCGGGCGAGGCGCGAGTCGGCCACCCGCCGGCCGGCGGCGAAGAGCACCGAGCCGATCATGAAGGTCGCGTAGGCATGGAAGGCGGCGCCGGCGCGCTCGCCGTGAAGGCCCATCCGCCCGAAGAGGTTCGCCATCAGGCGCAGGGAATTGCGCGTGAACTCGTTCTGGTCCGGGCTCGCGGCCAGATAGGGGGAGAGCTCGGCGTGGTTCAGCCAGGCGCGCCTGGTCGCGATGCCGGAGGCGACGAGCACCTCCGCCGGATCGGCCTTCAACGGCTCCGGCACCAGGACGAGCAGCTCGGTCATCGCCTCGAGCCAGACCCGTTCGACCACTTTGTCGATGATCGCCCCGCGCGAGGGAAAGTGGTGGTAGATCGCCGAGGGGGTCACGTGGAGGGCGCCGGCAAGGCTCCTGATGCTGGGCTCTTTCCCCGTGTCGAACTGCCGCAGCGCCTCATCGACGACCTCCGTCGGCGTCAGGTGGGTGTCGCGGGCCTTCGGGAGCCGGGTCATCTGCACCGGGAAGCTATCGATCGCGAAACGATCATTGTTCGGTATAGGATCCTCGGGAGATGTGGAAGCTCGCCGTCTCCCTTGCCTTCGCGCTGTCATTCGCCACCCTGGCGATCGCCACCGGCGCCGATGCCCGGGCGAAGCCGGACGGCGCCACGCTGACGATCCGGAGCTATCCGAAAGGGGTCTACGGCTACCTCGGCGGAACCTCCACGACGTGCGGGGAAAAGCGCAAGATCCTCGTCTTCGAAGCGCAGGGCGAGCGCCGCGACCCGCGATCCGACCCGCGCGTCGCCCACGGGCTCACCGGGTCGGGCCCGGCGCCTTACCAGTGGTCCGCGACGAGCCGGCGGTCGGGCCCGCTCTACGCGCAGGCGCCGGCGACCGGGCGGTGCGCCGCGGTGCTCAGCGGCGTCGCCGAAGCACCGCCGCTGGAGGTGCCGGGCGAAGAAGACCCCGCCGGCTATCCGTCCTGCGGGTCGTACGCCAGCGAAAGCACGAGCCAGATCTGCCGCCTCGAACAGATCTACCTCGACCTCGACGCGGAAGGCCCCGCCAACTGGTGTCGATGGGGCCCCGCATCAGGCAACTGTCCGGGGGTGGGGTACGGCCCGTTCCCGTGGGGGACGTCTGTGAACTTCCATCCGAAGGTGAGGATGTATTGGAGCTGGAACGGCTGGGCGAGGAACCTGGCGGTCGTCACCTATCCGGGCGAAGAGGCGGGCGGCTACCCGTCCGCCACCCTGGTCGGGACCGTGCCCGACTCCACGTCGAATCGCTTCACCGTCATCGAAGGCTACGCCCAGAACGAAGGTGCCTATCCCAGCGGGGACCGCTTCTACACCCCGAACCTCCCCGGCCAGGGCCCGGGCGAGGTCGGCGGTCCGCTGGACCTCTCCGTCGTCAACGGCGATTGGGCCCATAGCGGCGCCGAAGTCTGGATCAGGGGCTACCTCTACCTCTATCGATAGACGACGGAGACTCGACATGAAGGCACACAAGCTCCTGATCCCGCTCGTCGTCGCTCTCGCCTGCGTCGGCATCGGTGTCGCCGGCACGTCCGCCGCCTCCCCGCACGAACAGGCGAGCCGCCGGCACCGGCGCGCGAAGAAGCTCCGGATCGACTCGCTCGTCGTCGCCGGCAAGACCGGCCCGCTGTCGATCACGGTCCGCGCGGGGATCAGGAGCCAGGTGGTCGCCACCGTCGACGGCAGGCGCGTCGACCACCCCTTCGAACTCGCGGGCAGGCGCGCCCAGTCGCTCGAACTGGCCACTTCCGACGGCCTCCGCGCCGGCCCGAACAAGCTGCGGATCACGGCCAGGGAAGACGGTGTCGTCAGCAGGGCCACCCGGGTCGTCCACGTCCCCGCCTGGGCGCTGGACGCCGATGCCGGCGAAGACACCCACACGATCGCCCATGTCCCCACCCGCGTCGGCCTCCGGCCATCGCCGCGCGCGGGCGGGGGCGGCGAGGTCCACTACGACTGGCGGATCGTCGACCGCCCACCGGGCGCCAAGGTGACACTGAGAGAGCGCGACGTCGCGCGGCCTGTCCTCCACGCCAGGCAGCCCGGTCGCTACCTGCTGCAGCAGACGGCCGACCCCGAAGGCGACGGAGAACCGAGCTCCCACGATCGGGTCACGGTCTCCGTCGTGCCCGAGGACCCGCCGATCGGCGTGCCGTTGAACACGCTCGACGCCCAGGAAGACAACGCGATCAGGATCGCCGGCAAGTCCTACGGCGGTGGCTCCGGCGTCATCTCCTACGTCGTGCTCGAACGAACCACGCGGGCGGTGGTCGCGTCCGGCACGGTCGCAAACGGATACGACAGCAGCGGCATCGAAACGCTCATCGGCCTCGCCGAGAAGTACGGCAGCGGCGGCAACTACATGCGGTACATGATGATCCTCAGCGGCGCGACCGGGATCCCCAACCAAAAGCTCGCGGACTTCGCGACGCTGCTGAAGAAGGTCGGAACCGCGCTTCCCTCCCAGGAAGAATTCGAAGCGGTGCGCACGCGCCGGCCCTTCTCGGTGATCGGCATCCCCGGCGCCCCGGCGGGAGCGGCGACGACGCGGATTCCCGATGGTCCGGCCTCCGGCGCGATCGTCGGCTACCTGACGAAGAACCAGGCGATCGACGCCGAAGGAACTCCGCTCTACGACTTCTCGCCCGGCGAGCAGCCGACCTTCGACACCAGGCTGCCCGACAGCGACAGCACCACGAACAAGATGAGGATCGACGGCCAGACCTACTCGGCGACCCTGCTCCCGGGGGCGACGGCCGGCTTGCATGTGGTGGTCCTCGAAAGCACCACGCTGGGGCTGCTGAGCAATGAGGCCATCGCCACCAACGGCCTCGGCCACGATCGCACCACCCAGGCGGAAGCCGCGACCAAGCTGCTCGGTGCGATCAAGAAATCGGACGATCCGACGGTCTTCGTGCAGACGATCGGCAAACCGAAGGCGGCGGGGCCGGAGTGGGCGGGCGTCGTCGAAGCCCTGGGCCGGCTCGGCGCCAATCGGCAGTTGGTGAATGCGCTCGACGGGACCACCGAATACGCCCTGGTCGCCCGCGAGGGCGCCACGGCGCCGCCCGCCGAATCGAGCACGGCCTATGACCACGGCCCCTACCCGGCCCCCCACCGTCCCCCCGCACGGCTGGTCGGAACCCTCGCCCGCGATCGCACCTCGAGCTTCGTCCCCGACGTCTACAGCACGCCGACCGAGGCCAGCCCTGAAGGCAGCGTCAACCTCGAGCTGATGACCATCGCCTACCAACCTGCCGAAGCCTGGCCGGAACTGGCGCCCGGATTCGACCGCGACGAAGTGGCGGCGGCGCAGAGGTACATCTGCGAAGAACTCAACTTCTGCCGGCCGACCAACAGCTGCCCGAGCGTCCGCGAGTGCTTCTGGCAGCGCTACTACGCCGACTGGGACGCCAAGCTCGCCAAGATCGGCAACCTCACCTACCCGAAGGGCAAGGGGTTCGAGGAAGACGCCTTCACGGAAGTGAAGGGAGAACTGCTGAAGGAGATCGAGGCGGTCGCCAACGTCAAGAACTACCTGAAGGAGCTGCAGCAACCGTTCGAATCGGGGACCAGGTCCTACGTCGACCTGAAGGCGATCAGCGACAAGATCTGGCAGTCGCTGCAGCAGCCGGCGCAGAGCAACTCGACCTCCTGGATCCTCGGCCTGGTCGGCAAGGCGGTTGCCATCGGCGGCTTCGCCGGTCCGCCGGTGAGTGGCGCCGCGGCCGGGCTCGCCGCCGCCTTCGGCCTTGCCTCATACCTCTCGAACAAGCAGGGGCAGCCGATCCTCGGCGCCGAGGTGAGGGCGAAGAGCGATGCGCTCGCGGGCGAGATGCTCGACCGGATCGACGCCGCGCGCAAGACGATGAACGGCCTCGGGATGCTGATCGTCAGCGACCACGGCAAGCTGATGGCCGCCTACAGGCACGTCGACTCGGACTGGGCGCTGCCGTCTCCCGAGGTCGCCGACAACACGCTGCGGACCGCCTCGAAGCAGTGGTTCTGGGAAGCGCTGATCCCGACCGCGTTCCCCTACCTGATCCGCGCCGACAGCGACAATGCGCGCAACCTGACCTGCAACGACCTGGGCTCCGATAGGCACGCCTGGCCGAACCAGCCCGACTTCTTCCAGATGGACGCCACCGTCGGCTACCGGGAAAACGGCACCCCGATCGACGCCGTCTTCTTCTTCACCCGTGGGCTGGGCGGCGCGATGTCGCCCTCCGCGCAGATCGGCGACGAAATGTTCCGTCCACGGACCGGGACGGCGGACCCGGGCCTCGGCATGGAGAAGCTCCAGTTCTTCACCCCACGTGTCTTCAACCGCCGGATCTACCACGCGCTCAACTTCACCCACCTGTGTTGGCTCGGCTTCCTGCCGCGGGAGTGGTGACGCGGCGGCGCGCCCTTCAGGGCCGCGTCTCGCCCTCGTCCTCCAGCTCCGCCTCCCGGTTGCGGGCCCGTTCTTCGTTCAGCTGAGCCTCGGTCTCGGCCCGTTTGGCCCTCTCCTCGGCCACCGCGGCCTCGGTGCGGCTCTCCTCGGCGCGGACCCGGTGGTGCTGGACGTCGTCGCGCCGCGCCTCCGTCTGCGCCTGCGCCAGCTCGCGCTTCCGCTTCGCGCGCCGCATGGCGATCAGCAGCATCGCCAGGAGGATCAGCACGACCACGACGATGATGACTATGAGTACGGTGGACATCGGTGTTCCCTTCCTCGGGTATGCCCGTCGAAGTTCCCTGTCCGGCGGTTGCCAAACAGGTCGTCCGGCCGGCTGGGGCTCGCCCTCAGAAGGAGCCGGTGCCGGGGAGGTCCACCCGGTCGTCGGGACTCGTCAGCGGCGAGTCCTGCAGCACGAAGACGAAGTCGAGCAGGTCCGGGTCCTGCTGGCTGCTGCTGAGGAAGCCGCTCACCTTGCGTCCGAGGTTCCTTTCGACGATCTCCATCAGTGGCTCGCGCAGGGACTCGGAGAGTTCGACCCGGGTCTGGGCGACCGAGCGGGCGCCGCCGCCCTCGTGCATCGTCTGCTCGCTCGCCGTGTGCCCTTCGCGCAGCAGGACGAGGACGCACTCCTGGTGCAGGTAGGTGCGGGTCTTGGTCGGCCCGCGTCCGGCCTTCTTCTTGAGCAGCTGGACGACCTCACGTGAGATCTTCGCCGCCGTTCCCTCGGCCCGGGTCTCCGCCGTCAACTCCACCTGGCCGATTCTAAAAGAACGATCTCACCGGCCCGCGGGGTCGGTCCTTGAACCGCCGGCGCCGCGAGCTAGGGTGGGTCGATGCTCGGCGAGCGCCTCGGCAAGACCGTCTTGATCGCGGCGCTGCTTGCCATGTCGGCGTTTGCGATCAGCTCCTGTGGGGGTGGCTCGGGGGAGGCGGGCGACCATCCGTTCGCCGACATGAACGCGCTGCACGAGGCGGCGAACGAGGGCAAGGAGGCGCACGGGGAGGACGCCGACGGCGACGAGGACGCCGATCGGGACAGCGGCGAGGCGCCGCGGGAGGGGCCGCGGAGCCCGGCGTCCGAACAGGTCGCGAACCGGGCGTTCCCGCGCAGCTACGTGAACGACAGGCTGGTGCGGGGCGAGCTGGGGGAATTCGAAGCGGTGCCGAACCGGCCGCGGCGGGCGACGTTCGGGAGCGCCGAGGCGTTCGCGCAGGCCACGGCGGCGCCGGGCTCGTGGGGATCGCTGGGACCGCAGACGCCGAACGTCGCCGGGCCCGCCTCGCAGTTCGTCGAACCGGCGACCGGGGAAGGGCCGGAAACGCAGGAGTCCGGGCGGGTCACGGCGCTGGCGATCGACCCCGCCTGCGCGCCGGGCGACTGCCGGATGTGGGTGGCGGCGGCGGGCGGCGGCGTCTGGCGCACCGACGACGCGCTGGCGCCGAAGGTCGAATGGATCGAACCGGCCGAAGACCTGCCGACCAGCGCCTTCGGCTCGCTCTACTTCGACGCCGCCACGAACACGCTCTACGCCGGCTCCGGCGAGCCGAACGGGTCGAGCGACTCCGAAGCGGGCCTCGGCCTGTTCCGCTCGACCGACGACGGCAGGACCTGGTCGCTGGTGCCGGGGAGCGCCGCGGTCGCCACCAACCGCTCGATCGGGGCGATCGCCGTCAGCCCGACCGATCCGGAGACGATCTTCATCGGCACCGCCGTCGCCCGCCACGGCTCCTCCGCCGTCAACGGCGGCCGGATGACGCCGCCGAACGCGCCGCCGCTCGGCGTCTACCGCTCCGAAGACGGCGGCCAGACCTTCACCTACGAGGAAGAGCTCGCGGAAGAGACGCCGGCGAGCCCGAACCCGGCGGCGAGCGGCGTCGACTGGTTCCAGGGCGGCGTCAACAAGCTCGAGTTCGATCCCGAAGATCCGGACGTGCTCTACGCCGGGGTGCTCGGCTACGGGGTCTGGCGCGCCGACCAGTCGGAAGCCGAACCGGAATGGACGCAGATCTTCCACACGATGAACCAGAACGACTTCTCCGACCCCGAAGAACCGCTGGGCGACGAAACCGGCGACCGGACCGAGTTCGACCTGGCCGCGCTCGGCGGCGGCAAGACGCGGATCTACGTCGGCGACGCCTCCGACGAATGGGCGCTGGCCGACGAAGCGGCGGCGGCGGAAGGAAAGCCGGAAGACCCGGACACGCCGCGGCCGGAGGCCTGGCGGAACGACGACGCGGCGGCGATCGCCGGCGACCCGGCGGGCGAGCTGGACAACGAAGCCGCGGGCTGGGTCCGGCTCTCGACTCCCGAAAACGGGAAGCCCGGCTTCGCCGCCTACGGCTGGTGCCAGAACGGCCAGTGCGGCTACGACAGCTTCGTCGCCCACCCGCCCGGCGCGAGCCCGGGCACGGTCTGGTTCGGCGGCTCGATGAACTACGGCGAGCTGCCCGCCTACGACCAGCTCGGCGAAGGGGCGCCGCCGCGCTCCGACGGGCGGGCGGTGATCCGCTCGGTGAACGCGGGCGAAGGCACCGCTGCGACGGCGCCCGAAAAAGTCGAGTGGGGCGACATGACCGCGGTCCTGGAAGACCCCTCGAAAGCGTGGGTGGTGGAATCCGGCATCCACCCCGACCTCCACGCGATCGCCTTCGCCGAGGGCGGGAAGGTCGCCTTCGTCGGCTCCGACGGCGGCGTGGTGCGGATCGACGTCGGGACGGAAGGGCAGGACCAGTCGGAATCGTGCGGCGAACGCGAATGGAACTACGAAGGTGCGCACGATCCGGAAGCCGCGCCGGTACCGCTGAAGCTGGACGACCTGGCCGACTGCGAAGGCCTGCTGGCCGAAGTGCCGGAAGCGATCGAGCCGCTGAACGACGGGCTCGACGACCTGCAGTTCCAGTCGCTCTCCTTCGACGGGACCGACCCGACCGGGGCGCTCCTCGGCGGCACCCAGGACAACGGCACCTGGGCCTTCGAGGCCTGGCAGCCCGCGGCGACGCAGTGGCTGGAGGCGGTCGGCGGGGACGGCGGGCAGTCCGGCTTCGACGCCGCCCCGACCGCGGTCGAGTACCACAACTACTACGACGCGACGCCGGAAGTGAACTTCCACGGTCACGACCCGAGGCAGTGGATCGACATCTATGACCCGCTGCAGCTGAGCGGCGAGGAACGCTCCTTCTACACGCCGTTCGAAGCCGACCCGGTCGTCTCCGGGCGCGCCTTCACCGGCCTCGAACACGTCTGGCGCACCGACGACCACGGCGGCAGCGAGGCGGCGCTGGTCGCCGACGGGTGCAAGCTGGTCGAACTGGACCCCTTCCGCGAAGAACCGTGCGGCGACTGGGCGCCGATGGGCGGCAAGCTGACCGACAACGCCTTCGGCGAGAGCCGCCAGGGCGGCTTCGTCAGCGCGATCGCGCGGGCGCCGAGCGACACCCACACGCTCTGGGCGGCGACCAGGACCGGGCGCGTCTTCATCACCGAAAACGCTGCCGAAGCGGCGCCGGGCGCGGTCACCTTCCGCCGCCTCGACCGGCCCGCGACGCCGGAACGCTTCCCGTCCGGCATCGCCGTCGACCCGACCGACCCCGATCGCGCCTTCGTCTCCTACTCCGGCTACGGCGCCTACACCCCGCGGACGCCCGGCCACGTCTTCGAAGTCGTCTACGACCCGGCGTCGCGGTCGGCCACCTTCACCGACCTCTCGGCGAACATCGGCGACCAGCCGGTGACCGGCATCGCCTTCGACGCCGAAACCTGCAGCGTCTACGCCGCCACCGACTTCGGCGTGCTGGAGCGGCCGGGCGGCTCGAGCGCCTGGATCGAAGCGGGGAGCGGTCTGCCGAAGGTCGCCGTCTTCGGGCTGACGATGGCCGCCGGGGCGCACACGCTCTACGCGGCCACCCACGGCCGCGGCGCCTACGCGCTGTCGCTGCCGAGGAACGGGTTCTGTCCCTCACCGCCACCGCCACCACCACCACCGCCACCGTCCTCCTCCGGCGGTGGGTCCGGTGGCGGCGGGTCCGGCGGCGGTGGGGGAGCGCCGGCCCCGGGCAAGGCGACGGCCACCGCCCGGCTGAGCCGCGTCGGCACGGTGAGGCTCGGCAGGCCGACCAAGGTGCGCGGCCGGGCGACGGCGGGCGACGGGATCCGCAAGGTCGAGCTGCGCTTCGGCGACGGCCGTGAGGTGCGGCCGAAGCTGCAGGACGGCCGCTTCCTGCTCAAGCACCGTTACCGGAAGGCGAAGGCCTACAAGGTGCGCCTGATCGTCGTCGGCAAGGGTGGCGAGAAGGCGAACGCGAGGCGCACGGCGAAGGTGCGCGGGAAGTCGGGCCGGTAGAGGATTCCTTGCCGTTTCCGCCGCCGTGGCGCCGGGTACTTCGGCGCATGTCCACGTCCCGGCCGAACGATGGTGAGGTCGTGATCACGCCCTACCGAGATGGCCCCTACCTGGTGCGGGGACCGTTCGCGCTGCGCGACCCCGACGGCAAGCCGATCCCGGTGGCACGGCGGACGATCGCCCTCTGTCGGTGTGGCAAATCGCGCACCCGGCCCTATTGCGACGGCACCCACAAGCTGATCGACTTCCGCGCCCCGGGGGTGCTCGAGGCCTGGCCGCCGGAGAAGGCGCCGCGATGAGAGTGCTCGCCGACCGCTCGACCGCCCTGCCCGATCCGGTCGGGCCGCTGACCGAGGGCCTCTTCGGCGCGCTGGCGGAGGCGCCCGGGTCGCGCCCGCCGGACGCCGGCGCCGTCGCGAGCGCCGATCCGCTCGCCGATCTCGACCTGCAGCTGGCGCTCTACGTCGCCTACGAGCTCCACTACGCGGGCTTCGAGGGGGTCGACGAGGGCTGGGAGTGGGAGCCCGACCTGCTCGCCTTCCGGGCCGCGCTGGAGGCACCCTTCGAGGCGGCGGTCGCCGAGCTCGTCCCCGCGGCGAGCGCCGCGGAGGCGGCGAGCGTGCCCGAGGCGCTGCAGCGGATCGTCGCCGCCGACGACGGCCCGCCGCTCTCCCGCCGGCTCGAGCGGCACGGCACCCGCGAGCAGATGCTCGAGCACGTCATCCACCGCTCCGCCTACCAGCTGAAGGAGGCCGACCCGCACTCCTGGGCGATCCCGCGTCTCGCGCCCGGGCCGAAGGCGGCGCTGCTCGAGGTGCAGTTCGACGAGTACGGCGGCGGGCGCGCCGAGCGCATGCACGCGGTGCTCTTCGCGAACACGATGGCGGCGCTGGGCCTCGACCCGACCTACGGCGCCTACCTGCACCTGCTCCCCGCCGAGACGCTGGCGACGGTCAACCTGCTCTCCGGCTTCGGCCTGCACCGCCGCCGGCGGGGCGCCCTGGTCGGCCACCTCGCCGCCTTCGAGATGACCTCCTCGATCCCCAATCGCCGCTACGGCAACGCCCTGCGCCGGCTCGGCTACGGCAGGGAGGTGACCGACTTCTACGACGAGCACGTCGAGGCCGACGCGGTGCACGAGACGATCGCCGCCTGGGACCTGGCCGGTGGCCTCGCCCGCGAGGAGCCGCAGGTGGCCGCCGACATCCTCTTCGGCGCCCGCGCCCTGCTGGCGCTGGAGGCCCGCTGGGCCTCCCGCCTGCTCGGCTGCTGGGAGGCAGGCGAGACCTCGCTGCGCGCCGCGCTCGTCGCCGCCTGAGATGAGCGCCTCGCCGGCGGCGGTCGCGGCGCCGATCCGCTGCTCCTATCTGGTGCCGGTCCGCTGGGCGGACGGCGAGGGGCGGGAGGAGCTCGCGGCGCACCTCGCCGAGATCGCCGCGCTGGGGGCCGAGGTGATCGTCGTCGACGGCTCCGAGCCCGACGTCTTCGCCGCCGACCACGCCGCCTTCGCGCCCCACGTCGCCGCCCATCTGCCGCCCGACCCCGACCTCGCCTGCCGCAACGGCAAGGTCGCGGGGGTGATGACGGCGGCGCGGCGCGCCTCCCAGGAGGCGCTGGTGATCGCCGACGACGACGTCCGTCACGATCGCGAGACCCTGTCCCGCACCGTCGCGCTGCTCGCCCGTCACGACCTGGTGCGGCCGCAGAACTACTTCCGGCCGCTCCCCTGGCACGCCCGCTGGGACACCGCCCGGACGCTGCTCAACCGCGCCGGCGGCCGCGACTACCCCGGCACCCTCGGGGTCCGTCGCTCGCGTCTCCTCGGCATCGGCGGCTACGACGGCGACGTCCTCTTCGAGAACCTCGAGCTGATCCGCACCGTCGCCGCGGCGGGTGGCAGCGAGGCGGCGCCGCTCGACCTCTACGTGCGCCGGCTGCCGCCGAGCGCCCGGCACTTCCTCGGCCAGCGCGTCCGCCAGGCCTACGACGACTTCGCGCTGCCGGGGCGGATGGCGCTCTGGCTCCTGGTCGTCCCGGCGACGCTCCTGGCCGCCGCGCACCGTCGCCCGCTGCCGCCGCTCCTCGTCGCGATCGGCTCCGTCGGCCTCGCCGAGCGGGGCCGCCGCCGGGCCGGTGGCCGTGCCGTCTTTCCCGCCTCCGCCTCACTGCTCGCGCCGCTCTGGCTGCTCGAGCGCGGCGTCTGCGCCTGGCCGGCGGTGGCGGTGAGGATGCGGCGGGGCGGGGTCCGGTACGCCGGCTCGCGGATCGCGGTGGCGGCGAACTCGCGGCGGACCATCGTGCGGCGGCTGCGGCGGCGCCCGCTCGTCAGGCCGTAGAGGTGGGAGCGAATGGGTCTCAGGGTCCTCGGGTCTCGGCGGCGGCGGCGTAGATCAGCTCGACGCAGGCGTCGATCCCGATCCGGGTCGCGTCGATCATCAGGTCGTAGAGGGAGAAGTCGCGGATGTCGGCGCCGTAGAGCTCGCGCGCGTAGGCGACGTGGGTGCGGTCGAGGTGCTCGGCGGTGCGGCGCGCGGTCGCCTCGTCGATCCCGCCGAAGCCCATCGCCTGGCGGACGCGGGCGTCGCGCGGGCCGTCGAGCCGGACCCGGAGGACGCGCGGGTCGTCGCGCAGGACGATCGCGCCGGCGCGGCCGAGCATCACCCCCTCGCCGGTCTGGCACTGGGCCAGCAGCACCTTCTCGGTCTCGCGGCGGAAGTCCTCCGGGGTGAGGTCGATGCCGGGCAGCCAGGTCGGCGCCACCGAGTCGCCCGCCGAGAAGCCGCGCAGGAGGCGCTCCAGCAGGCTCGGGGGATCGTCCTCGACCGCGTCGACCTCCTCCGGCTCGACCTGCAGCTGCTCGGCGACCTTGACCGGGATCGCGCGGTCGAGGAAGGGGACGCCGAGCCGCTCCGCCAAGGCGGGGCCGACGACGTTGCCGCCCGCCCCGTAGGAGGCCGAGATGGTGACCAGCTTCCTCATCGGTGCACCGGCCTCGTGGTCGGCCGGGGCGGGGTGGGCCGCGGCTCCTCGGCCTCGCTCTCCGACCAGTGGAATTTGCCGCCCCGCAGCCAGGAGGCGACGGCGGCGATCAGGCAGGCGACGGCCGAGAACGTGAAGGCGGTGGCGAGCGCGTCGGCGAACGGCCCGCTCATCAGCCGCGGGAAGAAGGAGCGGCCGGTGAGGGCGGCGGCCTGGGCGTGGGTGAGTCCGTGCAGCACGTGCGGTCCGAGCAGGTGTTCCACCGGGTTGTAGCCGAGGAAGGCGGCGAAGAGGCTGGCGACCGGCGGCAGTTCGGCGATCCGCGCCGCTTCGTGGGCGCCGACCCCGTGCGCCTGGAGGCCGCTGCGGAGCGCTTCCGGCAGGCCCGCGGAGAGGCCGATGATCAGCAGCGAGAAGAAGATCCCGATCGAGAGGACCATCGCCGAGTTCTGGAAGGTGGCGCTCATCCCGGCGCCGGCACCGCGCTGGCGCGGCGGCAGGCTGTTCATGATCCCGGCCCGGTTGGGCGAGGCGAAGAGCCCCATGCCGACGCCGTTCATGAAGATCAGCGCGGCGAAGGCCCAGTAGTCGAAGTCGACCGGCAGCTGCTCCAGCGCGACGAAGGAGATCGCCGCGACGACCATCCCGCCGGTGGCGAAGGGCCGCGCCCCGTAACGGTCGGAGAGGACGCCCGAGAGCGGGCCGGCGAGCAGGAAGCCGACCGTCAGCGGGACCATGTAGATGCCCGCCCAGAGCGGCGTTTCGGTGAAGCTGTAGCCGTGCTGGGGGAGCCAGATCCCCTGCAGCCAGATGATCAGCACGAACTGCAGGCCGCCGCGGCCGATCGAGGAGAGCAGGCTGGCGAGGTTGCCGGCGGTGAAGGCGCGGATGCGGAAGAGGTCGAGGTTGAACATCGGTTCGCGGACCCGCGTCTCGATCACGCAGAAGAGGACGAGGACGAGGACGCCGCCGATCAGCTCGGCCAGCACCTTGGGGCTGGTCCAGCCCATCACGTGGCCGCCGTAGGGTTGGATGCCGTAGGTGACGCCGACCATCACCGCGATCAGGCCGACCGCGAAGGTGACGTTGCCGAGCCAGTCGATCCGGGCCGGGCGGCGCTCGCTCAGGTCCTCCAGCTTGAGGTAGGCCCAGGCGGTGCCGAAGATGCCGAACGGCACCGAGACGAGGAAGACGAGCCGCCAGTCGATCGGCGCCAGCACGCCGCCGATGATCAGGCCGAGGAAGGAGCCGGCGATCGCCGCGACGCCGTTGATCCCGAGCGCCAGGCCGCGTTGGTTCTCGGGGAAGGCGTCGGTGAGGATCGCGCTCGAGTTGGCGAACAGCATCGCCCCGCCGATCCCCTGGCCGATCCGCATCCCGATCAGCCAGAGCGCCCCGGCCGAGCCGCTGAGCGGGGTGACGAAGAGGAGGATCGAGAAGAAGGTGAAGACGGCGAAGCCGAGGTTGTAGGTGCGCACGCGGCCGAAGACGTCGCCGAGCCGACCGAGGCTCACCACCAGCACCGCGGTGACGACGAGGAAGCCGAGGATCATCCACAGCAGGTAGTTCGTGTTCTGCGGTTCGAGCGGGTCGATCCCGATGCCGCGGAAGATGTCCGGCAGGGCGATCAGCAGGATCGACGAGTTGATCGTCACCAGCAGCATCCCGACCGTGGTGTTGACCAGGGCGATCCACTTGTAGTCGGGCGAGGGAGTGGGGGGCGAGGGCGGATCGGGTGAGGGCACGCCCGACGGTTACCCACGGGCGCGACGTTTTGATCGTGGCGCGCGGGACCCGGTGGGGAGCGGGGGGCCGAGGGCGGAGCGGCCGTCCGAGGTGCGTCCCGGGCGT